>JAIQGH010000005.1 GCA_020072655.1 Terriglobia bacterium | reverse complement strand
TCCTGGTGCCGTACTTCCACGCTGCTCTCCAGGATTATGAGAAGCAGGCAGCCTCGATGTACATGGCTTCCCGGGATATCGTCCAAAAGATCGATCTGGCGCAGGAAAAGACCAGGGCTGCGACCGTGAACTTTACTCCTGCCGCACCACCCAAACCGGGAACCGTCCCGCCTGCGGCCTCTGAAGAGGAACGCCTTCTCGACCAAGCGGAGAACTTGATTTTCGAGGGCCGGTACAATGAGGCCCGTGCGGGGTTCAGGTCCGTTCTGGAAGGGGTCGACCCGAAGAGCGAGCGGGCCCTCTTCGGACTTGCCGTCGTGGCCAGCAACACCCGCAAGCCCGACACGGCGGAAGAGCTGTTCCAGAAGACGTTGGAATCCGCCCGCGACCTCCGGATTGTGACTTGGTCGCATATCTATCTGGGCCGGATCTATGACCTGAAGGGGGACCGGAAGGGGGCTCTCGCGCAATACCGAGTTGCCTCGCTGACCTCAGGGGCCTACCCGGACGCGCAGCGCGCCGTCGAGAACGGCTTGGCGCGCCCCTTCGGGGTGCCGGAACACGGCCCCCAAGGCGCGGAGCCGGAGAAACCGTGAGTTTGCTCGATGTGAGGTTCATTGACACTGCCCGAGGTTTTGGGTAGGCTCAACGTTCCGGAATCCATGGGAGAAAGTCGAGGAGTTTATTGCCATGAAGCGTCTGCTCATTTCAGTTATCTTTATGGTTCTTACCGCCTCGCCCCTGCTGTGGGCGCAAGGTCCGCCGCCTCCGCCTATGAACGTGAAGGAAGTCATTGCTTTGCTCAAATCGAAGCAGAGGCACGAGGAGTCGGTGAAGATCGTGATGGCGCGCGGCGTGGATTTCGAGCTCACGCCGGAGATCGAAAAGCAACTCCGCAAGGCGAAGGCGGACGACCCGTTCATTCAGATGGTCAAGGAGTCTGGCCCGTCCGAGCGCCTGGCGCGGGGCGGCGCCCCCCCGATACCCCCGGAAGAAGGGCGGGCGATTCTGGCGATGCAAAACGAGCTTGATCCCGACCGCAAGCTGCAGCTCGTCAAGGAGTTCGAGGAGAAGTACCCGAGCAGCCAGCTGCTGACCTACGCTTATAGTTTTGCCGCCACCGCCTACCAGGAGAAGGGGGATGCCGAGCAAGTCATCGCTTACGGTGACAAAAGCCTAAAGCTGAAGAGCGACAACCTGATGGCGCTGCTCCTCCTGGCTTCGATCCTCCCCCAACCCCAGATGCTGAGGGGCAGCGAGAGCGAGAAGGTGAAGAACCTGGGGCAGGCCGAAACTTACGCCAACGAGGCGCTGAAGCTCATTGCCGACCTCCCCAAGAAACCCGGCGAGACGGACGAGGAGCTCCAAAAGCGCAAAGCCCAGCTCAACACCGAACCCCACGCGGCCCTGGGCATGGTCCATCTGCAGCGCTCTTCCATGGGCCTGGAAGGTCCGGACAAGGCTGAACTGGCCAAGGCCGAGCAGGAGTTCGAGACGGCGATTTCGACCGGCAACCAGCCCGACGCCCAAGACTATTACCGACTCGGCGAGGCGCGGTCCCTCGAGGGGAAGTACGACGGCGCGATCGAGGCGTTTACGAAGGCGGCGGAACTCGGGCAGGGTACGGTCGTCAAGACCTTCGCCGAGCAGCGCATCGACGAGATCAGGAAGAAGCGCCCGGCGAGCAACTAGCGCAGCCCTTCAGGGTGGCACAATTGGAAGACGCCACATTGCCGGGCTGCCCGCCCCGGCTCGTGTCCGGAACGGGCCGGGGAAGCCCGACGGTACAGAGGCCGCCGTTCGCACACACGGCGTCAGGCATGGCAGGAGTCTCTCTCGAACAACTTCAGGAGCGCATCGGCTACCGATTTCATAATCCCCAAGTGTTGTCGGAAGCTCTCACTCATTCTTCCTTTGCCCAGGAAACTTCCGAGCGGGTCCGCGACAACGAACAATTGGAATTTCTGGGTGACGCCGTGCTCAATTTTGTGGTGAGCGTTCGCTTGGCGGATGCCTTTCCCCAATACGAAGAGGGCAAGCTCTCGCGGGCGCGGGCCCGGCTGGTGGCTGCCGACCATCTGGCCAAGGTGGCGGCAAGACTCGAACTAGGCGAGTACCTCCGTCTCGGCCGTGGCGAGGAGAAGACGGGAGGACGTTCCAAGAGCAACCTGCTGGTGGATGCCCTAGAGGCCCTAGTGGCGGCCCTTTTCCGGGATGGCGGGCTGGAGGAGGCGCGGCGGTTTGTTGAGGGATTCATCTTGCCGGCCGACCTCGCTGCCCAGGCCGACGAACTGTTTGCCACGGACTACAAATCCGCCCTGCAGGAGTATCTGCAAGCGGAGCACGAACCGCCCGCGGATTATCACGTGGTGGAAGAATCCGGGCCGGAACACCAGAAGACTTTTACAGTGGAAGTAACGACCCGAAGGGAATGGGCGGCGCGCGGCCGCGGCGGCAGCAAGAAAGCGGCCGAACAGCAGGCGGCGAGGACCCTGCTCGAGCGGCTGGGGAACATGGCGGAGGCGCATGACGGAGGGGAATAAGAAATCGTCCACGCGCGACACCTTCGAGTCGCTGATCGTGACGGTCATCCTGGCGATCTTCGGCACGACGTTTGTCTTGCAGGCTTTCAAGATCCCCACGGGCTCGATGGAAAATACGCTGCTCATCGGCGACCACCTGCTGGTCAACAAGTTCGAATTCGCCTTCCCGCGCCCCTGGCTGGCGAAAGTCCTGCCCTATCGCCACATCCGTCGCGGCGACGTCGTGGTGTTCAAGTACCCCTCCCGGGAAAGCCAGGCCGAGCCCGGCGAGCACTTTGTCAAGCGGGTGATTGGCCTACCCGGCGACCGCATTCGGATCTTCCACCGCCAGGTGTACGTCAACGGTCAGTTGCAGAACGAACCCTACGTCCGCCACGCCTACCCGGACCAGTTTCGGCCCGGGGACGATTTCCCTCCTGCTGAGGGCGACTACCTGCCCGGCGCCACGATGCAGTGGAGCACCACGATGTCCGAGTACGTCCGCGACGGCGAGCTGGTGGTTCCCCCTGGCCGCTACTTCGTCATGGGCGATAATCGTGAGCAGAGCTGGGACAGCCGGTTCTGGGGCTTTGTGCCCCGCGAGTTGATTTCCGGCAGGCCGCTGGTGATTTACTGGTCGTATGAAACTCCGCGCGACGAGTACGCGCACAGCTCGCTTTCCGACTGGCTCCAGCAGACCGCCGATCTGGTCATCCACTTTTTCACCAAGACCCGGTGGGGCCGCACATTTGGACTGGTGCGCTGATGAATTATCTCTCTCGCCACAAGACGCGCGCGGCCGTCCTTGCGGGGGCGCTGCTGGTGGCGGCGGTGTGGCTGGGGCCGGGCTATCTGAGTACCGAGCGCTACCGCGGCCGCCTCGAGGCAGGATTGGCCCGGGTGCTGAAGCGCCCCATCACTTTCAGTTCCGCTTCCTTTCGCCTTTTGCCGCGCCCCGGCTTTTCTCTCGTTAATGCGGTCATCCGTGAGCACCCCTCCTTCGGCTCCGAGCCTTTCGCGCGCGTGGACCGCCTCGACGCGGACCTGCGCTGGAGCAGCCTCTGGCGCGGGCGTCTCGACTTCGCGCGGCTGTACCTTGAACGCCCCAGCTTCAACATCGTGCGTGACGACCGGGGTGAGTGGAACGTCGAAAGGCTTCTGCTGGAAAGTGGCGTAGCGGACGCGGACCGTGGCCGGGGACGCAAGACCGCGGCAGCCAGTGCCTTCGAGTTGGACGCGGAGGACGCCCGCCTGAACTTCAAGGTGGGAGAAGACAAGAAGACCTTGGCGGTCGTGGACCTCCGCGCGCACCTGCGGTTTGACCCCGCGAGCGGTTTGGTGGAGTTTCGCCTGGCCGGCAATCCGGTGCGTTCCGACCTTCCGGTGCCCGCGCCCGGGGTCGTGGAACTCGCGGGTGAATGGAAACCGGGGGCCGACCTTGCCGGCTCTCTCAACGCGACCCTTCGAACCCGGAAGGCGCTCCTTTACAACTGGGTTCCTCTGGTCACGGGAAAGAATCCCGAGATTTACGGCGTCATCGACGCGGATGTGCGCCTCGCCGGCTCCTTGCGGGTCGTCAAGGTCGAAGGCGAGGGTCAGCTCACACAGCTTCATCGTTGGGACATCCTTCCGCCTTCCGACCCCCTGCCGGCCGCCATTCGTTTCCGGGGAGAGTTCGACCGCACGCGAGGCCGGGCCATGGTGGAGAGTCTCGACGCCAATTTCGGCAACTCGCACATCCATCTGAACGGAGCGGTTGACGGAATCCCTTCCGCCCCGGAGTTGGACGTGGTCGTGGCCCTCGAACGGTCGCGCTTGGAAGACTTCGTGGCCCTGTCCCGCCGACTTTGGGGGCCGGCGGCAGGGTTAGGGCTCTCCGGTCGTGCCGATGGTTTGATGTCCATCCAGGGTCCGTGGGCCGAGCGACGCTACGGCGGCTTTCTCAGCGCGCGGGACGGCAGACTCGAGACGCCTTCGGGCAGATTTGCGCTTTCGGAAGTTGCCCTGCGCATTGACCGGGACGGGGCTCGGCTGGCCCCGGTCAAAATTGCTCTCGGGCCGCGCCTGGATCTTGTGGTGGAAGGCGCCATCTACCCGAAGACGGCGGCGGGGAAGAACCGCCGCGAAATTGTGCCGCCGCGCTACGAGGTTCGCCTTTCGGCGAAATCCGTCGGGTTGGGTGAGGTCGTGCGCTTTGGACGCGCGCTGGGGGTCCGAGCCGCCCAGAGTTTCGATGCTCAAGGCGCGGGCACCGCGAGTTTCGTCCTGGCTGGTTCAGCTTGGCCTTTGAGTCGCCCCAGCCTCGCCGGTCGGGTGGAGATTCGCGCCGCGCGCCTGCTGGTTCCCGGCCTGACCGAGCCGCTCAACATCCCTCGCGCGCGAATCCAGGTAAGCGACGACCGGGTCGTCGTGGATCCCGTGACAGCGGTGATGGGGACCAGCGTCTTTACCGGCCGGCTGGAACATCAGAGAAATCGGGCGAATCCTTGGCGGTTTGACGTGAAGGCCAGCAGCCTGCGCCTGGAACAGGGAGCGCTGTGGTTCGATGTCCTGGGGCACCGGCCGCCTCTCGCCTTGCTGGATCGGATCCCCGGTCTTGGTTCCGTGAGCGCGCGACGTTCAGTAGCCTCCACCGTTTTCAGTCGGCTGAACGCCAGCGGGCAATTCGAGAGCCCGGCAGTCAGCTTCCGAACCGTCCGCCTGGAGGATTTCCACGCGATGGTGGAGGTCTCAGACCGAATTCTGACGGTCAGCGCCGCTACTTTCCGTGTGGCCGGCGGGCGCGGCAAGGGGAGAGTGACATTGAACCTGACGAGTTCCCCCGCGCGAGTTGAGGGCGAGGTCGCGCTGGCCGCCGCCCGGCTGCAAGCTTTCGCCGTCCGGCTGCCAGCGGCGCTCCGCGGGGCGCGCGGCTCCCTCTCCGGCACGGCCACGTTTGAGACCCGCGGCCTGACGCTCGCAGAGATGAGCACGGGGCTGGGAGCTCGAGGATCGGTGCAACTGAAGAATGTGGGGCTCGGCGACTTCGATCCTCTCCAGTCTCTGGCTCGTGAGGAGCAATGGGGAGTTCTTGAGCCAGCGCATGGTGAGGCGACACTGCGTGGGGGCACCCTGGATTTCACCATTCGCGACCGTCGGGTGAACATCGCGAGCCAGCCGCTGGAACTCGAAGGAGCGCGGCTGCGGCTCGCGGGGTCGCTGGGCTTTGGAGGTGACTTGAGGCTCGATGTGGATGCCGACCTGCGCCGCATCGCCCGCCGTTGGACAGAGACCGGCGAGCCGAGCCCGACAGCGGCCCGGTCGGCGCAACTCCGCTTGACCGGCTCGCTCGACAAGCCCCTCGTGCAAGGGGACACTGGAATCTCGCAGGCCAGGCGGTGAGCGTGGAAGTTTCGATGGCCGGAACACGCGACGACGGGGGAGTCACTCCGCGGCCTTGGCCACGGCGGCAGGGCAGGAGTATCGCAACGCTCGCGGTGCTTCTATCCCTCGGACTGCTTGCCGCGGTTGGGACCTCCAGACTCGCGGCGTTTCCGCCCGCTTCCTCGCCACCTGGAAGCGAGATGTCCCCGGCTGCGGCCGAGAGCTTGGCGGGCAAGATCGCGATCCTTTCGAAACCCGGCACTCCTGCCTCGAATGCTGCCGCAGCAGTTCAAGTCAGCGAGACCGAGGCGAACTCCTACCTCAGATTCCGCGGGCACGAGTTTCTGCCGCCGGGCGTGCTGAATCCCGAAATCCGCATTGCGCCCCAGGCGATCTCGGGATCGGCGGACGTGGATTTCGACCAGCTTGGGCGCCTCGGCGCCCAGACGGACGATTGGGGCTCGCGGGTCCTGGCCCTGATCTTTAAGGGCAAACAACATGTGCTCGCCTCCGGAAAACTTGAGACCTCCAACGGCAAAGGGAAACTGCTCATCGAGAGCCTGACGATCGGCACGACTTCGATCCCCGCAGCGTTCGTAAACTTCCTCGCCCAAAGTTACATGGAACACAAATATGGCATTGACCTGAGCAAACCCTTCAACCTGCCACAACAGGTTAGTTACATCGAGCTGCGCCGCGGCAATGCCATCTTTCATCGCGCTGTGCCCCGAAAGTCTGCTGCGCCTACCGGCAAATGATTCTCCAATTTGCGCTGTAACCGCCGTCTACGACCTTTGGGTAGGCGACCCCTCTGGGCTCCTGCGCTGTTCCAGCGCTCGTCTCACTGTTTCGAGGGCAAGTCTTAGAGCCAGGCGGCGAACGGGGCTCGCCAGAGTGCATGGCGGTCCCCTCCGCGAAGCCCGCATCGACGCTCGCTTCCTTCAGCAGCGCAAGCTCCGAGCCCCCCAGACGGCACTCGATTGTGCTGGAAGGTGGCGCTTCGCGTCTGCTAGGCTAAGCTTTTGAACCGGCGCAAGCGGCTGCTTTCTCTTGAGGAATAACGATGGAGCATTCGGGCAGGTTGCTCATTGACCTCTTCCTGATGTTCGCGGGGGGAAAGGCCCTGGCGGAGATTTTCGAACGGCTGCGGCAGCCCGCCGTGGTGGGCGAGCTTCTGGCGGGGGTATTGCTGGGGCCCTCCGTGCTGGCGCTCATCCGCCCTAACGAGCTCACCGAAGGTCTGGCGGAAATGGGAGCGATCTTCCTGCTCTTCACGGTCGGCCTGGAGATCAAGCCGCGCGATCTCCTGCAGGTGGGCGGGATTGCCACGCTGGTGGCGATGCTCGGGGTGGCGATCCCCTTTGTGATGGGATTCGTCTACATGCGCGTGATTGACCACGCGCTGGTGGAATCGATCTTCGTCGGCGCGGCGATGGTGGCTACCAGCGTCGGCATCACGGCGCGCGTCCTGGCGGACGTCGGGGTGCTCTCCACTCGCGTGGCGCGCGTGATCCTGGGCGCGGCCGTTATCGACGATATCCTGGGCATGATCGTTCTCGCCGTCGTCAGCAGTCTTTCGGAGGGTCGCGTCAACTATCTTTCACTCGCCATCGTCACCGGCGAGGCGGTGGGCTTCTCGCTGCTGGTTATCTTTTTCGGCTCGCACGTCGTGGGACGTTTGCGGCCGGCGGTGGCGAAATTGCGAGCGCGCAATTCGGCTTTTGTACTTGCTGTTATCCTGTGTCTGGGGCTTTCACTGGCCTCGCTGTATATCGGCATGGCGGCGATCATCGGCGCCTTCCTGGCGGGACTCGCCTTAGCCGATTACAGTGAGCAGTACGGGCTGCAGCAAAACGCTCGCCCCATCATGGAATTTCTGGCGCCGTTTTTCTTCGTCCTGCTAGGCGCAGAGGTCGACCTGCGCACCGTGTACCAGCCGGGGCTGCTCGGCATCATCGCTGTGATCTCAACGCTCGCGGTGGTGAGCAAACTGATGGGCTGCGGGCTGGGCGCATGGCCGCTGGGATTCAAAGATGCCGTGCGCATCGGCGTGGGAATGGTCCCGCGCGGCGAGGTCGGCCTGATTGTGGCCGGCGTGGGCCTCCGGCTGCACACGATTTCTGAGGCCATCTACACCGTCGTGATTTCGATGAGTATCGTCACGACAATCGTCGCACCGCCCTTTCTCCGGCTGGTTTTGCCGAGAGAAGCGAGCCAGCCGGCGGCCGAGGTGGCCGCTGAGGTGGCGAAAGATGGATGATTCGGCGCTGTCACCGCGGCTGTAGCGCCTGTCGGCGGGGGAGTAGGGGAGCCTTTCGGGCTCCCGCGGGAGTGCGGAGCGCTCCCCTCCAAGAGATTGCACCGCAGGCATGAAGATGGGGCGTAGGTATAAGCAATACTCGGGCGATACGGGCGTCACCTACCATTATTTCTTTGAGGCCCGCCGGCGGGTGACCCGACCGGAGGGACAGGGCGCGGGAAGCGACTTCACGTTCGTCGTGACCGCGGACCAGCATCCCCCCTTCTCCCTCAAGGTGTTCGTTTCCGACCGCGCGCTCGAGACGTGGCGCGCTGCGCACGGTCGCGAGCTCGACCCGAATGAGCAATACGCCGCCGCCAAGATGCGCTTGTTCCGCGCCTTCGACGAGTTGGAGCGGCTCCTTGAGGAGCGCCTCGGTTTGGTTGTGGATGACACCAATATCGCGGAGCTTATTGAAGAGCTTGACTTGGGGTAGTGGCCTCTGAGTAAAATAGTTTCGCCGAAACTATCGGGCGAGATTGTGCATCCAACTCTTCGGCAAGGGCTTTCGTACGGGCAAGGCTGCGTGTAACTAACGGCATAGAGTAGTACCGGACCAGGGCGACCTACAACAACATCTTGGAGGGGTATCATGGGTGCTCTTCAGCAAGAAGGCAGCCTCGGTGTGGTTCCCCCAGACTTCCGGGTTGACGTCGAGCTCCATGACTTGCTGACCGGAAGGCCCGCGCCGCCGAAGGTCCCCCCAAAACCGACCGGCCCCGAATCGTTGCCCGAGCCGGTGTGTCCTCAATATCCGCATCTCGTGCGCGACCACGCCGAGGTGCTCGCCCAGCCCCATGTTCCCCCGAAGCGGCGGTCTTGGTCGCCGGGACTGGTCTACCGCGCCTGGCGCGGCTGGGGTCTCCCGTACTTTCAATCGCGCCTGCTGCGGGGTGAATTCCATCCCATCATTGCCTACCTGTTTACAGAGTGGAAATGTAATCTGGACTGCCACTACTGCTGGGCGTTCGATAACAGCGTGAAAGGCATGACGGAAGATGTCGCCAAGCGGTCGGTCGATTGGCTGCATTCCACGACCTGCCGCGTGCTGGCGCTGATGGGCGGCGAGCCGCTGTTGCGCCCGCAATTCGTTCACAAGGTTGTCAACTATGCCGCGCAGAAAGGATTCTGGGTTTACGTACCGACCAACGGGCGGCTGCTGCGCCCCGAGGTCATCGACCGCCTGGGCGACGCCGGAGCGGCGGTTTTCAATCTCGCCGTGGACGCGGTGGACGAAAAGGCAGGACTTCCGAAGGCCCTGAACTCGATTCGAAGAAATTTCGAGTACCTGATCCGTCGCCAGTACGACTACGGTTACATCGTGTTCTTCAACATCAACATTTGCCGGAACAATCTTGAGGATGTGAGAGAGTTGACCGAGATCGCTCGCACGCACGGCCTCATCACGGACTACCACATCAACGAATCGCCGATGATTCACCAGCCGCAATTCCAGCACATGGAGGAAAACGCGACGTTTATCCGGCCGGAAGATTTCCCCCAAGTGGATCGGCTTATCGATTGGATCATCGAGAAAAACCGCGCGGGCTACAAGATGGTGAACTCTGTCCAGCGGCTCAGGGACATGCGCGAGTTTATGCACGGCAAGCTGCAAGAGTGGAACTGCCGCGCGGGACAGAACAACGTCATCATCCGCGTGGACGGCACACTGGGGCCTTGCTTCCCGATGTATTCGGCGACGTATGACTGGGGCACCATCGAAAAGCCGCGCTTTGACGGCGGCCAGCTCAGCGAAATGAAAAAACAGTGCCAGCCGCATTGCTTCTCAACGCTCAACCACAACTTGGCGTTTTGCTACAACGATGGCCGGGTCGTGCGCTGGATCCTCAAGCAGGCTGCGCAGGGCTTCCAGGGTGTCACCGGCAGCTTCAGCTGATTCCTTCTCTGCTTACAAAGGAGTCTTGTAGAGGCGTCCCCGCGGGGCGTCTCTACGGGTTCAGCGTCGGCGCGCGGGGAAGTTTTTACGTGCGCGCGGAAGGATTTTCTCGGTAGGGCGAGCCTTTCCTCTTTCTTCAAACTGTATAAGCCCTGGCGATCTGGGAAGTTACCGCCCACCTTTGTGGCAAGGTGTTTGCTCCTCTGATTTTCCGCACAGGGCATACGAGGAGATCGGGGCTTGGGCAGCGAAAGAGTGCCCAGGCCCCGAAGGGTGAGCCTTTGTGCGACGCCGGTCCGGCGCCGCGATCGGACTCGAAACCGCAGGGCGAAGATCTGTGATCTTCACAGCAAGCAGGCGCGCATGAGGTAGCTTGCCGCTGCCTCGCTACGCGGTTCTCTTCAACGCCCCGCGAGGACCTGCCTTGTCCCAGGAAAAGTGTCCTTAGCCCCCATTAAACCCACGATTGTTTTCGCCCTCCGACGTGGAAGTGCCAAACGAAATCGGCTATACTGAGGAGCAGCAGGGCTTTAAGCAGAAATATCTGATGATGATGTGGTGGGAACTCGCTTCCCCGACACTTCACAATGGAGGAGGATTCCATGCAGGCAGCGTCTCTCGATCAATTCCGAGCACAATTTCGTGGACAGATCATTCAGCCGAACGATGCGGACTACGATTCCGCGCGCAAAGTGTACAACGCGATGATTGACAAGCGCCCGCGGCTGATCGCCAAGTGCGCCGATGTGGCGGATGTGATCTATGCCGTCAATTTTGGCCGCGAGAACGGCCTACTCACCGCGATTCGCGGCGGCGGGCACAACGGCGCGGGCCTGGGGATCTGCGACGAGGGCCTCGTTATCGATCTTTCGCGGATGAAGGGCGTCCGCGTCGATCCCACCGCGCGCACCGTGCAAGTAGCGGGAGGATGTGTCTGGGGAGATGTGGACCACGCCACGCACGCCTTCGGCAAGGCCACGCCCTGTGGCTTCATCTCGACCACCGGGGTCGCGGGTCTGACGTTGGGCGGCGGGATCGGCTATCTCACCCGCAAATACGGTTTGACGATTGACAATCTCCTCGAGGTCGAAATGGTGTTGGCCGACGGCCGCTTCGTGGCTGCCGGCCCTAAGAAGAATCCCGACCTCTTTTGGGCGGTGCGCGGCGGGGGTGGAAACTTCGGCGTGGTCACCTCCTTCCTCTTTCGCCTTCACCCGGTCAAGATGGTCTATGCCGGACCGACGTTCTGGCCGCTCGACCAGGCGGCAGACGTCATGCGCGCCTATCGGGAGTTCATCGTCAACGCGCCGGAGGACGTCAACGGCTTCTTTGCTTTCCTGGTCGTGCCGCCCGTGCCCATGTTCCCCGAGCATCTGCACAACAAGACAATGTGCGGCATCGTGTGGTGTTGCACGGGACGCGAGGCCAAGGCCGCAAAAGCCCTCAAACCGATGCGGACCTTCGGCAAGCCGGCCTTCGACCACGTCGGCATGATGCCTTTTCCAATTCTGCAAAGCCTGTTCGACGGGCTCTATCCGCCAGGATTGCAGTGGTACTGGCGCGCTGACTTCGTCAAGGAGCTGAGCGACGAGGCCATCGCGCTGCATGTCAAACACGGCGCCGCGCTCCCGACGATGCATTCCACGACGCACCTGTATCCGATCGATGGCGCCCCCGCCCGCATCGGCAAGACCGAAACGCCCTTCACCCACCGCGACGCGAAGTGGGCGCAAGTGATCGTAGGCGTTGATCCTGACCCGGCGAACAAAGACAAGATCACAAAATGGTGCAAGGAATACTTTGACGCGCTCCACCCGTATTCGACTGGCGGCGCATACGTGAACTTCATGATGGAGGAAGGGCAGGAGCGGATCCAAGCGACTTATGGCGAGAACTACGGGCGACTGGCGGAGATCAAGAAGAAGTACGATCCTTCGAACTTCTTCCGTGTGAACCAGAACATTCGTCCCGCGGCTTAGGGTTGTAAGGGCGGGTCTGTGACCAGCCCGCGCCCGCCGCCACGACACGCCGTGTGCCCAGCGGGGACTTACTTATCTCCGCGCGGTCGTCGTCTATTCCAGGCGGATGACGGCGATCTCGGGATGATTGCCGGTGCGCATGGTGGGTCCCCAGGTCCCGGCACCGCTCGAGGTGTAGATGGTGCAGTCACCCTCGACGTGCAGTCCGTTGTAATACTTCCCGTAGATCAGGCGCGAGATGATCTGGATTGGGAAAAGCTGGCCCTGATGAGTGTGGCCGGAGAGCTGCAAATTGATTCCTGCCGCCTTCGCCTGCTCGATGCCGGTGGGGTTGTGGTAGAGACAAATGGACGGTTTCTGCGGATCGAAGCCGGTGAGCGTCCCGATCACCCTGCCGATGTCCTTTGAAAACCCGCGCTCCGGATAGCCGATGCCGATAACTTGCAGGCCGTCAATCACCACCATCTCGTCGGCGAGGATTCTCGTCCTCGTCCTGCGCAAAGCCGCGTAAGCCCGGTCAACACCCAGATAGGTTTCGTGGTTTCCGGTGATGAAATAAGCGGGCGCGCGGAGGTCATCGAGCGGGCGGATGAGGTCGTCGAGCCGCCCGTCGGCGCCATCGAAGAGATCGCCCGTGATAAAGACGACGGCTGGGTTCTGCGCGTTGGTCTCGTCAACGAGGCGGCGCAGGAATTCGGCACCCAGGATATGCCCAAGATGAACGTCGGAAAGTTGCACGATTCTTTTGCCACGCCACGCGGGCGGAAGGTTTTTGATTCCAACCACGATCTCTCGCGTGCGGGGGTGGTACGCGTTCCAGACGCCGTAGGCCGAATAGAGGCCCGCGAGCACCACCGCGGCAACGCCGTAGACGAGAGGAGTGGGGGAATGCGCCAATAGTTTCGTCGCGCCCCATGCCGCCCAGGCGAGCATGAAGAAGACCATGAGCGTCAGCCCCACGCCGAGCCATAGTGAGGAGGAGAAGAACAGCATTCCGAAAAGGCGGTTGGTTGTCCTGCGCGCCAGAATTTCGACCGCGATGAAGCTCGTCGGGAGGAAGAAAAGAACCAGAGCGAGGACTGCCCTGCGCGCTGTGCCGCTGACGCCGAAAAAGTGCACAATCGAACCGTAGAGAAAGTAGTGACTGAAATAGAGGATGGCGAGTGCCACGACGATGAAAACGACAATGGCCAAAGATGAGCTCCTTGCCATAAGGATGTGTACCGGCCGACCTCTGCTATTCTACACTGCGACCGTGCGTTTGCGGGAAAGGCGGAACGCGCTTCTGAACAGTGGTTGCCCTGGGGGGGCCGAGTTGATAGACTGTGGCGTTCCTTGCGGGGAAGCTTGTGCTTGGCGAGGCGGTCATGACGCCCAGTTCCAAACCGGCTGGCAAGCTTTTCATTGTGGGCACGCCCATCGGGAACCTGGAAGACATCACGCACCGGGCTCTGCGCACGCTGCGGGAAGTTGATGTCATCGCCTGTGAGGACACGCGCCGCACGCAGCAGCTTCTCAACCATTACGAAATCAAGACCCCCACCATTAGCTATCACGAGCACAACGAGATGACGCGGGCGCCGGAACTGGTGCTGCAGCTTGAGGAGGGCAGTCATATCGCCTTGGTGTCTGACGCCGGCATGCCCGTCATTTCCGACCCCGGCCACCGCCTGGTGAGCCTGGCGGTGCGGCACGGCATCCCCGTAGTCCCTGTGCCGGGAGCGTCAGCGTTCGTGGCCGCGCTCGCCGCCGCGGGCCTGCCGGTTGACAAGTTCCGCTTCCTGGGGTTTCTTCCCGCCCGAAAATCGGCGCGCCGCAGAGCACTCGAGGGGCTCAAGGACGCAACGAAGACCTTGGTGTTCTACGAGGCGCCGCACCGGCTGCTCGACTTCCTGGAGGATGTCCGCGCGATCCTCGGGGACCCGCCGACGGTCGTGGCCCGCGAGGTGACGAAGGTCTTCGAGGAGTTTCTGCGCGGCTCGGCCTCGGAACTCCTGCGCAGCCTCAAGAAGAAACCCGTGAAGGGTGAGGTGACGGTGCTGGTCGCGCCCCAGTTGGCGGCCAATGGACGGCCGTCCGACGCTCGCCCCGTTGCGGCGGAGCTTGAGGACGTCATGTCCGCGCAGGGGCTCGACGAGCGCGCCGCCCTCAAAGCTGTGGCCCGCCGACGCGGTATCTCCAAAAGTGAAGCCTATCGCCAGCTACAGGCGGAGAAGAGACCCAAAACCTAGGCAGGTCGTCACACACAGTCCCCTGAGGAGCCGGGGAAACGGTTGATGCTCAGCCGCCCAGGAAGGAGAACCATCTTCGCTTGCGCTTGAGCAGGCGGGGCTCGATGGGCTCCCATGTTGAGGCAAGAGGCCGCCCTTCGATCGCCGCCCGGGGATTCTCCTCGAGAAGAAGCTCGGCAACTTCCTTCCCCCGAGTCTCTTCCACCTTCCGATAGCACTCCGAGAGTATTGGCGGACGGTATCTGGGGTCATGGGCGTCCGAGGCAAAGAAGTGGATCAGGTTTTGCTCCAGCCACTGCTCGGAGAATCGCTGTGCCCGCCGCCCAAAACCCCCGGTATACGATTTGGCCGTGACTTGCACCAGACAGCCGCGTGTCACCCAGTGATAAAGCAGCTCGGGGCGGCGCTGCAGAAGCGGGTGCCGCTCGGGGTGGGTCAGGATCGGAATCAGGTCGGCACATTGGATTTCGTAGAATACCCGGTCAATCTGCTCGGGAATGAACTGCTCGCCGAGTTCCACCAGTAGATAGTGTGTCCCATTGATCGTGAACTGCGTGCGGCCCTCGACCGCCTGCTGGATATTCTCGTAAGACAGGTGAAAGTCGCATCCCAGCAGGAGTTTCGGCACGTCGCCGATGGCCGCCTGGAGTTCTGCCAATTTGGTCCGATTCGCTTCCGCATTGTACGGGTACTCGTAGTTGGAGTGGGGCGTGGCAACCAGGTGCGTGATCCCGTCGGCGGCAGCGATGCGGCACATCTCAACCGAGATCTCGAAGCTCCTGGGGCCGTCGTCAACGCCGGAAAGTGGGTGGCAGTGAATGTCAATCATCAACAACTCCGGGGTGAGGCGTGCCCGCCCCTTGACGCAGATGCGGTCTTTTTGCCGCCCTTCGTGCTTGGCGGCGCTTCTTTCGGAGTCCTCCGCGGGATTCGAGCGGGCACCCACCAGATTATCATGGCAGTAAACCAGCCGAGTAATTTGCTTGAAGAAGCAAGCCCTTACGTTCCGTGAGCTTCCACCCCACTGCGGAGGCAACCGCCCTCTGATTGCCTCATGACCGCGGTGCCGATTTTCGCCGCCGGGGCTCGAATGGATAGCAAGGCGAACCATTGGGATGTAGGTTCATACGTCACCGCCAGGGGGCTGCCCCCCCACCCTTCCCCCGGGGTTCGGCTGCAATAATCCGTATTCTTGACTTCCGATTACCGTAATCGGTAGAGCCGAAGGCCTTGTGACTCGTGCACAGGCAATCCAACCCTGCCCATAACTATCTATAAGGAAAGGATTTACAAAATATATTGGGAAAGGGGAGTGCCAGGCGCCTTTGGTATTACGCGTGCCACTCCCATACTGGAGCCGACATCAGGCTGCTTCCTGAAGAGGAACTGGACTGATGTTAAGCTCAAAGTTTCGACCCAACACCCGACGCTTAGGGGGAGAGAAACTCCCCCTTCTTTTTTGCCCAAATCGCACCGAGCACAGTCGCCGCTCCACTAGGCTCGACCCCGACATGCCCTGCACGGATGTGAGCGCGTGCCATTCCTGCTGATCTGTCGCTCCTTCCGCAGGAGTCGGAACTCCCCGCCGCACCCGTCCCCGGGTGGGCCCCCGATGGCCTGGAGGGGATTGCACTTCGGAGAGAAGTTGAGATATAACGCGGGCATGTTGACACCCGCCGAAGAGCCTACGCAGGCTGCCGAGACCAGCCCCCGTCAACGCCAAACCGAACGCCTTAAGCTTAGCATTCCGATTCGGGTGATGAGCTTTGGAGGCAGCGCCGGCGATTTCGTCGAGAATACGTGCACAATCATCATCAATCGAGATGGCGCGCTCATCGCGCTCAAGCACCGCGTGGCGCCCGATGAGACCTTGCGGATCATCAACCTGGAAAACTTCCGCGAGGCGGATTTCCGGGTGGTCGGAGAGGTCCGATTGCAGAGCGAGGAATATCTTGGCTGGGGAGTCGAATGCCTGGAAAAGGAACGCACCCTCTGGGACATCGAATTTCCTCCCCCGCTCGACCCCGCGGGCTTGAGCGCTGCGGCCCTGCTCGAATGCTTGGGCTGCGGCAAGCAGGGGCTTCTCGTGCTGAACTTGGTCGAAGTGGAACTGCTGGAGTCCGCCGGAACGTTACAGAAGCTCTGTGATCGCTGCGGCCATCTCGCAACCTGGAGCTACGCGGACGTCACCCGCCGGCCAAAGGAGATCCCTCCGGCGGCCCCACAGGCGCCCGTTTCACCGGTAGTCGGCAAATGGGATGGTAAGGTCGAAAGGCGGCTCTATAAGCGCATGGCGGTCAAGCTGCGCGCACTCGTCCGCAACAGCAAGGGTGATGAGGAAATTGTCAAAACCGAGAATCTTTCCAAGGGTGGACTGGCCCTCTGTCTGAAAATGCAACTCTCCCTGGGTGAATTCGTCAGTGTGATCTGTCCTTACAGCGGAGGCGTGCAGGAGTTTGAGCGGAAAGCCGAGGTGCGGTATCGCGCTCCGCACGTAGCAGGACAGAACTGGTTTTACGGGCTCCGCTACTTCCGAGAATAGTCCCGCAGCATCCTTTCCGAGCGCTCGGCGAACGCGAGGGGCCGCCACGCGCAGCCTGCGCCCGTGCCGGCTGACGGTCGCGTCCGCTACACGGCGGGCTGTTCCCGGGTGAGGCAGTGGAGCGTGCCAAGGCCCCAACCCAAGTCCACGGCGTGGATGCCGACCACGGGGCGATCGCGGAAGAGTTCCCCGAGCGTCCCCAGGGCGACGCGGTCGTTCGGGTCATTAAAGGTAGGCACAAGGACTGCCGCGTTGGCGATGTAGAAATTCGCGTAGCTCGCCGGAAGGCGCTGGCCATCAAGGAATAGCGGCTCGGGCATGGGCAGAGGGATAACGTCAATCTTCGAGCTGTCTGTGAGACGCATCGACTGGAGCCGCTCGCGGTTTTCCTCGAGTGGCCCGTAATTAGGGTCGGCTGGATTGTCTTCTTGGCAGAGGACCACCGTCCGCGGGCCGACGAAACGGCATACATCGTCAATGTGGCCATGGGTGTCGTCCCCGGCGATGCCGCGGCCCAGCCAGAGAACCTTTCGAACTCCCAGATATTCTCGGAGAGCGCATTCGATCTCCGGGCGCGTGAGTCCGGGATTTCGCGCCTGGGCGGTCTGATCGAGCAGGCACTCTTCGGTAGTGAGGAGGGTTCCTTGCCCGTTCGCGTCAACGCTGCCGCCCTCAAGCACAAAGCTCCGGCCGGCGACCTTCGCGGGGAAGAGCCGCAGCCGGAAGGCCTCGGCGACACGCTCGGGAACGGCATCATCCCTCTGCCAATCGGGATAACGCGCCCATCCGTTGAAACGGAATCTCACGATCGCCACTTCCGGACCGGGGCGCGAGCGCTTTACGAAGATGGGGCCGGAATCACGTGTCCACCCGCGGTTGGTGGGGAAGCGGAAGAATTCGACGCGCGCCGGGTCAACCCCCACTCGTTTCAGGATCCGCCGTGCCGCGACTTCGTGCCGGGCGGAATTGACCAAAATGCGCACGATTTCGCCCGGCGAGAGTTTGCGCACGATTTCGCCATAGACCCAGGGAATGGGGGCGAATTTGCCGGGCCAGTCGGCGCGATTGGCGGGCCAGCCAATCCAGGTGGCCTCGTGCGGCTCCCATTCGGCAGGGTGGCGAAAGCTCTGCGCCGCACAACTGTCCCCTTCAATCGGGTGATTGGATGATTGAGCCATTGAGTGATTGAGCGATTGAATCATTGAATCATCTGTCCATTGACCCATTTCAGTTTGTGGTCTCCACGCGAGTCGGAACGCTCACCCGCCGGTCCAATGAGACAATGACTCATTGAATCAATGATTCAATCCCTTGTCGAGAAACCGCTGGTCGAGGCCGTGGTAGGCGTCGATCCGCCGGTCGCGGAGGAAGGGCCAGTTGCGCCGCACTTCCTCCAGATGGTCAAGATCGACCTCGCCAACCAGAATCTCCTCGCGATCCGCAGAAGCCTCGGCCGTGACGATGCCGAAGGGATCCGAGAGAAACGATGATCCCCAGAATTCGATCCCCTTTCCGAGCGCGCCGGGGATCCTCTCATGGCCGACGCGATTGACCACGGCGACGTAAACCCCGTTGGCGATGGCGTGGGCGCGCTGGATCGTGCGCCAAGCGTCGCGCTGAGCGGTGCCAGACTGCTCTTTCTCCTCGGGATGCCAGCCGATCGCCGTTGGATAAAAGAGCACGTTCGCGCCTTCGAGCGCTGCCAGGCGCGCCCCTTCCGGAAACCACTGGTCCCAGCAGATCAGCGTGGCGATGCGGCCCACGCTGGTTTCAAAGGCCGAGAAGCCGCGGTCGCCGGGGGTGAAGTAGAACTTTTCGTAATAGGCGGGGTCGTCGGGGATGTGCATCTTTCGGTAGACTCCCGCGACCTGCCCACCCGAATCAATAATGGCGGCGCTGTTGTGATAAAGCCCCGCCGCCCGGCGCTCGAATATCGGGGCGACGATGGCCACCTTCCTCAGGCGCGCGATTTTTCCCAGCGCCTCCGTCGTCGGGCCAGGCACCGCCTCCGCCAGATCAAAAGAAGCATGGTCTTCCCGCTGGCAGAAATACTGCGAGCGGAAAAGCTCGGGCAGGCAGACTATCCGCGCGCCCGCCTCCGCCGCTTCCTCCACGCGGGCGCCCGCCCGCCGCAGGTTCTCCTCGGGGTCCGGGGAGCAGGCCATCTGGACAAGCGCCAAGCGGAAGTGTCGCTCGGGCGGCATCGCAGGAAAGCCTACACGAATCGCCATCAGCCGCCAAGGGCTTTGCGGCACGTGCCAGGGAGAGTTTGTGTTCCGTCCCCACTGCGCGCTTGACTTACGGAATGCCCCAAGGCTAGATTGCCGTTGGGCCGCCCAGGCGGCCGAGGCGGGAGGGAGGAGTCGCGGCGACCGTGAACGGCATCTCATTGGATAATTTCTTCAAACGCAAGGTGCTGGCCGTCCAGGAGTTCACGGAACTGCTCCTCAACTCTCTTGGCCACCTTTTCACCGCACCGCGTTATCTGATCGACACGCTCATTCAGATGGATGTCATCGGTTTTGGTTCGTTGCCGATCGTCCTCCTCACGGGCTTTTTCACCGGTGGCGTGCTGGCGCTGCAGACGTACCGGACGCTTAGCACGTTTGGCGAGACGGGCCTGCTGGGGCAGGTGGTCGCGCTCTCGATGGTCCGAGAGTTGGGGCCGGTGCTCACGGCGTTGATGGTCGCCGGGCGGAATAGTTCCGGCATTGCCTCGGAAATCGGCTCCATGCTCGTCAGCGAACAGATCGACGCCATGCGCGCGCTGGGAACCGACCCCCTGCGCAAGCTGGTCTCCCCGCGGCTCTACGCCGCGCTCATCACCCTGCCGCTGCTGACCGTGCTCTCGGACCTATTCGGAATGCTGGGCGGCGCCGTTGTCAGTATGTCCACAGCGCGGCTCAGCAGCGCCGAATACTGGAACTCCGCGCTGCAGGCGCTGCACTCTGAGGATATCGTCCAGGGTCTGACGAAGCCGTTTTTCTTCGCCGTCATCGTCGCCCTGGTGGGATGCTATTTTGGGTTGCACACGAAAGGCGGCACCGAAGGCGTGGGCCGCTCGACGACGCAGGCGGTCGTGGCGTCCTGCGTGCTCATCCTCGTTCTGGACTTCTTCTATACTAAATTCCTTATTGCCATCGGGTTCTTCTAGTACAAGGCTCTCGACCGGCGATAAAATGGTGGGTGGGACCCCCCAGTCCGGAGAGAATATTTCGCTGTGAAATTGCAGGATACGCAAGGCCCACTGGCGTTCGGCCCGGCGGCCGCGCAAACGGCAGCCGCCATCGAACTTTGCCATGTATCTCTCTCCTTTGAAGACAAGGTAGTGCTGGAGGATGTGTCCTTTAGCCTCAGCCGGGGAGAGACGCTCGTGCTGCTGGGCGTCACTGGTTCCGGAAAGTCCGTGCTGCTCAGGCTGATCCTTGGCCTGCTGAAGCCGGACTCAGGCCGAATCCTCGTGGATGGGCAGGATGTGGCTCCGCTGACGGAGCCCGAAATGTTCCCGCTGCGACGGAGGATGGGCATTGTCTTCCAGGAAGGGGCTCTGTTCGATTCCCTCTCAGTCTACGAGAATGTGGCCTATCGTCTGCGCGAGGGAGGCGAGAAGAGCGAGGCACAGATCGAGCAGCGGGTGCGGGAAGTGCTGCGTTTCGTCGAGTTGGAGCAGACGCTGGAGAAGATGCCGTCGGAACTGTCCGGAGGCATGCGCCGCCGAGTCGCCATCGCCCGTGCTATCGCCAGCGAGCCGGAAATCATGCTCTACGATTCGCCCACGGCCGGGCTTGACCCCGTGACCGCCCACACAATCAATGTCCTCATCGCCAAGCTGCGCGACGTCGGAGGGGTGAGCACGCTGGTGGTTACGCAGCGGCTCGCGGATGCGTTCGTGCTCGCGAACTTCGCGTATTCGTCCGAGCGGCAAGCCCTGGTTCCCGCTCCCGCCGACGGCGCGTCCGGCCAGCGCGCCGCGACTCGCTTTGTGGTGCTGCGCGACGGGGGCGTGCACTTCTGGGGATCGAAGGAGGAGCTGACTTCGAATCCCGACCCCTACCTCCGAAAATTCCTCTCCTGATTCGCTCGCGCCGCAGGGATGGACTACAATAGCGGCGGAGGGTTCCAAAGGGGGAGGTCCGCAATGCCTCAGCGCAAACAGATTTCATGGGCACAACTTCGTGTCGGTATGATGGTGCTGGTGAGTTTGGCCGTCTTCGGCGTGGGCGTGTTTTTCATCAGCGGGCAGGTGGGCATCTTCACCCGTAAGTACACGCTGAAAACCTACTTTTCCGGCGCCGCGGGGCTGCGCGCCGGGTCCCAGGTACGGCTTGCCGGCGTGCCGGTAGGCGCCGTCGAGAGC
This sequence comes from Terriglobia bacterium, assembly GCA_020072655.1. Taxonomy (GTDB): domain Bacteria; phylum Acidobacteriota; class Terriglobia; order UBA7540; family UBA7540; genus JAIQGB01. The sequence goes on along the minus strand of JAIQGH010000005.1, from coordinate 101,102 downwards.
ATTCGCATCTCTGATTTTGCGGAGCCGGAGCGCACCGTCGAGGTCACGATGCGCGTCCCGGTCTCCTACCGAAAGGAAATCCGAACGGATTCGGTGGCACGTCTACAGACGGCTGGCCTGCTCGGCGACGCCTATGTGGACATCAGCCGCGGCCAGCCCGACCAGCCCGTGGTTGCCAGCGGTGGAGTGGTGAAGAGCGCCGAGGAAGCGGACATCAAGCGCATTGTCCAGAACACGAACGACGTCATTTCCAACCTGCGGGTCCTCAGTGACAAGCTCAACGACATCACCGGGCAGATTCAAGCCGGCAAGGGCTCACTGGGCAAGATCATTTACGACCAGACCTTTTACAACCGCATGAACCAAGTGACCGCCAGCGTGCAGAACGTCGTCGCGCGCGTGGAGCGGGGGGAGGGGACCATCGGCAAACTCATGACCGATGAGACCCTCTATAACCGCACGGTCGCTAGCATCGACCGGCTTAACAAGGTTCTGGATGACGTTCAAACCGGCAAGGGCAGCCTGGCCAAATTCCTTAACGATCCTTCCGTCTACAACCAGGTGGAACAGCTCGTGGGGCGCGCCAACACCATGGTCGACAACGTCAACAAGGGCCAGGGCACACTCGGCAAACTTGCCACGGACCCCCAGCTCTATAACCGCATGAATGAGACTTTCGACCATCTGAACACCGTCTCGGCGCGCATCGACCAGGGCCAGGGCACGCTGGGGAAGCTCTCCACCGACCCCACCCTGTTTAACAACCTCAGCACGAGTTCGCAATCGCTGCGCGAATTCCTGACGGAGTTCCGGAAGAATCCGAAGAAGTATCTGACCCTCCGCATTCGCCTCTTCTGAGTGGCCGTCGTGCGGAAGCGGGACGGGATAGCCCTGGGCGAGACCTCGACCGGCTCTTTCCCTCCCTTAGGCGCATAGCCTACATTTTATCAACTTGATAGCAATTGCCTGTGAGATGCCGACACCGGAATTGCGTTATCACGGGCTTGTCAGCGGTTTTCAGGTGCTGTTAAGATGGCCGACGCGCTGGAGTGGCGGAACTGGCAGACGCACGAGACTCAAAATCTCGCGTCCCGTTAAGGGACATGGGGGTTCAACTCCCCCCTCCAGCAGATCGGAGGGGAGGCCGCATGGACCGTCGAGGCCGGCCCTTTCCAAGAACATGTTGCAGGTTGAGTGGCGTTGGCAATGCTTGAGAACCGGAGTGTTCCCTCCACCGCTCGGCACAGGTCCGTCAAACCAAATCGGAGCGTGCGACGTTGGAAAAAACCATAGGACGAAAGCTAAAGCTGGTCCGAATTGAGAAGGGTCTTTCGCAAGGTGACATTGAGAAACGCACCGGACTCCTGAGGAGCTATCTCTCGCGGGTCGAGAACGGACACACCGTTCCTTCTCTCGAGACCTTGGGAAAAATCGCTGCGGCCCTCGAGGTCAGCGTCTCCGAACTCCTGGAGGCGCCCGCGGGAGAGCAGGCCAAGACAGCTTCCCTGCTTGGCGAGAAGCATCAGGCGCGTTTCTGGAACCTGATGAGGAAGTACGTCCCGCAACTCAAGGAACGCGATCGGCGGTTGCTGGTGGGTTTGGCTCGCCGCATGACGAGCCGATAGGCCGCAGGAAGACGTGCACGCGCCCCCTTGTTGATCCTCCAAGGGTGGCTGTTCGCCGCAAAGCCGCTGGCTAAAGTCGGAATGCCGAAGAGCAGCGCGTCCCCCGGACGCGCGAGCGGCGTAATCTCTTTTGCGCGGCCGAAATGCATCTGGGGTTGTAACGTCCTCGTAGCGCGGTCCCGGTACAATCTATCGAAGTCGGCATACCACTATAGGGCGGCACTACTTAGCGCCGCCAAGACGTCTCTTGCCGCCCGGAGAGTTTCCGTCACCTCGTCCTCGCCGTGGGCCGAAGAAAGGAAGGCGGCTTCGAACTGCGAGGGCGGAAAATAGACTCCCCGCTCAAGCATCCCTCGGAAGTACTTGGCAAAACACGCCGCATCCGCTTTCTGGGCGGAAGAGTAATCCGTGACCGGCTCGCGCGTAAAGAAGGCCGTGAACATCGAGCCCACGCGATTCACAACCAGCGGCACGTGGCAGCGCGCCGCTTCCGCCTGCAATCCTACCGTCAGCTTTTCCGTGAGCGCGTTCAGCCGCTCGTAAAATCCAGGGCGGCGAATAATCTCCAGCGTCTTGAGCCCGGCCGTCACCGCCAAGGGGTTTCCCGAAAGCGTTCCCGCCTGATAGACGGGCCCGGCGGGCGCGACTTGATCCATCAACCCGGCCTTGCCCCCATAGGCGCCGACCGGAAGGCCGCCGCCAATAACCTTGCCGAGCGTCGTCAAATCCGGCTGGATGCTGTAAAGCTGCTGCGCTCCACCCCAAGCGACACGAAAGCCCGTCATCACCTCGTCGAAAATGAGCGCCGTTCCTTGCTGGGCGGTGAGGGCGCGCAGTGTCTCGAGGAATCCCACGCGCGGAGGAATGCAGCCCGCGTTTCCCACCACTGGCTCCACAATCGCCGCGGCCAGTTGGTGGCGGTGAATGCGGAACGCGTCCTCGAGCGCCGCGAGGTCGTTGAATGGAACCGTAATCGTCAGCTCGGCCAGGGCGCGCGGGACGCCCGGACTGTCGGGCAGGCCGAGCGTCGCGACGCCCGAGCCAGCCTTCACCAGCAGGCTGTCGGCATGGCCGTGGTAGCACCCTTCGAATTTTAGAATCTTCTCGCGTCCCGTGGCCGCACGGGCCACCCGCAACGCCGCCATCGTAGCCTCGGTCCCGGAATTCACCAGCCGGACGCGCTCGACGGAAGGAAAGGCCTCACGGATGCGCTCAGCGAGCTCGACTTCCGCGGCCGTAGAGGCCCCGAAGCTCGTCCCTGAGGGAAGGGCGCGGGCCACGGCCTCGACCACTTCGGGATGGCAGTGGCCGAGGATGAGCGGCCCCCAGGAGAGCACGTAGTCGATGTAGCTTGCGCCGTCGACATCCGTAATCCGGCAACCTTTGCCGGAGGCCATGAAAAGCGGCTCGCCGCCGACGGCGCGAAAGGCCCGCACGGGAGAGTTCACGCCACCGGGCATCAGACCAAGGGCTCTGCGGAACAGTTCCTGGGATTTGTTGTGCATGGTGTTGTGTGGGCTCGAAGCCTGTCCGAACTCAATGGGTTATTGCGGAGCGAGAGTGCCCAGGGAACCTCGGCCGCGATGACCTGCATCAGGGCCCATGCCCCGATGTCTTTGATCGGGGCCGTGGCCACTCAGCAGTCGGGTGAGGGATCGCGCACCGACTTCAACCAGGGCGCCGCCCAATTCGCGGTACAGCCGCCCGACCAGTCGCGAATAAGGCTGTGTCCCATCAACCAGGTCCTGGAGTAGGTCCCTAAACCGCTCACTCCGGCGGCAAATCTGAATCATGCGGGTACTCAGTGTTTTGCCCAGCATATCGCTGTGGTAATAAAGGTTCGCTAGTCGCGCGCCGTGAGCCAGTTCGGAGCCGAACTCCTGCCATGCGCGTTCCGGATACGATGCCGGAGCCCCCTCCAAAAGGCATTCACCCAGCAGTTCGCCGGAGCGCATGGCGTAATAAATCCCTTCGCCGGTTAGCGGGTCCACGAATCCCGCGGCGTCGCCTACGAGAGCCCATCCCTTTCCGGCGATACGCTGACTGCTCCAGGCCGACGCGCTCGGCGCTGGGAGCAGGTGGGCGAAGACTTCCGCTCCCCGCTGGGGATAGCCGAGACGCTCCATGAACTCGTGCAGCCGTGTCTGAAGCTCTGCCATCCGCTCCTCGCCCACCTTGGCGCATATCCCCACGGATAAGTGGTCCGCGCGCGGGAAGGCCCAGGCATAGCCTTCAAAGCCTTCGAAAAACTTCAGGCGCAGAACCTCCTCGGCCCCCGGCACCAAGTATCCGAAGGTCAGCATAAAATCTTTCGGCGCGAAGTCGGGCCCGAGCGCCGCGCGCATTCGGCTTCGCGCGCCCGCAGCCAGGACGAGGTAATCGGCTGTGTAATCCCGTTCGCGGCCGGTGAGCGCCCATCCTTGGTTCGAGCGCTCGAACCGCACGATTCGGTCGGCGACGACTTTCGCCCCCGACTGCTGCGCGCGCTCGAGAAGTTTTCGATTCAGCACGCTGCGCGAGCAGACGGCGAGGGGCCGACGCAGGCGAAGACGCACCGTTTCTCCCCTTGGGGCGATGAACTCCGCCTCGTCAATCCGCCGGGCGCCGATGGCGGCTTCAAGCAGAAATGGGTAGCGGCGCATGGCCTTCGGAGTCAATCCTCCGCCGCAAGGTTTTTCCCAACCCAGCCGCTCCTCGAAAACCCGGACACACACGCCGGCGCGCGCCAGGCGCTCCGCCACCATCGCACCTGCTGGGCCGCCGCCAATGACTGCAATGGCCTTCACCGCCCGTACACCCCCCACGGCGCAGAATACCACGGCTGGTTCGAGGGCGCAAAAGCTACCGGTCCCTGTGGCGCCAGGCTTGAGCCCGGCACTGACCCCGGGTACCGACCTGAAGGTCGGCTCTACTCACGCGATGCGAAAATCCGGCAGACCCTCGCGTGATAGAATGAGAAATTGTCGCAGGCGCGGCTGTTTGCCTGTAGCGCCGGGCTTGAGCCCGGCCCCGATGAAATGCATCGGGGCCGACCTGAAGGTCGGCTCTACTGCCCGAGAGTATGCTTGAAAACAAAGTCATTCCACTAGAAAGGGCCTACGGCCTTGTGGGCGACCTGAAACGGCGCGGCGAGCGCGTGGTCTTCACCAATGGCTGCTTTGACCTGCTGCACCCTGGTCACACGCGGTATCTGGCGGCGGCGCGCAAGCTGGGTGATGTGCTGATTGTTGCGATGAACAGCGATGCCAGCGTCCGCGCCATCAAAGGCCCCCGGCGGCCCATCTTTCCTGAGGCGGAACGCGCCGAGCTGCTGGCCGCGCTCGAAGCTGTGGACTACGTCACGATCTTCGATGATCCCACGCCGCAAGCGATCATTGCGCGCATGCTCCCGAATGTCCTGGCGAAGGGAGGGGACTGGGGCCCCAATGAAATTGTCGGTCGGGCGGAAGTCGAGGCTGCCGGCGGGCAGGTGGTCTCCATCCCGATTGTCCCAGGCTACTCCACGTCGGCCATGATGCAGGCCGCCCTCAAGCTCGCCCGATAGCGTTTAGCGCCAATGCCAGAGTTGGACTCCTTTCTCCAGCCTATCTTCGATCACCCGGCGTTTCGCGCGGCGCGGGCGGCGGCAGAGACTCCGCGTCCCCCAGCGGGCCGATGCCCTGGGTCGCGCCCGCCCGCCGGACAACCGGCCGCACTGACGATTTCCGGTTTGATTGGCACGGCGAAGGCCATCGTGGCTGCCGGTCTCGCCCACGAGCTGCGGCGGCCGCAAGTCGTCATCACCGCCGACAATGAAACGGCTGACCGCCTCTGCCGGACAGCCTCGACGGTTCTGGAGTGGCTTGAGCCGGGAGCAGGCTCTAGGGCGAGCGTCCTGCCGGCCGTGGATTCGACCCCCTATGAGGGCCGTTCGCCGCATCCGGAAATCTCCGAGCGACGCGCCGTGGCGCTGTGGAACGCGGCGCGAGGGCGCACGACCCTTCTGTTCGTTCCGCTTCCGGCGGCGCTCGGGCGCTTCCGCGAGAAATCCTATTACGGCTCGCTGGCCTTGGAATTGAAAGTCGGCGACGAAGTGAGCCTGGAGGACCTCGCCGACCACCTTCGCGGTGTTGGCTACGAACCGGGTGAGCCCGTCGAGATTCCCGGTCAGTTTTCCGTGCGGGGCGGGATTGTGGACATCTTTCCGCCGGAAGTGAGTTGGCCATCTCGGCTGGAATTTTTCGGCGACCGGGTCGAGTCCCTCCGGGAATTCGACCCGAACACGCAGCGCTCGCGAGACCGCGCGGAGAAGGTGCTACTGCTGCCCTTCGCCGAGATGCGGCGTTCACCTCGACTGTTTGAAAAGCTCGTGGAGGTTCTCGCCCGTCGCCAGAATGCGAAGGCGGAGCCCGAGTGGGCCGCGGAATATTCCGCCGCCTTCCCCGGCTGGGAGTTTTTCGTACCCCTCGTGGAGCCACACACGCAGACGCTCCTCTCGCTGCTGGATACACCCGTGCTGATTTGGGATGAGCCTGTCGAGCGCCGAGGTCAGTTGCGGGCGATCCAGGAATCTTGGGCATCCGCCTACGACGAAGTCCGCGACGTCGTGCCGCCGCGCCCGCGACCTGACGAGGTCTTCCTGAATGAGGACGAGTTCCTGAAGGCCGTCGAAGGCACAACCCAAGTTTCGCTGAAAGAACTGGCCATCGATGATACCTGGCGCGTGAGCGAATCATTCCCGGCGGCACGCTTGGCAAGTCAGCCGCCGCCGAAATTTCACGGCGCCGTGGCCGCCATGGTCGATGATCTGCGCGCGCGTCGCGAGCAGAGTGAATCCATCGCGGTGGTTTTGCCTACCGCCGGCAAGGTGGATCGCCTGCGGGAGATTCTGAGCGAATACGAGATCCCCTATGGGGATGTAGGGGCGGTTCGCGGTTCGACTTCGCTCACCGCCCAGAACATGCCGAAGGGTGAACCGGCCCGACCGAGTGCCACCAGCGCCTCCGGCGCGATCCGACCCGTCCTGATCGCACGCGGAGACCTGAACGAGGGCGTCTGCTTCCCCGACATGCGCCTGACGCTGTTCTCCGATGCCGAGATCTTTGGAGAATTCGCCTGGGGAGCGCCAGGCCGGCGCGAGAAATCGGCGGTCACGAGTTTCATCTCGGATCTAAGGGACCTCAAGGACGCCAAGCTGTATGTCCCGCTCGAGCGGCTCGACCTGGTGGAGAAATACCGCTCCAGCGGAGATGGTGCGAAGCCTCAGCTGGATCGCCTGGGCGGCGCAACCTGGGCGCGCACCAAGACGCGCGTCAAACGGGCGCTGCGCGATATCGCCCAGGAATTGCTGCGTCTTTACGCCGAGCGCAAGATGCATGCCGGCACGGCCTTCAGCGCCGACACGCCGTGGCAGAAGGAATTCGAGGAGGCTTTCGAGTTCGAGGAAACCCCGGACCAGATGACCGCGCTCGCCGATATCAAGCGCGATCTGGAAACCCTGCAGCCAATGGACCGCCTTCTCTGCGGCGACGTGGGATACGGCAAGACGGAGCTGGCCATGCGCGCCGCCTTCAAGGTGGTGCAAGACGGAGGGCAGGTGGTTGTCCTCGCGCCGACGACCGTGCTGGCGTTTCAGCATTTCGCGACGTTCCGGCAACGGCTGGCGGCGTTCCCGGTGCGCATTGAGATGCTCAGCCGCTTTCGCTCCGGCGCGGAGCAAAAGAAGATCGTCGCCGACGCCGAAGCCGGCAAAGTGGATATCCTCATCGGCACGCACCGGCTGCTCTCGAAGGATGTCCGCTTGCGCGACCTCGGCCTGCTGATCGTTGACGAGGAGCAGCGGTTCGGCGTGGCCGCCAAGGAAAAACTCCGCAAACTTAAAGCGAGTGTGGACGTGTTGACTATGTCGGCGACCCCGATCCCGCGCACGCTCCACATGTCGCTGGGTGGGCTGAGGGACCTCTCCGTAATTGAAACCCCGCCGCGCGGGCGCTTGGCGATCCAAACCGTCGTCGCGCCCTTTTCTGACGGCCTGATCCAGGCGGCCGTCCTCCAGGAAATGAACCGGCAGGGGCAGGTCTTTTTCGTCCACAACCGGGTGGAGAGCATCTGGACCATCGCCGCGCTCATTCAACGCCTGGTGCCCACGGCCCGCGTGGGTGTTTCACACGGGCAAATGGCGGAAAAGGAACTCGAGCGCGTCATGCTCAAGTTCATGGAGGGCGGCTACGACGTGCTGGTGGCGACAGCGCTGATCGAGAACGGCCTCGATATCCCGCGTGCGAACACCATGCTTGTCAACCGCGCGGATCGCTTTGGCCTGGCGGACCTCTATCAGCTTCGCGGGCGCGTGGGGCGCTCCAACCGGCGCGCCTATGCTTATTTCCTGATTCCCTCCGAGGAGACTCTCACGCCCATCGCCAAACGGCGCCTGGCGGCCCTCAAAGAATTCTCCGATTTGGGCGCGGGATTTCGTCTCGCGGCGCTCGATTTGGAATTGCGCGGCGCGGGGAACGTCCTGGGGGCAGAACAGTCGGGCCACCTGAACGCCATCGGCATCGACCTCTACCTCAAGATGCTCGAGGAGACTGTGGACGAGCTCAAGGGCGCCGCGCCGCGCCCCGAAGTCCGCTCCACCCTCAACCTGGGCCTCGATATCAAGATTCCCGAAACCTACATCGCGGACGAAAGTCAGCGCCTGCGCATGTACAAGCGGATCTCGGGGCTCTCGACGCTGGAACAACGCGCGGATTTGGAGGCCGAGCTGGTTGATCGTTACGGCCCGCCGCCCCCCTCCATTGCCAACCTGCTCAATTACGCCCTGCTGAAGTCCGCTGCCGAGCAGTTGCTGATCCAATCCATCGAGCGCAAGGCGGACGAAATGTGGCTGAAATTTCATTCGGAAACGCCCGTGGCCGCGGAGCGGTTGACGCAGTTCGTCCGCCGGCGGCGCGACGCGAGCCTCCGGCCTGACGGCTCGTTGCGCTTTCGTCTGGCGGCGCCGCCAGGCGAGTTCTTCGCCGCACTTCAAAACGTCTTGCAGGAACTTCAGCCGGCGCATTAAGATGAGTAGGGCTTGGCAGGAAACAATTGGGGAGGCCCTGGGAATGATGAAGAAACTCGCAACCGTCGTGGGGATTGTGGCCGCGGCCACCGCCCTCGCCACGCCGGCCCGGGCAGCGCGCAGGGTGGTGGAGCGAATCATCGCCCGCGTCAACAATGAAATCATCACGCAGCGGCAGTTCGAACGGGAGCGCGACAAGCTCCGGCAGCAGCTTGCGCAGCAGTATGGGGGCGCGGACCTGGATGCCAAGGTCCGCGACTACAGCAAGGACCTGTTGCGCGACCTGATCGATCAGTCTCTGATGGTGCAGAAGGCCAAGGACCTCGATATTAACGTCGAGACCGATGTGATCAAGCGCCTGGACGAAATCCGCCGCAGCATGAAGCTGGAATCGCTGGAGGATCTGCAGAAAGAAGTCGAGAAGGAAGGGCTTCTTTGGGAGGACTTCAAGGATGGCATCCGGCGCAACCTGCTCATGCGCGAGGTGATCGGCCGGGAAGTGGGCCGCACGATCATCATCTCGCGCGAGGACGCGCGCAAGTACTTCGAGGCGCACAAGCAGGATTTTGCTTCTCCGGCGGGCGTGGTTCTGTCGCAGATTCTCATTTCGGAGGAAAAGCGCAAGCCGGAAGAGGCCGAGCAACGCGCCAAGGCCGCGCTGGCGGAACTCAAGGCCGGCCAGAAGTGGGCGGAGGTGGTGCGCAAATACTCCGATGATTCCGCGACCTCCGAAGGAGGCGGAAACATCGGCTTCATGAAAGACGGAACGCTCGCCCCGACCATCAATGAAGCCATCGCCAAGCTCGATGTCAATGAATTCTCCGACGTTATCCCCATTAAGGACGGGTTCATCATCCTGAAGGTCCTCGACCGGCGCCATCAGGGCATCCCGGCCTTTGAGGAAGCCGAGCAGCGCGTCATGGAAACCCTTTATAACCAGCAGATGGAGCCCGCCATGCGGAAATTCCTGGCGGACTTGCGGCGTGACAGCTACGTCTACCTGGCGCCGGGGTACGTGGATACCGGGGCCGAACGGCCCAGCGATGCGGTGCTCAGCAAGAAGGGACAATGAAATCCCAATCCGTCGCTGACCTCGCGCCCGGCAACCGCCTGGAAACCACCTTCCTGATTCACAGCAAGGAACGAAAAACCGCCAGCAACGGCCGGCCTTATCTCGACCTGGAGTTACGCGACGCGAGCGGCGTGATCAAGGCCAAGGTGTGGGACTGCGACCGGGTAGGCCAGGATTTCGAGCCGGAGGATTTCGTCTGGGTGCAGGGCAGCGTCGATACGTATCGCGGCGCCCCGCAGGTGGTGGTCACCAAAATCCGCCGCTGCCGCGACGAGGAAATTGATCCCCGCGATTACCTGCCCCGCTCCGAACGCGACGCGGAGGAGATGTACGCCGCGCTCCTGGCGCGGCTTCGCCTGGTCCCCGAAGGCCCGCTGCGCGCCTTGCTGCTCGCGCTTTTCGAAGACCCGGCGATCGCGGAGAAATACAAGCTGGCCCCCGCCGCCATGAGCTACCACCACGCCTACCTGGGCGGCCTGGTCGAACACGTCCTCTCCTTAATCGAGCTTGCCGACCAGGTGTGCGATCACTATCCCTTCCTGCGGCGCGACCTGGTGCTGGCGGGGATTGTGCTGCATGACATCGGCAAAACTGAAGAACTCGCCTTCCGGAGAGGATTCCGCTATACGACGCGCGGCCAACTGCTGGGGCACATCACGGTCGGGCTCGAAATGGTGAACGAGAAGATGCGCGCCGTCCCCGACTTCCCGGCCGACTTGCGGGACCAGCTTCAGCACATCATTCTGTCGCATCACGGCGAGCTGGAATTTGGCTCGCCCAAGGAACCGGCGTTCCCGGAGGCGCTCGTCGTGCATGCCCTCGACAACCTCGACTCGAAACTGGCCAGCATGCGCGCCCAGTACGCGACGGATAAGAACCGGGAGGGCGATTTCACCGCCCGCAATCCGGCGCTGAAGAGAGAACTGCTCAAAATTGATCCATTGAAGCATTGATTCATTGAAAGGCCGAAACTCGAAAATCGAAATTCGAAACTCGTCCGTGCGGGGAACCCGCGTTTCAATTTCGAGTTTCGAATTTCCAGTTTCCGATTTCCTCTTTCCAAGGAATCAATGATTCAATGAAACAATGACTCAATTTGGCCAGTCCGCGATCCAACGCATCCTCCCCCACCGCTACCCGTTTTTGCTCATTGACCGCGTAACGGAGCTTGAGCCCGGCAAGCGCATCGTGGGCATCAAGAACTTTACGGGCAACGAGGAGCCCTCGCTCGGCTACGCGCCGGATTCGTCGCAGGTGCCGACGGCGATCCTGCTCGAAGCCGTGACACAGCTCGGCGCCATCCTGGTGCTCGAACGGCCGGAAATGGCCGGCAAAGTCGCCTTCATCCTCCAGATTCCCTCCGCCACCCTGCACAAGCCCGTGGTTCCCGGGGACACGCTGCGCATGGAAGCCGAGGTTCTCAAGATGGGCGAGCGTTTCGGCGAGCTGCGGGGCACCGCCTACCGCGCGGGCGAACTCGTGGCCGAAGGTCAGATGCGCTTCGCCGTGGCGGACGCAAAGGACATCCTTCCCGCTTAGCGCCACGACCCTTCCCCCACCTCTTTTCCTGCCTTCGCGCGCGGCCGCCTTGACATCCCCGCCGGTGTGAGCTAGGCTAGACCGTTAGGCTTGGCTGGATGTGGCACGGGCGTCTCGCCGGGGGAGGGAAAGATCGCAATCAGATTTGCTGAGATGAGCCCAGCAGGTCAGGCGCAAGATGCGCAGGCCACGAGTTAAGTGGAGGCGCAATAGAGACTCTAGGAACGAACCCAACATGTCCTTTGGAATCAGTGAAAGGATGAAAAGGCAGAATTCAGGACTCAGGAGTCGGCAGTCTGAAAGAAAAACCACGCAAATGCACGGAATCGAGGAAACGAAGCCACGATGTGCCTTAGAATCAACAAAAGCTCTGGCGCGGCGCGAGGACCGGTCGGTGTATCCAGCTAGCGGACCTAAGTGGAGGGCGTGAAGTGGGGTTCCGGTGCCAGGGACATAATGCCCGATATCTCCCGACTGGACGGCCTGGGCGTTTGCTGGCAGAATGACACCAATGCTCCTCCAAGAACTCCGCATCCGCAACGTGGCGATTCGGCCGGCGCACGTCCTGGCGCCGATGGCGGGGATTACCGACACGGTCTTTCGCCGATTCATCAAGCGCCTGGGCGGCTGCGGCCTGATCATGACGGAGTTTGTCTCCAGCGAAGGGATGCTCCGCCGAAACCTCCGCACCAGGGGCTATCTCTATTACACCGATGAGGAACGGCCCATTACCGCCCAGATTTTCGGCGCCGAGCCGGAGCGGTTGGCGGAAGCCGCCCGCATGATCGAGGGTCTCGGCTTTGACCTGGTGGATTTGAATCTGGGCTGCCCAGCGAAGAAGGTCATCAAGTGCGGCGGGTCGGGGCTGCTGCGCGATCTGCCCTTGTTGGGACGGATCCTCGAACGGGTCCGCGCTGCGGTGAGGATCCCCTTTACCATCAAGATTCGCGCCGGATGGAGCGAAGAGGAAATCGTGGCCGTCGAGGTGGCGCGCCTGGCGGAACAAGCCGGCGTCGAAGCCGTTGCCGTCCACCCGCGCACACGCGTGCAGGGCTTCAGCGGCCGCGCCAACTGGCAGACCATCCGTCAGGTCAAGGAGGCGGTGCGCATTCCGGTGATCGGCAATGGCGATGTCTTTGCCCCGCGGGATGCCGAAGCGCTCTTGGCGCAAACGGGCTGCGACGCCGTCATGATCGGCCGCGCCGCGGCCTCGAATCCTTGGATCTTCCGGCAAATGGAGCAATACTTCCAGCGTGGCTGTTACGCCGAGCCGACGGAGGCGGATCGCTACCAGCTCATCCGGACCTATTACGCCATGCTGGTGGAGGAAGAAACGCCGGGGGCGTTGGGCAAGATGAAGCAGTTCGCGAGTTGGTTCACGCACGGCGTGCGCAACGGCGCCGACCTCCGGCGGAACGTGCAAAGCGCCCGGAACGTCCACGAAGTCCTCGAGCGGGTGGACCGCTTCTTTCTTGCGGACGCCAGCGTCTGAGTGGGTGCAGTTCCTTGGTGAGGGGGCAGCAGCGGTCGACGACGATTCCCGCCGAATTGTGGCATACTAGGCCGCCGGAACGGCCACCCCACAACCAGGAGTGAGATTCTTTGGAGCAACGTACCCAGCGCAGAACTCACGCCGCCATCCCCCTGCAGGTTCGCGGGGTCGACGCGCAAGGCGAATCGTTCGAGGAGAACACTGAGGCCTTGGAGGTCAGCCGGCGAGGCCTCTCCCTGTACACCCGTCGCGCCCTGCCCCTTCATAGCTCGTTGACCGTCGTGATCCCCGGACGCGGCCCGGTCAGGCCCGGCGAGGGCCCATCGGACTTCTTCGCCAGCGCCGCCGTGGTCGGCGTGCAGAAGGAAGGCGAGATGAATCGTGTGAGCCTGCGCTTCGTCGGGGCCACGCTTTCCACCTACACGGCAGAAATCGCCTAGCGGCGTGCGCCTCAAATGGGTTTGCAGATGTAGCGCTCCGACTCGTCGGGGCAGGCCGGGGTGCCCGCTGCGGCTCGTGCCGGGAACGGGCCGGGGGAGCCCGGCGCTACTCGCCAACCTGGAGGCCGTTGCCGATGTTTGCGCGCAAGATTCGCGTTGAAGTGCTGGCGCCCGATGGGCCGCGCCCCTGTCCCGCACCCTGGTTGGATAGCTTCGCGATGCGCAGCTTCACAGGACGCGCAGCCTTTGACGAGACGCTGCCGATTACCGATGGCGAATTGGAAGCCAGCTTTCGAGTAGACCTGGATGCTCTGCGCGCCGACATGGAAGACTGGCTGACGCGGAAGTTTGGGGAAGGGAAACCCGTCAGGTTGAGGCTCGAAGAGCGGTGAACAGTGGATAGTGGACAGTGAACAGTCGACAGTCAACAATCGAGAGTTGAAAGTTGAGAGTGCAGAGCATGGCAGCTTGAATTTGCTAAAGTCAGGCAGGGACCGAATACGTTACTGCGCAGTCCCCAGAACCCAGCACCCAGAACCCAGCACCCAGCACCTAGCACCCAGCACCTAGCCCCTGCCCCCTGTTTTCAAATGACCTTGAGGGCAATCATCACCTTATCGTCGATGTGTGTCCCATGGCGAGAGAAGCGGGCCACGTCGGCGCCGACGGCGGCGACGATCTCGGCGGCGCTCTGGTCGGCGACGGACTGAACGCACTGCACCAGTCTCTCCATCCCGTACTCTTCGGACAGGGTATCCATGGATTCCGTGATGCCGTCGGTGCAGAGGATGAGCACGTCGCCGTGCTGCAGCTTCGTGTGTCCGCGCTGGTAAAGGGCGTTCTCAAACAGGCCGATGACCGTGCCGCCCTGGGTGAGCAGGACCGGTTCCTGGTCGGGCCGGACGATGACCGGCGGCACATGGCCGCAGTTAATGTAGTGCAGCGCCTTGCGACGCACGTCGAACAGCCCGATGAAAATGCTCAGGTATTTTTGCGACCGCGTGTCGTTCAGGATCATCCGGTTCAAGCTCTCGGCGATTTCGTCGAGCGAGTGGAGGTGCAGCACCAGGGCGCGGAGCGTGGCCTGAAGGTTCGACATGACCAGGGCCGAACTCACCCCCTTGCCCTCGACATCGGCGATCACGGTGAGCAGCGTGTGCGGGCCGAGGTTGAGGAAATCGTAGTAATCCCCTCCCACCGCGTAGCAAGGCTCGTTGAGCAGCGCGATATCGAAGCCTTCGACGAGCGGCGCGCGATCCGGCAGCAGGCTGCGCTGGATTCCCCGCGCCAGCGCCAATTCCTTTTCCATGCGCTCCTTGTCGAGGAGGGCCTGGTGCAATTGCGCGTTTTCGAGGGCCAGCGCCATGTGCCCGGAAAGTGTCAGCAGGAAGTCGGCGTCCTCCTGCGTGAACGAGCCTTTCAGCTTGTTGAGCAACTGCAGGGCGGCGATGATCTTGAGCGGCAAGCGGATTTCCTGCTTTCCGAGCCCGTGAGCGATCAGCGACCAGATCTCGTTGGTCGTCTCGTCGACCAGGAAGAGCGTCCCGCGCTCGGCTTCCGTATGCGTCTTGGCCACGTCCAGAATGCGGCCCAGCAGCTCGGAGAGGTCCAGCGTCGAGGTCAGAGCTTTGCTGGCCTCCACCAGGAAGCTCAGCGTGTTCAGCGTGTGACGCGTGGAGTGGAGGAGTTCCGCGTCGCGGAGCGCCAGCGAGGCGAGCCGGGCGTGCAGACGGAAGAGAGCCAGCAGCGGCTTGGCCGGAGTCCGGGCATAGGCCACCAGGAGCACGCCTTGGACGTGCGAGTCATCGAGCAGGGGGTAGGCGCCCAGGAACCTAACGTGATGCTGCTTCGCCCAGCAGGCCAGGACGTCTTTGCCCTCAAGAGACGTCAGGGTTTGTGGCAGCCGGTGCGCGATCGCCCGGCTGAGCAAACTCTCCGTCGTCTTCCCGAGGTCCGCTGGGAATTCGAACTTGCCGACGCGGCTGACCAGTTCGAGCGCGGCGGAGTCGGCCGCGACCATCCAAGTGCCTGCGGCCATCGCCCCGTACCGCTCGACCAGCCGCGAGGTGAGCGAGTCAATGACGTTCTTCGGCTCCAGAGCATTGCCCAGTTCGCCGCCCAGGTCCTCGATTTCCTTGACCAGGTTGGTGGATGAAAGGAGGCCTTTTGGCTGCTTAGAGGGCTTCCTCGGCCGGGGTCGTTTTTGCACGGTCAAGTCCTTACCTTCGGCGGGCGGGCCAATTTCAGGTAGGCCAGTATAGCCACGGTTCGCTGGACATGCAATCGCTTGTCGCAAGCCTCCGACGCGGTGAAGGGAGCGGCAGGCTCCTGCCTTCTTGGGTTTTGGCTGATCGGGTAAAAGGGAAGGGGGGAGTGGGTAACTTGGTTGCCCTTTGCGCTACCCACTACCCCAGGTAGTCACAAGTGTTAGGTTACTCCATACGATGCCGCAGGCCCGGGAAAGGTTGCTGGGCGTTTCGGTCTCGAGGAGCGCTGGGCGGAACTTGCGGCTCGACGTTCGCCCCTCGACTTCGCTCGCTCCGCAGCTTCCGGTCGGGGCCCTGAGCAAACGCCGAAGGGTCGCCGCCGAAGGGCGGGTGCTTCCGGCATGCCCCGATGAATCGGGGCCCTACACCGGCAAAACGGTTCGGGAACAACCGTGGATGGACTATAATAAGCCCTGTGTTTGAGCGCGCGTCCGTCAGGGCGTCCTGCTCCGGATGAAATTAGGGAATGAGTTTCTTTGCGCCGCCGTTCGGGGTCCGTTCCGAGGCCTTTGCCGCGCCGGTGCAGGTGCGCTTTGTGCACCTCATGTCGGGAATCGCCACCCGCCACAGCGACACGGTGGATTGCCTGTTCCGGGTGGACGGTCATCCGGTGACCGTGGCGATTTCCTGCGCGGCGCTCACGGAGCTTCGCGAAGGCGAGCACAAGTACCTGACGGATCAACAGCTTGTGGACATCGCCGCGCTGCATTTGCGCCGCACGCTCGAGCAGGGTTACGACGCCACCCTGGCTGAGCTCCCGCTCCCAGGCGAGGAACTCCGCCGTCTGGCGCGCGAGCGAGGGTATCTGTGAAGCCGTAGAGACGCCCCGCCGGGGCGACTCTCGAAAAGCAAACAAGGGAGGGAATCTTGCGAATCCTGGTTCTGGGCGGGGACGGTTACTTGGGCTGGCCGACGGCGATGTATCTGTCCGCGCGCGGCCACGCCGTGGGCGTGCTGGACAACTTCGCCAAGCGCCGGTGGGAAGTGGAATTGAACGTCGAGCCGCTCTTCCCCATTGCCACGCTTCACGATCGCGTGAAAGCGTGGAAGGAAGTGACAGGCCGCACGATTGAACTCTACGTCGCCGATCTGCGCAACTACGGGGCCGTCCGGGCTATCCTGGAAGGTTTCCGCCCTGAGGCCGTCATCCATTACGGGGAACAGCCTTCCGCGCCCTATTCCATGATTGACCACGGCCGCGCGGTCTTCACCCAGGTCAACAACCTTTCGGGAACCCTTCACGTGCTTTGGGCGATGCGCGAAGTCGCGCCGGCGTGCCACCTCGTCAAGCTCGGCACGATGGGTGAATACGGCACGCCAAACATTGACATTGAAGAGGGATTCATCGAGATCGAGTACAAGGGGCGGAAGGATGTGTTGCCGTACCCCAAGCAGGCCGGCTCCTTCTATCATCTCTCCAAGGTCCACGACAGCCACAACATCCTTTTTGCCTGCCGGGTGTGGAAGCTGCGCTCCACCGACCTGAACCAGGGGGTCGTCTACGGCATTGAGACCGAGGAAACGAAGCTCGACCCACGCCTTATGACGAGCTTCCATTACGATGAAGTGTTCGGCACGGCGCTCAACCGTTTCTGCGTGCAGGCGGCGATCGGGATTCCGCTCACCGTCTACGGCCAAGGCGGGCAGACGCGCGGCTTCCTCAACATTCGCGACACGCTGCGCTGCGTCGAGCTCGCTGTGCTGAATCCGCCCCAGGCGGGCGAATACCGGGTCTTCAATCAATTCACAGAGACCTTCAATGTGTTGGATTTGGCGGAGATGGTGAAGCGGGAAGGGGAGAAGCTGGGGCTGGCTGTCCAGATTCAACACCTGAAGAATCCGCGCGTCGAGGCGGAGCAGCATTACTACAATCCCGTACTCCGCAAACTGCTCGAGCTGGGGCTGAAGCCGCACCGGCTCTCGGATGTCTTGCTCGACAGCATGTTGCAAGCGGTGTGCGAGCACGCGCCGCGGGTGAAGAAAGACATCATCCTGCCGCGGGTGAGTTGGGATGGCGTGCGCGAAGCCGTGGTCGAACCCGGGCTCGCCTGGGCCGCGCCGCGCGCCCACGGGGATTAGGATGACGCTCCTGTAGCGCCGCTCGGAACCTGTCTCGGCCTCGCCGGGAGGGCGGCAGGCGGCGAAGATTCGGGTTGCCGGGCTCCCGACACCGTCGGGACAGGTTCCGCCCGGCGGTACTGAGAACTGACAACTGAGAACTGAGGACTTCTTTATGTGCGGAATTGTCGCTTACGTTGGACAACAGGCGGCCCGCGAGGTTTTGATTGAAGGGCTGAAGAGGCTGGAGTACCGCGGCTACGATTCGAGCGGCATCGCCATCCTCAATGATCGGCCCTACCTGCGCAAAGCCGTCGGCAAAGTGGCGGCGCTGGAGCAGCAGGTCTGGGCGGACCGCCCGGCGGGTTCCATCGGCATCGCGCACACGCGCTGGGCCACGCACGGCAAGCCCACGGTACCCAACGCCCACCCGCACCTGGACTGCACGGGGCAGATTTTCCTCGTCCACAACGGCATCATTGAGAACTACCAGGTGCTGAAGAAGCACCTCCTGGCCGCCGGCCACCGCTTCTGCTCCGAGACCGACACCGAAGTGCTGGTGCACCTTGTGGAAGAGGCTTACCAGGGCAATCTGGAGACGGCGGTGCAGAAGGCGTTGTCGCAGGTGCAAGGCACTTACGGCATCGCGGTGCTTCACGGCGCGCATCCGCGCGAGATCATCGTCGCCCGGCGAGGCAGCCCCCTCATTCTGGGTGTCGGCAAGGACGAAGCGCTGGCGGCCTCGGATGTTTCCGCGCTGGCCCAGCACACCGACCAGGTGGTCTACCTCGAAGACAACGAGGTGGCGAGGCTCGAACCCGGCCGGTTTTCCATCACCACGCTCGAGAATCGCCCGGTGAGCCGCGACACAACGCAACTGGAAGTCGGCCCGGAGGCGATGGAGCGCGGCGCCTTCCCGCACTTCATGCTCAAGGAGATCTTCGAGCAGCCGGACGCGGTGGAGAACGCGCTGCGCGGCCGCCTCAACCATTCCGAAGGGGTGGCGAAGTTGGGCGGCCTGGAGTCGGTCCGCGATCGCCTCCAGCAGGCCCGCCATCTCATCATCATCAGTTGCGGCACGAGCTACTACGCGGGCCTTTACGCGCGCTACGTTTTCGAGGCGCTGACCGACCTGACGGTTGAGACCGAGCTGGCCTCGGAGTTCCGCTACCGCAAGCTCAACCTGCGGCAGAACACCATGGTGCTGGCGATCAGCCAGTCGGGCGAGACCGCCGATACGCTGGCCGCGCTGCGCGAGGCCAAACGCAAAGGGGCGCTCGTGCTCGGCTTGGTCAACGTCGTGGGCAGCAGCATCGCGCGCGAGACCCACGCCGGCGTCTATTGCCACGCCGGGATCGAGGTCGGCGTCGCCTCGACGAAATCCTTCACGTCACAAATGACCATTCTGGCTTTGATGGCGCTGCTCGTGGGCCGCGCGCGCGACCTCTCCTACGAAGAAGGGATGCAGATCATCCACGGCCTGGAGAGGATTCCCGGCGAGATGCGGGAGATCCTTGCGCAATCGGAGCACATCCGGCGCCTCGCGGAGAAATACTCGCACGTTGACCACTTCCTTTATATCGGGAGAAAGTACCAGTATCCCATCGCTCTCGAGGGGGCACTGAAACTCAAGGAAATCGCTTACATCCACGCCGAAGGCTATGCGGCTGGCGAGATGAAACACGGCCCCATCGCGTTGATCGATCCGACGTTCCCCACCATGGCGCTCGCGCCGGAGGACGGCTCCTATGACAAGGTGCTGTCCAACATGCAGGAAATCCGGGCGCGGGAGGGGAAGATTGTGGCCGTGACTACAACGGGGAATACCAAGCTCGGCTCGCTCGTGGACGACATCATGGAAATCCCTCGCAACCATGAAATTCTGTCCCCGCTTTTGAGCGTCCTTCCCCTGCAGCTCTTTGCTTACCACTGCGCGGTGATCCGCGGCTGCGACGTCGATAAACCCCGCAACCTCGCCAAGAGCGTCACCGTTGAATAATAAATTGTGAATGGTGAATTCTGAATTACGAATTATGAATGATGAAATCTAAGCGTTCCGCTGTGAGGAGCTTTCGTAGAAAGAGACAGCCTCGGCCTGACACCAATTAACAGAAGCCGGAGAATTCATAATTCAGAATTCACTATTCAGAATTCTTCTTGTGCCATCGCCACGCGCTTTCGACGATGCTGTCGAGGTCGGGGTGCTGGGGCTTCCAGCCGAGGACTTCCATGGCCCGCGTGGGGTCGGCCACGAGGATGGGCGGATCGCCGGGGCGCCGGGGGGCGTCGCGCCAAGGGACGGGTCCTGCCGACATGCGGCCGACGGAGGCAATCACCTCGCGCACCGAATGCCCCTTCCCGGTGCCGAGATTGAGGGGGCCGCTCTCGCCGCCTCGGCATAGGTATTCGAGGGCGCGCACGTGTGCCTCCGCCAAGTCAACGATGTGGATGTAGTCGCGGATCGCCGTGCCGTCCGGCGTGGGGTAATCGCTGCCGTAAACTTCCACCTGGGGCAGCCGGCCCTGCGCCGCCTGAATAATCCGCGGAATGAGATGCGATTCGGGATGGTGCTCCTCGCCGAGTTCACCGTCGAGGTCCGCGCCGGCGGCGTTGAAATAGCGCAGCGCCACCCAGCGCAGCCCGTAGGCGATGCCATACCATTCGAGGGCGCGCTCCATCATCAGTTTCGTCTCGCCGTAAGGGCTGGTGGGACGAGTAGGATGATCCTCGGGAATGGGGGCCTTCTCCGGAACGCCGTAGACGGCCGCCGAAGAGGAAAAGACGATGACCCCGACTCCTTCGCCGAGCGCGGCGTCGAGCAGGCGCAGCGTGTTGACCACGTTGTTCCAGAAGTATTTCCGCGGATTCTCGACCGATTCGCCCACCTCGATATGCGCGGCGAAGTGCAACACGGCTTCCACGCGGTGGGTGCGCAACGTGGTCGAGAGCAGGGCCGTATCCGCGAGGTCGCCCTCGACCGAAGCTCCCCACTTCACGGCCCAGCGGTGGCCGGTACTCAGGTTGTCGTAAACGACGGGCTCGTGTCCGGCTTGCGCCAGCGCCTTCGCCGTCTGGCTACCGATGTAGCCCGCACCGCCTGTGACCAGCACACGCATGCTCATCATCCTCCCGCATCGAGTCGCGGTTCGACCGGGCGTCCCTGAACGCCCTGTAGGCAAGATATACTGCCACCGGCCAATCGTGCAATCCGAACTTCGAGGAAGAGCGGATGCAGCTCCGGGCAGGGAATAATTTCCCTTGTCCCTCTGACGGGAGATTTTCGTCAGTCAGGAATTACACAGCTAAGGGAAAAAATCCACGACCTGGTGCCGGCGCTTGAAGAGAAAAAACTGAGGCCGGGGCAATTTTCCTGTTCCACCCCGCTGATTCCGGCGCGCCGGTCCTCAGCGCTCGCCGGAGCTATCCATTTTTCGTTCTGCCGCGTCCAAATAAATGTTGCCGCAGGCGGGCAAGCACGAAATTTCGCGCACCAGACACCGCACCGCCCCTCGTGGCAGGGCATTTGCACCTTTATTCAGCGCCTGCAGTTGGTGGGAGAAGCTGAACTAGAGTCGTCAAACCTGAAAATGTTGTATCCAAACTCCAACAAGCACAGCGATGTGTCCTGCGGCGAACATATAGATTCTTTAAGTCCGTCGGCCATCCGTGAGACCCACGACGTAAAGGGTCAGGGGCGCGCTCGGGACCACAATTGTCAGGCCTTCATAAAGGTCGATGGCAGCTTTCATAGAGGGCCGGCGTTAGGAGGAAGGACTCATATGACTTTGCCACCCGAAGAAAACATCTTGGCGCAACTCAGCCGAGACTTTCATGAGTTAGAAGGAGCCTTGCGAGACAGCGAGACGCGTTTTCGCCTGCTGGCGGAAGGCGCGAAGGAATATGCCCTCTTCATGCTCGACCCGGCGGGCTTCGTCACCAATTGGAATCCCGGCGCGGAACGGATCAAGGGTTATCGTGCCGAGGAGATCGTGGGACGGCATTTTTCCTGTTTCTATCCCCCGGAGGCCGTGAAAGAAGGCCGGCCGGAATCCGCCCTCGTCGCCGCGGCATCCCGCGGACGGTTTGAGGACGAGGGCTGGCGCGTGCGCAAAGATGGCTCGCGATTCTGGGCGCGGGTGATCATCGCTGCGATTCGCAACGACCTGGGGAAGTTGCAGGGTTTTGCCAAAATCACCAAGGACATGAGCGCCGGCAAACCTGCGGATTAGGAGAGCCGCGGGAGCAGTGGGCACGGAGGAGCCAAGCCACTAAGTGGGGAGGACCATGCTCTCGATGCGCGCTTTGAGGTCGAGGTAGATCAGGTGGCCAAGGACGTGGTGGGCATCCTCGACCTGCTGCCCAACGTTCGAAGGCACGATAATCGGGCAGTCCAGCAGGTCTTTCATTTTCCCGCCCCCGCAGCCCGTCATGCCGATGGTCGTGGCGCCAACCCGCCGCGCCAGCTCGAGCGCGCGCAGGACATTCGGCGAGTTGCCGCTGCTGCTGATTCCGAAGGCGACATCGCCCGCACGGACGAAGTTCTCAAGCTGACGGGCAAAGACCAATTCGTAGCTCAAATCGTTGCTCCAGGCCGTCAGCAGGGGGCCATTGTCGGTGAGCGCCAGTGCCTTGATCCGCCGCACATGCTCGAGCGCGGCCGGGCCGGGGAAGTGGGTCCCCTTGGCCAGCTCTGTGGCGAGGTGGGAAGCGAGCGCGGCGCTCCCGCCGTTGCCGAAAAGGAAAACGCTGCGGTCGTTCTGGTAAGCCTGGAAGAGAATGTCCGCGGCCCGCTTGGTCTCCTCCAGGGGCAAGTGGTCGAAGACCATCCTCAAGCCGCTGAGGTAGCGCGCATAGTCATGGGTGGATTCGTTCAAGGCCTGTCTCCCAGTTTCCCAGTCTGCTGATCAAGATGGCAGTCTAACACGCTGTCTGACAACCCATCAATAAACTAGCCCCCCGAGTCATCGGGGCAAATGCCGGGCTTGCATCGCCCTTTCGGGACGGAACGTGCTTCCTCCTGCGGCGGCGTGATTCGCGGCGCGCGTTTCGCCTTGACAGTCTGCCCCACGAGTGTTAGTAAGCCTTACACAAGTGACGTAGTCGTCTGTCCAAATTGCCATGATTGAGGAACCCATGACACTTCATTCCAGGCATCCCGTGGGGAATTACGCGCTGCGGAGCATCCCGCTGGCGTTGTGTTGGCTGACTGGCGGGGCGCTGCTCTTTTGCGGTGAAGGGCGACCCGTCCAGCGGACTCCTGTCGGGCAACACTCGCTGGCCGCCGCCACTCCCCTCATTGGGGCTGGGCACGGCAGCCCCACAGCCCAGGCACGGGTCGCGGCGTCCTACTACCAGACCCCCCTGAGCTTTGAGCGCAACCAGGGGCAGACGGATTCCCGAGTCAAGTTCCTTTCTCGCGGACACGGCTACGGCCTGTTCTTGACGGGCGAGGAGGCGGTCCTTTCGCTGCGCAAGCCGTCAGCGAGCAGCGACCCGAGAGTCGAAATTCGAAACTCGAAACTCGAAAATCGAAACTCGGCTCGCCAGACCCGAGGCCCGAGTCCCGAGTCGCGAGTCCCGTCAGTGTTGCGCCTGAGGTTGGCGGGGGCCAACCCTGCGGCCAAGGTCGTCGGCCTGGACGAACTACCCGGCACGTCGAACTACTTCCTCGGCAACGATCCCAGGAAGTGGCGCACCAACGTGCCGAATTATGGGAAGGTGAAATATGAGGGCGTCTATCCCGGGATCGATCTGGTCTATTACGGCAACCAGCGCCAACTGGAATACGATTTTGTGGTCGCGCCCGGCGCCGACCCGCGGGCGATTCGCTTGGCGATAGAAGCGTGGGATCGAAAATCGAAACTCGAAACTCGAAAATCGAAACTCGGCCCGCCAGACCCGAGTCCCGAGTCCCGAGTCGCGAGTCCCGAGCGCGTGCGCATTGACCCGAACGGCGACCTGGTGATCGCGGCGGACGGCGGCGAGGTGCGCTTCCGCAAGCCCGTGATCTATCAAGAGCAGTCGACAGTTGACAGTCGAGAGTCGAGAACCACAATCAATGAGGCGAATCCAAAATCCAAAATCCAAAATCGAAAATCGGTGGAGGGCGCTTACAAGCTCCTGGCCGGCAACCAAGTGCGATTCGAAATCGCCGCTTATGACCGGAGCCGGCCCCTGGTCATCGACCCGGTGTTGAGCTATGCCACGTTTCTTGGCGGAGCGGGCAGCGATTACGCGACGGCGATTGCCGTGGACTCGGATGAGAACGTCTACGTTGCCGGTCACACAGCCTCGACGGACTTCCCCAAGGTGTCCGCGCTGTACGATACACTGAACGGTCCCGGGGACGTGTTCGTGACCAAGATGAAAGCTGATGGGACTCCTCCCATCTATTCCACTTACCTCGGCGGGAGCTACGATGATTACGGCAGTGGGATAGCCGTGGATTCGACGGGCAACGCCTACGTCACCGGCTACACCTACTCGACCAACTTCCCGACGACGCCAGGCGCGTTCCAGGAAACCGCAGGGGGTTCCGCGGATGTCTCCGACGCCTTCGTCACCAAACTCAACCCGCTCGGTTCCGCTTTGGTTTATTCCAGCTACCTGGGAGGCACGAGCAGCGATGAGGCGTATGGCATCGCCCTGGACTCGGTGAGAAGCGCTTACATCGTCGGCAGCACCCAGTCGACGAATTTCCCTACTACGAATCCCATGCAAGGGTCGAACGCGGGCCTGGAAGACGCCTTTGTTACCAAGGTTCGCTTCGACGGCGGCGCCAAGGTTTACTCGACGTATCTGGGCGGGTCGGGCTTCGATTATGGCTATGGGATCGCCGTCGATTCTGGCGGGAACGTGTACGTCACCGGGTCCACCGATTCGCCGACTGACTTTCCCACCACCAACCCATTCCAAGATGCGAACGGCGGCACGACTAACGCTTTCATCACCAAGCTGGATGGTGGGGGTGGGAGGGTCTACTCCACCTACCTCGGCGGAAGCGACGCGGACTACGGAACGGCTATCGCCGTGGATTCCACTTACAACGCCTATGTCGTTGGAAACGTGACCTCCCTTAGTTTCCCGCTGGTGAATCTCTTCCAGCCCGGTCCGGGGGGCGGCCAAGACATCTTTGTCTCCAAGATCAAGGCCGACGGGTCAGGCCAGGATTACACAGTAATCCTAGGGGGGTCCGGAACAGACTCTGTCGTGGCGGGTGGCGCGGGTGTCGCAGTGGACGCCAACGGAAGCGTCTACGTCACAGGCTACACCGATTCGTCAGACTACCCGCTAGCGAGCCCCGTGCAGGGGAGCTGGTGTGGGGGACTCTGCGGGTCCGAAACGGTGATACCGTGCCCCGATGTCGTCGTCTCCAAAATCAATCCGGCGGGAAATGCACTGATCTTCTCCACGTATCTGGGCGGGAATAGCGCCGACGCGGGCTACGGCCTCGCTTTGGACTGGGACCGGAGCGCCATTAACGCCTACGTCGCTGGCTCCACTGCTTCAGGCGCCGATTTCCCGGCAACGGCGGACGCCTACCAGCCCACATGTGGTGGTGGGGGTCTCGTCCCCTGCGATGACGCTGTGGTGGCCAAGTTCACAGACCTGGCGTTGCCCGTCTTCTTTGCCAATCCCACCAGCCTCGATTTCGGCAGCGTGGGAGTAGGCTTTACGAGCACGAAGCCGGTCACCGTGGAGAATCGTGGCGATGGAAACCTGTTCATTTCGGGCTTTGCAGGGAGCAGTGGCTTCGCAGCGACCCAAGGTGCAGGGCAGCCGTGTTACGGTCTCGCGCCGAACACGACTTGCACGATTGAGGTCACCTTCACGCCGAGCGCTCTCGGGTCGTTCTCAGGCTCGCTCACTATCTCCGATAACGCTTACTTGAGCCCGCACGTAGTGGCTCTTAGTGGCACGGGCATTGCCCCACCCGTTGGCGTAGTCGTGACGCTCGCGCCGACCGCCCTCACCTTCGGCAGTCAGTTGGTGGGCACGACCAGTGCTGCGAAGACGGTGCAATACGGTCTGCTTACAGGCACCGTGCTTAATGTAGCCAGCATCGTCACAAACGGGGATTTCGCTCAGACGAATGATTGCCCCAGTTCAATCAGCCCCGGCTCGAGTTGCACCATCAGCGTGACCTTTTCACCGTCTTCCCCCGGAAGCCGTGGCGGCACGCTGACCATCACAGACGACGGGCCATACAGCCCGCGCGTCGTGCCGCTCTCCGGGACGGGCGCCACGCTTCCCACGCGACCGCTGGTCGCGTTCACGGCTAAGACCGACTTCGCCACCGCCTCCGGCCCGGTGGGAGTGGCGGCGGGTGATTTCAACGGCGACGGCAAATTGGACTTGGCTACGAGCGGGTTTGCCAGCACGGCCTCAATTCTCCTGGGCAACGGGGACGGGACGTTCGGGGCGCACGTGGACTATGCTGCCGGCGGCCGCTCCCGGTCGGTAGCAGCGGGCGATTTCAACCGCGATGGCAAGCTGGATTTGGCGGTTGCTAACATTGAAGCCGGCACCCTGTCGATTCTTTTGGGAAACGGAGACGGGACCTTCGGGGCGCCGGTGTCGGTGGGAGGCACCCTAAGTAGTGCCCCCTGGTGTGTGACGGCGGCCGACCTCAATCAGGATGGCAAACTCGACCTGGCAATCGCGCAGCCAGGTAGCTTGGGCGGGGGCATCGTCTCGATTCTTTTGGGAAACGGAGACGGGACCTTCCAGCCGCGCGTCGATTACGCCGCGGGCTTCGGCGCCGTCTTCGTGGCGGTGGGTGACTTCAACGGCGATGGCAAGTTGGATCTGGCGACCGCCGACTCTACCCCGGGGACCGTCTCGATTCTCCTCGGCAACGGAGATGGGACCTTCCCGAGCCATGTTGAGTATGCCGCAGGCACAAGTCCGTGGGGAGTGGCTGTAGCTGATTTTAACGGAGATGGCAACCAAGACTTAGCTGTCACTAACCCTGGGAGTAACACGATTTCCATCTTCCTCGGCAAAGGCGATGGCACATTCCAACCCAAGGTGGATTACGCAGGAAAGTCCGCCCCCCACTTGGTCGCTTCCCAAGACCTGAATGGTGACGGAAGGCTCGACCTGATTTTCAGTGAGAACGCTTCCAACGTTGTTTCCGTCCTATTGGGCAATGGGGACGGAACGTTTCAATCACGCCTCGACTTTCCCACCGGGGCGTCGCCGTTTGGGGTTGTTCCGGCCGACTTCAACGGGGATGGCCGCCCTGATCTAGCAGTTGCGGACGGCGGTTCCAACGCGGTTTCTATTCTCCTGAATATGCCGCTCTACTTCTCCCCGACGAGCCTGGACTTCGGAAGCCAGGTTGTGGGCGAGAGCGCGACGCAAACGATCACCTTGACCAATATCGGCGACACAAGTTTGACCACAAGCTTCGCAACGTCCGGCGATTTTGCCGTGACTGCCCAGACCAACCCCTGCGGAGCGAGCTTAGCGGCCGGAGCTATTTGCAACCTCGATATCACCTTCACGCCGAGCGCCGGAGGAGCTAGGCCGGGGTCAGCAACGGTCACCTTTTCCGGAGCCGGTAGCCCGCAGACGATCAGCCTGAGCGGCACGGGCACCTCTGCGCCGGCAGTGACTTTGACTCCGCTGGCGGGCGTCAGCTTCGCCGGCAACCCGCTGAATCTCGACTGCCCCTCGAAGCCCGTGACGCTGACCAACACGGGAAGCGCTTCGCTCGTCATCACCGGCATTTCGATGACGCCGGTCGCGTTTTTCGTCGACCCTGACCCCGCGCATACCACTTGCAGCGCTTCTCTGGCGCTACAGCCCCAGGCGAATTGCATCATCGGGGTGAAATTCCATCCCACGGAGGTGGGAGCGTGGACGGGGACGCTGACCGTGACCACCAGTCCCCCCGTGACAAGTGGGAACACGGTGAGCTTGTCCGGCAACGGCTTGCCGGAGTGCCACTTGCTGGCGCAGGTGCGATCGGCGACCGTGCTGCGCGGCACGGAGGCGGCGGATTTTGAGATTGCCGACAGCAAACCGAGCTGCTCGCCGGTCAATCTGAATCTGACCTGCACGCCCGACAATCCGGCGCAGTGCGCGCTGAACCCGGCGGTGATTCCACCCAGCGGCACAAGTCGCTTGACGGTCGGGAACCTGCGAGCGGTGGCGGTGGACGCGGTGCGGGTGGTGGTGAACTCGGTGAGTGAGTTCCGCGCCGCGTCGGAGGCGGTGAACGTGCTGCTCTCGGATTTCGCTTTCACGCGGGCGCCGGATGCGGCGAGCGTGCGGGCGGGCGAGACGGCGAGCTACGCGCCGACGAATCGGCCCATCAACGGGCTGGCGGGGCCGGTGGCGCTGGCGTGCAATGGGGCGCCGCGCGCGGCGAGTTGTACGCTGACGCCGGCTGCGGTGACGCTCGATGGAGCGAGCCTGGTGCCGGTGAAGTTGCAGGTGGCGACCACGGCGCGAGCGGCGGCGCCGGGCGCACGATTCCATTGGCCGCCGCTGGGCCGCAAGCCCGGCCTGTTCCTCCTCGTGGGATTGGCGATGCTTGTCGTAGCGGCGTCTCGCCGCCGAGTGATTTCACCGGTGGGCACACCGGCGCTGAAGTCGGTGCTGCTGCTGGCGGCGCTGTTGCTCATGCTGCTGTGGGCGGCCTGCGGCGGAGGCGGGTCACTCAGCTGGACATCCCGCGGAACGCCAGCGGGGACTTACTCGCTGAAAGTGACGGGCACGTACACGAATTCCTCCGGCTCGACACCCAGTAGCCTCACGAACTCGACGAGCGTGACGCTGCAGGTGAATTAGTCACGGTCCGGCAGCGCGGGACCGGGGGTGGGGTAAGCGCCGCCCTTACTGCTCCGGATTGAGCAGGGCAGCGAGGTTCTTGAGAATCCGCTCGACGTGCGATCCCTGCCAGTAGATCTGCCCGCAGCCTGAGCAGCGGAAAAAGTCCTCATGTAGTTCCGCCACCTTGGGAGGCACCTGGTCTACCACGGTTGCCTTCTCCACGCGTTCGATTCGGGCGTTGCACAGCGTGCAGCGCGTCCACAGGCAGGAGCGTGTGTCGAGCTGAAATCGCTCGACGACTTCGCGCAACTGGGCGGGCGCAAGCTCGCTCTGCACACTGAAGACGTTAGTCAGGCCTCGAAAGCGGTTTTCGGCGTGGCCGCGCGTGAGAATGGTGCGGACACCTTCGCGGGCAGTTTCCTGGAGAGCGGCGGTTGTGAACCGAGGCGAGTAATCAGTGTCGTAGCCTAGCAAGCGCAACATGCGCGCCAAGCGGCCCAGCATTCGGTCGGCGGCAAACGAAATCGACGCCTGGTCCATCGGTTGACCGTGCAGGCGCAAACAGCCCCTCCAGGCAGGGCATTCTAGCACGCCGGGGGAGAGCGACTCTCCGGCAATGAACATGATGGTCCTGCGTGGGATGGGGCCCCGACAAAAACCATCGGGGCCACGCTGATCGAAAAAGGGCAGACCCGTCCGGCTCAGGGCTTATGAGGCAGGATTGGGGTGTGTAAAAGGTCCCGGACGGGTCGGTGGGCTTGTCGGTAGATTGGCTTACGGCGGCTCGGCCGCCTTTTCACCTCCTCGGGCGGGCACCCCTGCCCGCCTCGCTACCAAATCCTTCGCCGGGAGACCTGCTGCCAAGCTCCGGAACTGCTTACTCAGGAGCGCCTTGCTCCCGCGCCTGGCGCGTTGCGTGGGCCGTCTCCTGCCGTTCCGATGCTTTTCCTCGGAGCACCCGGGGCCCTCAATAATTCCGTCTTCGTGCCCCCTCAGAGTGCCGCTGTCCACCCGCCGGCGGACAGACCAACAAGTCTCCCCGGCAATCTGTCAAAGGGCCCCGTATCCATTACTAAATTAGCGCACTTTAACGAGATGTCAAGGAGATGGCCAAAAAGGCGGAATTATTTTACAGATATGTTAAGATATTGGCCGCAAAGCAAGATGGGGAGGGCCTATGAACATCGGGACGCGTATCCTGCAGGCGCGCACGCAGAAAAACCTCAGTCAGGTCGAACTAAGCCGGCGTTCGGGGATCGCGAGCTCTTATCTCTCGCGCATCGAGAATCGCCGGCTCGAGCCGCGCCCCGGAACGCTGCGCAAAATCGCCGATGCCCTGGAGGTGCCGCTCGCCGAACTCTTCCGCGAAGGCTCCGCCGGCTGGTCGCTCCACCAGTGCGCGGTGACGCAGTCGGGGAACTGCATCATGGACTCGCTGCGCAGCAGCCGCAGGAAACGCAAGCTGCCGTCCGGCGCCGAGAGCTACACGTCCCGCCAGTTGCAGTTGCTGCGCATGGCGAATTATCTGATCCAGGACGCCAACCCGCGCGTTCTCGACTCGCTCGACCTGCTCCTCAGCTCCCTGATCTCCTCTAGCGAGGGCCGCCGTAAAGCCCACGGTTCGGTTTCTTTGAGCGCACAGCTTGAGAGCTCGGGAGTCTGAGATTCAGTAGACGATATCCAGTCCGGCGTCGAAGAGGCGGTGCTGGAAGCCCAGGTATTGGCCGAAGTTCGGCGAGGCGACATTCGCCAGCACGTCGCGGGGGTTGGAATGATTGGTGAGATTGTAGATTCGGAATTCGCCCCGGAACTTGTGTTTCTTAAGCCAGCCGCTAAAAGGCAACTGGAAGTCCTTGGTGAGCTGCAGGTCGAGTGACAGGAAGGTGGGAAACCGGCGGCTGTTGGGCGCGCCGACATAATTCTGGAGCACATCGATGGCCGAGTAGGGAAATCCCGTATGCACGTCGAGCAGCGGACTGACGGTGAGCTCGCGGGGAAGCCGAAAACGGCCCCAAGTCACGACGCGGTGGGGGACATTCGAGGGCAGGTCGGCATAGGCGTTGGGGCGAATGACCGGCTGCTCGAAGGGCACGTAGATGGAGGTCAGCGTGTTGAGGTCGCCGCGCGCCAGGCTGTAGACGTAGGAGAAATTAACGTCGGCGCGCCTGCTGGTGCGCACGCGGAGGGTGGTCTCCACCTCGTGGTAACGGCTCCCGCCGGTGTTGGTCAGGAGCAGGATCGGCGTGCTTCCTGGGACGACCTGGGGATTAATCACAAATTGCGCGAAGGTGCGGCTGGAAAGGTAACTGAAGCGCGCGACGACGTGGGGAACGATCTCGCGGTTCACTTCCAGGTTCCAGGTCACATTATAGGGCGTGCTGCCCAAGTCGTTGCCGGGCGGGATGATGTGTTGCCCCTGTTCGGTTACCCGCACGTAATCGTTCTGGAAAATGAGGGGCGTGCCGATGGGCTGGCCCTGCGCGTCGAAGAAGCGGAGCGTGCGGGTGGGATTCCTGCGGAAGTCGCCCGCCAGCAGCGGCACGCGGTCGTTGAAGATGCCCACGCCGGCGCGGAAGATCGTCCGCCCCGACTCACTGGGCGTGTAGACGAGGCCGACCCGCGGCGAGAAAGCGGCGGTTTCGCCAATGGTCTGGCCGGAGTAACGAAAGCCCGCGTCAAACGCCAGATGACTGTTGAGGATCCAATGATCTTGGATATAGGCCGCCACTTCCGTGTCCTCGGCGCCGAGCGCGGCCGGCCCGGAAAAGTCGACTTGACCAGCGAGCGTCCCATCCTCGCGCAGTAAGTGCACCGGGCGCGACACGCTCATTCCGTCATAGGAGCGGTGGACGAAATCACAGCCTACCTTGAAGATGTGTTGGCCCCAGGGAAGGCGGCGGGGGGATTGATAGCTCAGCGAGGCCTCCTGCTGGTTGCTCGTGCGGTCCCAGGAGTTGAAGAAATTGCCACTGCGGCCGTCGGGACTGAGGAACATGTCCTCCTGCCCCTGGCCATGCGCGTTGCTCGCGAAGTGAGTGAACTTCACCAGCGCCGCCAGCGCTCCGCCGGATTGGAGAAGATACTGATCGTTGAGTTCGACGGAGTATCCCTGCTGGGCGTAGTCCGTCGAGGCGGACTGCGGGACGAGGGAGTTGATGTCCGCATACTGCCGGCGCAAGGGAAAAACATTGATGTCGGTGGTCAGCAGGTGCTGCGCGGAAAAGATGTACTGGAAGACCGTGAAGGAGTTGTATCCCTGCGTCTTGATCTCGTTCTTGGGCCAGGCGAGGCCGCGCACCGGCTGCTTGAGCAGATCGTAGGTGGCCGCCTCGGAAAAGTTCAGCTTATTCGTCCAGAGCGGGCCGGTGAGGAAAGCGCGGGGTTTGTCGTCAGCGATGCCCACGATGTGGCCGCTCTTGATGCGCGGCGTGGGGAGGAAGTCGTTCACCTCGAAGTGCCACTGGCTGGAGGGGGCCTTGGTTTGGACGCTGGTGAGTCCGCCGGAGAACCGGCCATACTCGGCCTGATACGCGGTTTTGCGAACCTCCACGGATTCGATGGCGTCGAGCGGCACGTCGATGGCGAAGCTGCCCGTGACGGGGTCAACGGTTTCCGCGGAATCCACGAGCAGCATTCCCTGGGTCTCGACCTGGCCCTTGATGTTCGTCTTGCCGTCGGGGGTGCGCACGACGCCCGGCACGAGCGGCAGAGAGGCCTTGAACTTTTGCTCCGTGAGCGGAAGGGTGAGCAATTGCGGGGCGCTTAGCGTGGCGGGCGGCGTCGTGCTCTCTTGAGTGACCGCGGTGGCCTTTTCCTTCACCTCAACCTTTTCGCGCACCACGACTTCGGGAGGCAGGACAACGTCCACAGCCGGGGCTTGCGATTCGGTCACCTCGATGCCGGCCTTTACCACCGGCTGGCGAGTGACGGCGGCGCAGGTCAGCGTGTAGCTGCCCGGCACCAGGCCCGTGAACTCGATTTCGCCGCTCTCCCCCGTCTTGACGGTCAGGCCACTCGGCCGCAGAGTTGGCCCGGTCAGCGTGCAGATAGCGCCCTCAATCGGCGCTCCTTTTTCATCACGCACATCGCCCTGCAAGGTCTGCGTTGCGGGGTAGAGGGGCGCCGAGACCACGAACAGCACCGCCGCCAGGCCCGCAGCCCAAACTAGCCGGCGGGTTGGCGGGTTCTGAATCATTCTTGAGAAACGGCTTTCCCTGAGCACCTCTAGGCATTGTACTTCATCCTGTCCAATTCGGGGAAGCTTCTCTGACGCCGGGTAATGACTCGTTTTGGTTGTGTAGCGCCGGGCTTTCGCCCGGCATAGCCGCAAACTGCGGGCCTCCCGATGAGATCGGGACAGGTTCCGGTCGGCGCTACGCAAGACGGAGTCACGACCGTGGCCAAACAGGCCTTGACGAATGCGCCAGGCAAGGGCAAGCTAACGGGTCTGCTAGTTGGGCGTCCGCACGGAGCGGCAAATTGTCCCTGTCTGCTCCGGGCCGGGCCGGGGATTAGGATCATCTCAACTTGACGTCTCCAAGGACACCGCTCTTCGAATTCTGGACGCTTGTAGCGTGTTTGTGCCTCGGCGCTCCAGCGGCATTTTCTCAAGATAAACAGCCAACTCCGGCCCCGGCGCAAAGCCAGGGCCCCGTTCCAACCCAAAGCGGAGCTGCCGGAAGTTCGGCGAGCGGCGGGGAGCGGCTTTCCGAAAAGGAAGTCTCCGAACTGCCGCTCAACAAGCGGGACTTCAGCCAATTGCTTCTCCTGGCCGCCGGCACGATGACGGACACCAATGGGGCGGCAAACTTCACGCAGCAATTCGCCATCAACGGGCAGCGCGGCACGACCACGGTTTTCGCGATGGACGGCATCGACACGACCGACCCTGAGCTGGGCGGGGCGACTTTCTCCAACTTCAATGTGGACGCGATTCAGGAGGTTCGCTCCAGTTCCGGCGTCATGCCGGCGGAGATTGGCCACGGAGCCGCGGGTTATACCGAGGTTATCACCCGCTCGGGAACCGACACGGCGCACGGGTCCGTGTTCGAGTTTCTGCGCAATGCGGTGCTGGACGCGCGCAACTTCTTCGATCGGCCCAGCATCGCCAGCCCCGGGCGCATTCCGCCGTTTGTCCGCAACGAGTTTGGCTTCACGATCGGCGGCCCGGTGGTTCTTCCCGGCCTTTACAACGGGCGCAAGCGCACCTACTTCTTCGGCCAGTATCAGGGATTCCGGCAGGTGCTCGGGACGACGCAAGTCCTTTCGGTCCCCAGCCTAGAAGAGCGCCAGGGCCTCGATCGAAGCGCGTTCCCAGGTGACACGTTGTATGTGCCCGTCAACCAGCAGATTGGTTCCGTGCTGGCGCGTTATCCGCTTCCCAATGATCCGCAGGGGCCGTTTGGGGCGCGCACCTTCGCGACTTCGTCAAAGGTCTCCACGGTTACCGACCAGTTCTCGGTGCGGATTGACCATCGGATTTCCGACAAGGGGCAACTGTTCGCGCGCTTCAGTCTCAACCAGGTGGATGGCCCGCTCACCAATCCGAACCAAACCGCTCTGGACCCGAGCTTCGCCACGCGCTTCTTCGATCACCAACGCAACGGAGGGTTTCGGTACACGCGCACCGTGAGCCCCAACTTCGTTGCGGAGACGACGGTGGGATTCGTCCGCAGCACACCGGTCTTCGCAGCCATCAATACCACGCGGCCGGGCCTGACGTTTCCGGACGGGCTGTACGAGTCATTTAATGCCCCGGCCGGGACGCTGATGGGCGCCTTCGGCACCTTGCTGCAGGTGAAGCAAAACGTCTCCTACGTTCGCGGGTCTCATTCTTTGAAGGCGGGTTTTGAAGGCCGCTTCAACCGTGATACCACGATTTGGGGCAGCAACCCGAATGGGACCTACGCTTTTGGCGGGGGCACAGCCTATGCGCCAGGGGACATACCCTCCGCGAGCGGGCGGCACGACATCCGCGCCGGCGATCCCTTGCCCGACACGCTCAGCGCTTTCCTGACGGGGACTCCGTTCGCCTATGGGATTTCCGAGGCGCCGCCGTATTTTGCTCAGGGAGAGCGCATTGGGGACAGCGGGGTACGCCGCGAAGCCTACAACTTCTACCTCCAGGATTCGTGGAAAGTGACGCCGCGGCTGAGCCTTGCTTACGGGTTGCGCTATGAGGTCAACTCGCGCATTCACGAAGCCACCCACCGCACGCAGGGTTTTCGCATCGTGGGGGCGGACGGCAGGCCGGTTTATCCGTGGGAGCCCGGCGCCACCCTGGAATACTTGGTCAATCCCCAGCCCGCCTACGGCAAAGATTGGCGAGGCTGGGGGCCACGACTGGCGCTCGAGTGGCGGGTTACGGACCATACCGTTTGGCACGCGGGCGGCGCCATCACCACCCTCTTGACCAATCTTTGGCAAGACAACTCCCTGACCGGCGGATTCCCCTATGTCGCCGGGTTGTCCAGGACCGCCCTGCCGGGCGCGCCCATACCTTTCGAGGACTCCGTCGTTCACGTCCAACTGCCTTCCATTTACACCGTCGCTGGTCAGCGCATCTACGAGGAGGGCCCGACGACTGCCGTGCCCCCGAATACCCCGCTCGACGTCCAACGGTTTCAGAGTGACCTGGCGGCGCTCACGCCCGGCCACCAGGTCCAGCCATTGTCGCCCTGGTGGATATCCCAGGATTTTCGCAACGGCTATATCGGCACCTACACCGCGGGTTTTGAGCACGCGTTTGGGGATGTGAAGCTCAGCGCTTCCTACGTTGCCACCGCCGGGGTCCATTTGGTGGCGACGCAGTCGATCAACGGTTACCTGGGCGCCGATCCTTCCTTTGCCCCCTTTTTGAAAGTCGATGCGAGCGGGACGGTGACCGGCGGGTATTCGGCCGCCGTTCTTATGACCACGCGGTCGCATTCCACCTACCATGCGCTGCAGACGGGGCTCGAGAAAACTTCGACCCGCGCGGGCCTGGGACTGCAGGCCAGCTACACCTTCAGCAAATCGCTGGATGATACCAGCGCGGTGCTAGGCGGCCTCTTCGCCGTGTCCGGACCGGTCCTGCAAACCACCCCGCAGGATCCGCGCAATCCGGCGGCGGAAAAAGGCCCCTCGACCTTCGATACGAGGCACGTCTTTGCTCTCAGCTTGATTCAGTCCCTGCCGCTAGATCGCGTCAGCTTCCTGCGGCCGCTGGGGAAGAAGCTCACCTCCGGCTGGCAAATTCTGAATATCACCACGCTCACCAGCGGCCCACCCTTCATGGTGCTTTCCGGCATCCAGCAGACCGGCCTGGGGGCGGGCGGGGCGGATCGCCCCGACCAGATCGGCCGCCCGGCTTTTTCCACCAGCCGCCCGGTGCGCGAGGACTACTTCGGCCGCGGCAGCGCCAACGCCGACTTCTTCCGGATTCCCATTGGGGTTCCCGGAGGCACCGGGCCGAATCAGGGGCGTCTGGGAACTCTGGGCCGAAACACCTTCCGCGGGCCGGGATTCCATAATGCCGATTTTTCGCTGATTAAGGACACCAACTTCGGCCGCCGGGGCTCGACCGAAGCCGTTACGCTGCAATTCCGCGCCGAGTTCTTCAACG
Organism: Terriglobia bacterium; assembly: GCA_020072655.1. GTDB lineage: Bacteria > Acidobacteriota > Terriglobia > UBA7540 > UBA7540 > JAIQGB01. Next base: position 65,182 of record JAIQGH010000005.1, on the reverse strand, counting down.
TCTTCAACGTCGTCAACTTCGGTCTTCCCATGAACGTCGTCCGGGGAAGCGGCTTTGGCATCATCAACAAGACCGCCGGCACCTCCCGCCAGACCCAGTTCTCTCTGAAGCTCATCTACTAGCGGCGCAAGTTGTAGCGGCGAGTTTACCTCGTCCCGCTGAAGTCTATCGGGACGGCGTAAAGCCGCCTCCATTTCGAATTGACCTGCTTCCGGCCCAAGCATCTAATGGCTTTGTGGCAGGACTCGCAGTAGAATCTCGAGTGGGAGGACACGGTGGCGGCGTTTGATCGGATTACGACCGAGCCGGGCCGGATGAACGGCGAGCCATGCATTCGCGGTCTGCGATTGACCGTTCGCCGTGTCCTCGAAGCACTCGCGACCTATCCCGACCGAGCCGAGCTCAAGCGCGAGTACCCCGAGCTGGAGGATGAAGACATTCGCCAAGCGCTCGCCTTCGCCGCCGCCTACCTCGACGACAAAAACCTGCCCCCGGTAGTAGTACGCTGATGCTGCTACTCGACCAGGGCCTCCCGCGTTCCACGGTACAGTTCTTGGGCAATTCCGGCATCGACGCCGAACACGCCGGTGACATCGGACTCTCGGCCGCCGACGATCGAACCATCCTCGAACGGGCTCGCGAGCGACGCCAAATCGTAGTAACGCTGGACGCCGATTTTCACGCCCAATTGGCCCTGTCCGGCGCGGCGAGCCCGTCGGTGATTCGCATCCGCATCGAGGGGCTGCGAGCCGAGCAACTGGCGAACCTTCTGGCAAAAGTCCTGGAACGTTGCGGTGATGACTTGAAGTCGGGTGCCATGGTCACTGTCACCGAATCGAGCATCCGCATTCGAGGGCTTCCACTCCTGCGTTGAGCGAGCCGCGGTCAGGGCTTTTCGCGGGAAAGCGATTGACACTGGGGCGGGCGGGGGAGAGACTATTCGTTAAGGTTTAACTGAACTCTGCGAGGCTGGGCGAATCCATGCCAACTGAATCGCGGGTTGCGCGGCGTCCCCTTGAGCAGGAACTCATCTCACGCGGCGTGCGCATGACGCGCCAGCGGCGCCTGCTCGTCGAAATCATCCAAAGCGCGGACCAGCACATGGACGTGCTGAATCTCTGGCAGAAGGCGCGCCAGCAGGATCCCACGCTCAACAAAGTGACAGTCTATCGCACGCTGGGCTTGCTGAAAAAGCACCGCCTGGTGGACGAGCTCGACCTCATGCACCTCGAGAGCGCCCGCCATTACTACGAAGCGCGGACCACCCGCGACCACATCCACCTGGCCTGCATAAAGTGCGGGCGCATCCAGGAATTCGAAAGCTCACTCTTCGAGAAGCTGAAAGGGCAGATCGAGCGCGAGCGGCGGTTCCGCATCTCCGTGGTGCGCGTCGAGGCGGGCGGATACTGCGATAAGTGCCAGGAATAATTGATGATTGACGATTGATGATTGCCGACTGGCGCCCACCGCCAGTGTTTTTTCAATCATCAATCTTCAATCCTCAATCGACAATTCAGGCGTACTGCCCTCCGCTATAGACCGCGGGCGGATGGTCGGCCTCCAGATTCTGGTGGCGGAGGCGGCCACTCAGGATTCTGAAAATCGCGAAAGCGATGTTCGGGCGTTCGAGGATGAGTTCGCGGAAGCTCTCGCGGTCGATCTTGAGGACGGTGGTTGGCTCCGCGGCGCGCACGGAGGCCGACCGCGGCTGGTCGTCGAGGATGGCCATCTCCCCGAAACATTCCTTTTCTCCCAGATAAGCCAGCGCGCGTTCAGTCGAATCCACCCGCCGGAAGATCTCGACCTTGCCCTCCACGATGACATAGAGGTGGTGTGGGGTCTGGTTTTCTTCGAAGATGATCTCGCCCGGCTGGAAGGCATGTTCGAGCGCGATGTCGGCCAGGGCGGCGAGTTCTTCGCCCTCGATGGCCGCAAACAGTGGCGCGGATTTCAGGAAGACGGCTTTTTCGATGGAGAGAAGCATGGCTTCCTCCCTTTCTGTCGGCTGCGGAGATGCTGCGGTTCCGTTGGGGGCTCGGGCGCGAATCTTGCGCGCGGCCGCGGCAAAAGAGATGTCGGAAGATCCGGCCGCGGCCTCAAGCTCTGCTCGCCAGGCATCGTGCAGTCCTTTCCAGCCGGCGTAAAGCGCGGTTTCGCGGACCAGCGGCGCGCGGTCGGTGAGCAGCGCCTTCAGGAAACCCTCGCCGTCGCCCTGCGGATGGTCCCCCAGATAGTAGGCGAGGCAGGCGCGCATCCACGGCTTCGAGTGCGTGGCGAGGGATTGGAGCAGCGGCTGAGCCGGAGCGGCTGCCGCCCCGGCGGACTTCGTCGGCACGGGCTCGAGGAGTCCCAGCACCTCCCGCGCGACCGCTTTGGGCGCGAGTGTTTCCAGCGCCTCCAGCGCATCGGCGCGCACGCGCGACTCCGGCGACTGCAGCTTCTGGAAGATCGCCAACATGCGGTCGCGCCCGCAGAGAATCCCCAGCATGTGGAAGACGCGTTCCTGAATGTTGAGGCGATCTTCCTCCAAGGCCAGGGAGAGCAGGCGCCCGGCGTCGGTGGTGGGCTTGGGCACCAGCGCGTGCGAGCAGAGCACACTGTGGCGGAAGGCGCCGAGCTCCGAGTGAGCGTAATCGAACAGCGCCGTGCGCGCGGTCTCGGGAAGCTTCAGATCACGCGCCACCTTCTCGAATGACTTGAGCACCTTCCAGCGGACTCGCCACTCGGGGTCCTTCAGCAATTTGACCAGAGGGTCGATCACCAGCGGTTCTTTCAAGCGCCCCAGGACGTCGGCGAGCTCGCTGCGGATTTCCACGCGCTCGGTGTGGAGCGCCGTCTCCGCCGCGGCCTGGATGCACGGCGCGCCCGACTTTTTCAGGATGCCGGCGAGACTGCGCCGCACATCGTGGCGCAATTCCGCCGGGCCCGCCAATGCTTCGATGAGCGGCGGGATGACGCGCGCCGTGCCAATCCGCCCGAGGGCCTGCGCGGCCTCGCAGCGAATGCGCAGGTCCGGGTCGTTCAGCAGCTCGACAAGCAGATCCATGGAATCTTCGAGCGGCAACCGGCCGAGAGCGAACGTGGCGGTGGAGCGCGCCTTCTCGTCTCCGTGGGCCAGCTCGCGGATGAGCGGCAGCGATTCCAGCGCCGTCGAGACGCCCTGGATCGCGGCGATGGTGAGGACAGTATTGATGCGCGCCCGCAGGGAAGGATCTTTGAGCAGGGGTTGCAGCTTCTCGACCAACGCCGGGTCTTCGGTCGCGGCGAGCGCTTCGACGACGTTGGCTCGAACGCGCGGGTCGGGATCGGCGATGAGAGGCGTCAGCCGGTCAACGAATCTCGCTCCACCGCGGCGCCCCAAAGCGCTCACGGCTGTGGCGCGCACTCGGCCATCAGCATGATCGAGCAGCGCGACCAGGGAATCGTCAGCCTGCTCGCCCGGGAAATGTTCCAGGAATTGGATGGCCACCACCACGCGCTCGGGGCTCGAGGTGCGCAGGGTGTCGGCAATGATGGCCAGGCTGGCGGGATCTTCCATCTTGCGCAAGGCATTCGCCGCGGCTTGGCGGAGCGCGGGGCTGTCGGCCTGAAGATTGGCGAGCAAGGCGCGGATGTAACCGTTCCGGGTCGTCACCGCGACGAGCAACCACGCGAAGGCCAGCACAAAACCGATCATGGCAATCTGGCGCAGTTGGAGATAACGCATCCCCAGCAGGAGCAGCACGCCGGCAGCGGCCATCGAGAGGGGCTTGATGTAGCCGTCGATGAAGCCGCGAATGCGCGCCCGCCGATCGAGCGGCACCGGGCTGTAAAGAAGCTGGAAGGATGAATCCTGGAATGTATAGAGCAGGACGTGGTCGCCGAGCTTGGCGGCATACACGGAGGTATAGCCGAAGCTCAAACTCATCCAGAGCGTCGATAGCGAAAGGTAGAAAGGATGAAAGGCAATCGTCGTGCCGACTCCCAGGCGGGAAATCAGCGTCGAGGTCAGGAAGAGTTGGATGATCAGGCAGAGGAAGCCGGCGATGCCGCGGAAGCCGCCCAGGAACGCGGTGAGCACGTCCTTGTTGGGATAGGTGTCCTTCATGACTTTGTTGAAGTTGAAATCGACGACCGTGAAAACCGTCCAAAGCAGGAAGGTGATGAGCGCCATGTTGCGCAGCAGCGGCTCGCGGCGGACGTGCGCGGCGCCATCTTTGAACTTGTCCCATTCCGAAAGCTGGCGCGGCGGCGGCAGCGAGGCCTTGTCCTTGGCGGGCAGGGATTTCTCCGGGGGGTAGCGCGTGTAGACGATTCCCCCCAGAATCAGCGAGGCCGCGATCAGGCCCGCCCAGACCAGCAGAATGTTCTCCGTCCCGAGGGCCTTCACCACGGGCGCGGACGTCACGCCGACCCCGATCATTCCCAACAGGCTGCCGACGGCAATGAGCGGGAAAAGTCGCTTTGCCTGGCGCGTGTCGAACAAGTCTCCCAGGAACGTCCAGAACTGCAGGAGAGAAAAATTCCATACGGCCTGGGCGATAATGTAGAGGACGGGATAAAACCAGCGCGGCTGGCCCGCCAGAATGACGCGGCTGACAATTAACGACACCACGAAGATCAGCGAGATGCCGGCCAGAAATTTCCCCCGGTCGATGCGGTCCACGAGCGCCGTGTAGAACAGCGAGGCGACCACCAGCACGACGGCGTTGGCGAAATACATGTAGGGCAGGTATTGGACGCCGAAGCTGGAGAGGAAGAGGGAGTCGCGCGCGTTGCGGCCGAACATAATCCCCGCGACCATCAGCAGGTTGACCGCGAGGCAAAGCCCCACCACCGGTCCCTCGCCCGGATATACGGGGGCGAGGCGCGTCAGCCACTGCTTCAGACGGGAAGGTTCCACCGACGCCACCTCGAGGTCCTGCGTTCACCGCCCCAATGCACTTGATCGAGGGCGAGCCTTAGGAAGGCGATTGGGCGGCGGTATTCTACCGCAACTCTCGCGGCTGTCCAGAGCCACGGTTAGGAACTCGGGGCGGCTTTACGCCGCTACTTGGCGAGCCAAACTGGTTCCCTGCGACTAGAGCACGCGGATCTGACTAAGAGCCGCAGGGTCTCTGCGAAACGACACTCTGCGCTACCTGCTGCGATTCATCACCACCAGCACCTACCGGCGCGCCCCGAGGCTATGTTATGGGGGATTTCCTTTTCCAAATCCGCTCCCTCCTCAATGCGCCCGAATGTGTATTGAAGTCGGATTACTATAACGGTTGGGTTAAAGTGAGTCAAACACGCCGAGTCGGGGGTAGCGACGCATTTTGGTTTTGTAGCGTCGGGCTTTAGCGGGGAATTCCAGTCTCAGGGTTGTAGTGGTGCTGTGAGGTGGGTTCGAGACTCTGACGCGGGCAGGTTGGAACTATCAACGGCTAGCAACTTGCCGATGGGATCGTAGTGGGCTCGGTGGAAGCCGAGGAGGCGGAGCACGTAGACCAGATAGGCGGCCTCGGCGTCGCTTCCCTCCAGGCGGTACGCGCCGGGGAATCTGACGTCGCTGCGATTGAGATACTCCCGAATCTCGCCGGCGGTTCGCAGGCGCCCGTCGCTGAGGGTGCGTTCCCAGTCGAATACGCCTGCGGATGGCTGGCGCAATCCTGCGCTGAGGCGGAGTACGGGATGGTCCCGGCCCTCAGGGCCCGGCGCAACTTCCGCCGCTCCCGGGGAAGTGTACGTAACGGGTGTCAAGGGCGTAACCACAGTTGTGACCTGGTTCTCCTCTTCAACCCACCGCCGGAATCCTCCGTCCAAGATGGCGACATTCTTCTGTCCGGCGCGAACGAGATCCCACCATAACAAGGCGGATGCCGGCGTCAGGGTATCGTCGTAGATAACGACGGTCATTTCGGGCCGGACCGCGAGCAAACCGAGCTTCTGTGCCACGACGTCGGCTGCGCAAGCTCGGCACTCGCCGCCTTCCTCGAGGCCGGGCCAGCGCGTGGCGTTCGGAATGTGTCCCTTAGCGTAGGCCGCCCCGCCCCGGAGATCGATGACGCGGTAGTAATCCAGGAGGCCCCACCTTTTGCTGAGCAACCTAGGTAGACACAGGAGGCCCGGGTCATCGATTTCCTTCTCGCCCTTGAGGCTGAGAAGAAAGCCAGTGAGATCGCGCGCGTCCGCTCCTTGATAGGCCACGCCCCTGAGGAAATAGGACGGCGACATAACCTGCCCTACCAGGTCCACCCGCGGCCGCCGGCCCAGGCCGGCCAGGGGTGTCATATCTCCAGAACAAGTGAAATCGTCGCCGTTGGAGCCGTGGCAACGCTGGCAGTGCATCGCATACAGTTGTCTGCCGTGTTCGAGATGGGCGTCGCCGTCCTTGGTCGGCACCGCCTCTTGGGCAAGCAGGGCAAGCGAGAGCACGCTCCCGGCCACGACGCTCGCCATTGCCAGGTTGCGGTCTGGAAAGCGGGGTTCGCTCATGGTTCCCCCTAATCTGGGCTCATCTTCCGAATTACCCGGAATTTCCATTATCCACGTTCCGCGGGTGGCGCATACCCCGACGTGTAGGGGTGTGCGACCAACGCGGGCATTCTGCAACCGGAAGCCGCACACATGCCACGCAACGGCACGTATGCGTCACTCGTCGCGCTACCTGCTCATGGCGATATAAGATCGCCTCTACTCGTCTCGAATGGCAGCTTTCACCATGGCCAGGATGGAAGGGGGAATGCTGGAGGCCTGGATGCCGTGGTCTTTCTCGGCGTGCTCGGCGGCGAGCTTGAGGAGTTCCTCTTCCGTTTCGGCGCGAAGCTCCTTCGTGCAGCCCATCCCCAGATCCTTGCAGCGCAGCACCTTCGCCATTGAGCCCTCCCAACTTCTTGCGGATTGTACGACATTGTATCATCCGCGTGCTTCCAGAGCGTGGCGATTCTCTCGAAGCACGCGCGCCAGCCGGCAAGGATGACGGTTTCGAGGATTTCTCACCCCGTGAAATCCGCATCGCGGCGCTCCGAGATTTTTGGTCTCTCTCCGCGGGAGGGGTGATAAGATGCGGGGTGACCCAGTTCCTCGCCGCGGGACGGTGGGGGACCCAGCCAGCAATGCTGCAGAAGTTCCGAGCCAGATTTGGGGCCGTTGTTATCCTGGGGGAGACGCAGCGCATCGAGCGGATTCTCGCTACGGCGCGCGCCTTCCTCGCCATCAGCTCACTGGTGGCGATCGGGCTTAATCCCACCGAAGCCGTGACTTTCTCGCGGCGGGCCTACGGCCTGCTGCTCATCTATGCCATCCACAGCCTGCTGATTCTCGTGCTGGTGCAAATCCGCAAGGAATCGTCGGCCGGGTTTCGCCTGGGCGTGCACGCCGTGGACGTGATTTGGCCGGCGTTGATTTCCCTTTACAGCGCCGACCCAAGCAGCCCGTTTTTCGCGTTCAGTATTTTCGCGCTGCTGGCGGCGGCTTACCGCTGGGGCTTCACGGAAACCATGGCCACGGCGGCGGGCGCGATCGTGCTCTATTTTTCTCAGGCCATTTTTCTGGCGTCGAGCCGCCCGGCCATACGAGCCTTCGTGGAAGGCGAGTTCGGGGCGAACCGCTTCATTCTGCGCGGCCTGTTCCTGCTGATTACGGGCTATCTGCTCGGCTACCTCGGCGAAGAGCAGAAGCGCCTGCGCACGGAGTCCGCCGCCATTACCCGGATCATTTCCCGCGCCCAGAGCGAAGTGGGACTGCGCGCCTCGCTGCGCGTGGTGCTCGAGGAAATCCTGAACCTGTTCCAATCCACGCGGGCGGTGCTGGCTCTGGAGGAAGTGAAGTCGGGCCGCGCCTACCTGTGGATTGCGGCGCGGGAGGAAAGAAGCCGGGAAGTGGCCATCTCCAATGTCGAGCTCGATCCCGACCGGCGCGCGATCTACCTTTTCGAGCCTCCGGGCGAGACCTGGCATGCGGCGCGGCAGACCTCGCTGCGCCGGGGGCACCGCTACGAGCTTTACGTGGTGAGCGAAAAGGGGACGCGCCTCTCAGATGTTTCCTGGATCCCGCCGGAGTCGCTGCAGGCGGCCGAACCCTTCGGCTCCATCCTGGCGATGTCGCTCAGCGCCGGGAACGAATGGGCCGGCCAGCTCTTCCTGATTGATCCGCAGGCGGGCACGCCGGAAATGGCCGTGCCTTTCTTCCAGACCATCGTGCGGCAGGTCGGCCCGGTGCTTTACGGCGTGTTCTTGATGCGGCGTTTGCGCACGCGGGTGGGCGCGGTGGAGCGGGCGCGAGTGGCGCGCGAACTGCACGACGGCGTCATTCAATCACTGATCGGCCTGGAGATGCAGGTGGACGTGCTGCGCCGCCAGCCCACGATGACCGGCAAGCTGGCCGAAGGGATGACCCGCATCCAACAGCTTCTGCGCAAGGAAATCCTCAACCTCCGCGAAGTGATGCAGCAGATGAAGCCGCTGGACCTCGGCCCGAGAAAGCTCCTGGACTTTCTCGCCATCACGGTGGACAAGTTCGGGCGGGACGCGGGGATCTCGGCGCGCTTCATTTCGCCGCTCGATGAAGTCGCGGTCTCGCCCCGCGTGGCGACGGAGGTGGCGCGCATCGTCCAGGAGGCGCTCGCCAACGTCCGCAAGCATAGCGAAGCGCAAAAGGTCATGGTACGCTTCGACTCCCAGAACGGCTTCTGGCGCCTGGTGATTGACGACGACGGCCGCGGCTTCGATTTCACCGGGCGGCTGACCCAGGCCGAACTCGACGCGGCGCGCAAAGGCCCGCTGGTCATCAAGGAACGTGTCCGTTCCATTGGCGGCGAACTCTCGGTAGAATCGGGGCCGGGAAAGGGCGCGCGCCTGGAGATTACCTTCCCACAGAGGACTCATGGATAAGACGACGATTCGCATTCTGATTGCCGACGATCATCCCATTTTTCGCGACGGCCTGCGCGGCCTGCTGGAAGCTGAGCCGGGCTTCCGGGTGATTGGCGAAGCCGCCGACGGCGGCGAGGCCGTCAAGCTGGCGCGCCAGCTCAAGCCGGAGATTCTGCTGCTCGATCTCAACATGCCCCGCGTGCCGGGGCTCGAAGCCTTGGCGGAACTGGCGAAGGCGCCGACGCCCGTGCGCACCATTGTGCTCACCGCCGCCATCGAGCGCGCGCAGATTGTCGAAGCGCTGCAACTCGGCGCGCGCGGCATTGTGATGAAGGAGTCCGCGACCGAGGCGCTCCTCAAGAGCATCCGCAGCGTGATGGCGGGCCAGTACTGGGTGGGCCGGGAGAGCGTTTCCGATCTCGTCGCCACCCTGCGCGACCTGTTGACGCCGGCGGGTGAGGAGGCGCGCAAGAAAACCTTCGGCCTCACCCCGCGCGAGCTCGAAATCATCTCCGTCATCGTGGCTGGCTACACGAACAAGGACATCGCACAAAAATTCTCCATCAGCGAGCAAACAGTCAAGCATCACCTCACCAACATCTTCGACAAGCTGGGCGTCTCCAACCGCTTGGAGCTGGCCCTTTTCGCCGTCAACCACCACCTCTTTGAAGAAGCTGCCTGAGTCGGCCCGAACGCCCCGATGCGCGTCATCGGGGCGCCCGCCGAGGGCTTCCGGAATTTTGAATCTGTGATCTGCCACAAAAAATCCCCCTCCAGCCGGTGGCACCTAGGTGCCAGGCTAGCCCTACCGCTGGGCCATTGGCACTTTTCCTGACACTGCTATTCTTGCGCTGGATTTGTGCGCGGGCCGGGTACGGTCGCATTGGCGACGCCGGTCCCGGGCACGGTCGGCGGATGGAGGACCGATGAGCAAGCGCTGGGCGGACCCCTCCCTGGACAGCTCACGGCGCGCCCCGCGTTTCCCGCTCGCCATGCCGATTCAATATCGGGCGCTGGAGGACCTCGTTTGGCTGAATGGCCAGATCGAAAACATCAGCCGCAGCGGGGTCATTTTCCGGGGCGAGAAGGGCCTGCCGGTTTCGACGACCATCCTGATGCGCTTTGAGCTACCGGCGGAGTTCGGCGGCGAGCCCGGCGCCCAGGTGATCTGTTGCGGCGAGGTCGTGCGCGCGATCCTGCCGCCGGCAGAGGACGACAGGAAGGTGCTCGCCGCGCGGATTCTGGAGTACACCTTCGTGCGCGGCGCGTAGCGCCCCGATTGATCGGGCAGCTTTTGTACGTGCCTCGAAAACGTCAGTTTGTTTTGTGTTAGGTCCCCGCCTCCGGCGTTGCGTGGTTGCAGTGGGGAAGTGACTGAACAGGGAGGCGGGTGGCAGGGCGGGGCGGGAGCCCCGATAAAGCTCATCGGGGCGGTGGGCTCGCTCCGCGGAACCGACGGGCAATTCGGATGGTCGGTGACGGCCCGCTCCGCCCTGCATGCATTCATCATCCTGCGGGCGGGCCCGAGGCCAGGCATCGGGGCCGCGCCGCCAGCACCGCCACGGGAGGGAGCGATGGTCCCCAAGTCCGCAAGCTCACCTTCATCGGCGGCGCGCCCGAAAACCCGCGCCTTCAGCGCGAAGGAGAAAATGGCAATGTTGATTGGCGAACGAATTCGTACTCTGCGCACGGAGAAGGGACTCTCGCAAGGAGACATCGAACGCGCCAGCGGCCTCTTGCGTTGCTACACTTCCCGCGTGGAGAACGGCCACACCGTTCCCGCACTGGAAACGCTGGAAAGGTTCGCGAGCGCCCTCGGCGTCCCGCTCTACCAGCTCTTTTATGAGGGAAATGGCGCGCCTGCGACTCCCCAACTGAGCGCTCGGCTGACGCTTGAGGAGCTGGCCGAGCAGGCCGGCGAACCGGGGTCGGAAGCTCGCTTCCTCCTCAAAGTCCGCAGCCTCCTGGGCAGCATCCGCGAGTCTGACCGCGAGGTCCTGCTCTCGCTCGCCCGGAAGTTGGCCTTTCGCTGAACCGCGCGCCGGACGGGGGTCTACGGCCAGGGTACCGGTGACCGTGTGCCTTGGAACGTGATATTGTTGGGCGATGTCCAACCTCCGTCGCCCGCGCGTCACGGATTGGATCTTCTTCACATCTCGCCAAGCTGTGCTCTCACCGCCCGGCGCAGATCGTTGCTCTGAACCACCTGCGATCTCGGGGAGCGACTGGGTACCACGTCATCGAAGCCTGCCGAATCCAGAATCATGGTCAAAACAGGTCCCTACGCAAATCGCGGACCCCGCAGGCCAAGGCTCCTCGCCACCCGACCGAGGTTCGGAGGATGCTACCTAGAATAAACATCTTGGATCGCAAGAAATGGCCACTCATCGTTGCGGCCATGATCGTCCTTACGGGGGGGTTCTGGTCCGTGGCAGGAGCCTTCGCCCTGGCGTCCATGGTCGCCGCCGCTGGATTGATTTGGTCGTGGCGCGACCTCAACGCTTGGTTTCTGGCGGCCCTGATTGTCGCTGCCGGAGGACTTGTCTGGTCCCTTAACGCGATTCTTGTCGCGTGCCTGATCGGCGGCGTCTGGCTGGCTTGCGCCGGCGAGCGGGGGTGGACACGCGCGCTCGCGGTGCCCGTCGTCTGCGCGGGACTGCTTTGGTCTTGGTTTGACCAAAGTGGCTGCTCGATATGGTGGAGGGCGGTGACCTTGGAGCACAAGCTGGTGGGCAGTTTCCCCTACCTTCCTTGGAAAGATGCTGGCCGAGCGGTGTTCCAGCCTTGTGTAGGTTCGTCTGACCCCAATATTCAGTCCCACGTCACCAAGACCGGCGGGATGAGGGTCGGGGGGCGCGAACTAGAGCTTTATCGGACCATATGGGGAGATTTCTGGATCGGTGCGCCAGGCAAAGGGCTGCTGTGCCTTTTGCTCTGGGAACTGACCGTGCAACATGACTATGACGACGGGGATGTGGCCGTGCGACCGGGGGACACGGTTATCGACTGCGGCGCGCATGTCGGAACATTTACCCGCATCGCCCTGCTTCGGGGTGCCCGCCGGGTGGTGGCCATTGAACCTGACCCGATCAACCTGGTGTGTTTTGAAAAGAACTTCGCCGAGATGATTCAGGACGGTGGGGTCATGTTGGTCAAGGTGGGGGTTTGGGATAGCAAGACCAATCTCGCCCTTTCCGAAGAAGCTGGTTGGAGTTCGGCAGAGGACAGCTTTGTCTTCAAGGTCCCCGGAGGCAGAACCCTTCCGGGTATTCCAGTGATGCCGCTCGATGACATCGTCTCCCAACTGCGCCTGGATCGCGTCGACTTCATCAAAATGGATATCGAGGGATCGGAACGCCATGCTTTGCGCGGGGCGGCGCAGACCCTGCGGCGATTCAAGCCGCGCATGGCCATCTGCGTGTACCACTTGCGGGACGACCCGCAGGTGATTCCTCGCGTGGTCGCCCAGGCTCAGCCTTCCTATCGGATTGTCGCCAAGGATGTTGAGAGGAGCGGGCGGTGGGTCCGCCCGAAGGTCCTCTTCTTCCACTAACCCGCTAGCGGAGGAGGCAGCGCTCCGATGTACTTGATTGGGACGGCTTTCTTATTCCTTGAAAAGCCGTGAGTCCAGAGGGCGCTTCCAGCTTGGTGGCGTGAAGCCGCCTCTGCTTGCCAAGTGTGACATTTTGGCGCATCCTTAATAGTATGGTTGGCGGCAGGATTTGGTGGGTTCGCGGCTGCGCGCTCCTGGGCGCCCTCCTGTCGCCCAGCTTCGTGCTGACCGTGGCGGCGCCTCAACCCGATACCCAAGTGTTCGACCTCTCTTCTTACGTCCAAGCGGACCCGATTACGAACCACCCCATTGAAAAGCTTCGCAAGGACATTCCGGAACTTAAGAAGCTCGAACCCTCCGACGACCAGTCGTCTCTGCCCGACATCCTCAGCCGGGTGGCCGAGAACCTGGACTTGTTCCTGAAAGACTTCGTCAACACCACCTCGCGGGAGGAAATTGACGAGTCGCGTCGCGGCGGCGGCACGGGCGACCCGACCGAACTGTTTCCCGGGGTCATCCGGGGCGACCAGACCGCCCGCTTCACCCACGATTTCATCCACCAACGCTTCCGCTACCTGATGCTGCTCGAAGCCGGCGCGCCACGCCGCCTGGCTGAGTATCGCACCGACATCGAGGGGCAAGATCGGTCCGCCGACCTCCCGGTCGCCGGCTTTCTCCAGACCAGCGGCTTCGCCTCGCTGCTGTTGTTGCTGGACCGAGACCACCAGCCCTTGTCGAGCTTCCGCTATCTCGGCTCGCAGGTGGTGAACGGTCGCCCGACGTACGTCCTCGCTTTCGCGGAGCGTCCCATGCCCGCCGCGGTCGTGGTTTCCTTCCGGCTCTCGACCGGAGAGTCCATCCCGGTCATTCTTCAAGGGGTCGCTTGGATCGATGCCGAAACCTACCAGGTCGTGCGCATGCGCACGGACCTGCTGGCCCCGCAGACGGATATGGGCCTTCGCCAGGAGAGCACGATCGTGCAGCTTCATCAGGTCACCTTTCGCCAGTCGCCCGCCGTGCTGTGGCTGCCCCAAGAGGTCGAGGTGACGGTCGAGTTCCGGGGCACGCTGTTCCAGAACCGCCACCGTTATTCTGACTACCAAATCTTCCACGTCGATACCGAGCAGCACGTCCAGCCGCCTAAGGAGGCTTCCGCACCTCCCCAGAAGTGATTCCTCATTTGTTGGGTTTACGTGTTGACTCTCAGGGCTTGTCGACTTAGTCTGGACCAAGACCGAGCTTATTCGGGGGGAACGGAAATGGAGAAAGAGATTTTCCTGGCAACGGCCCTAATGCTGTCTCTCGGGCCGTTCCCGGCAGATGGCCTCTGCCAAGGTTCGGCGGAATACTCTATCGGCAGCTCCCACGCGGCCTCGGCGACGGTCAAGGCCGGCTCGGCGCTGGACAAGGCCACGCGGCAGCTCTCCGGACGCCTTCAGCAGAAGTTGGCAAAACCCACTGAGCAATCGCGGCAAGCCAGCCGTCAGCCCAGCCGAGTTGCAGGCTATCGCCCCGTTCCGGCGAAGACCCCAACGATGGAGTCTGCCGGTGGTATCGAGGTTATCTGCAGTCCCAGCGACGCGCAAACCGCCGACAAGAAAGCGAAGGCTGGAGCGCAGTCCGAGCCCTGCATTTCTTCGCCCGGCGGAGATTCGCCAAGCCGCAAGGCGAATCTCCCCTCCAAGCCGGAGACCCAGGAGAAATACCCGTCCGTCGTGAACCTCTCCTTCTCGAAGTGAATAGCGGGTAGTGGGTAGCCACGTCGGCTGGCGCAGAGCGAAGCTCTGCGATCTCTGTCGAGCAGAACGTGCACTCAACCGAGTCGGTCCATTGCCAGAACCGAAGCATCGTTCAGGTGATAATACCTGAAGCTCGACCAGGGCCACTGGTCGGGCGAACTCACCAGGCCGCGCTGGACGGGATTGCCATGCATGTAATGGAGTTTCTCGAGCCGCTTCCTGTCGCTGTAGACGTTGAAAGGGTAAAACCTCCGCTGCCAAACCCGGTAACGGCCCGGCTGGCGCAGACCCCCGCTTTGGGGGGGGTCTGCGTTTTCCCGGAGGGAGGCGTCCTCGCTTCTATCCTCGATTCCGTGGGCTTCAAGCTCATGGCCAAAAATCGCTGCGCGAGATCGCAGACCCTCAGGGGCTAGGGTCTGCGCCAGCCCGCGATACGTGCTCGAAGTGATGAATTGCAGTTGTCCCGGATGAAAATAGCGCGCGGGCCGGGTCATGTCGCGGAGTATAACGCCGAAACGCAGAGCTGCGCTCTGCGCCAGCCAAGGGGTTCACTCATCAACCGCGCTGTGATAAGATGCGCCGCCCATGAGAGCACCGGAAGCTTACGTCCGATGGATGAGTGAACACATTGGGTTCAACCCAAGGGCGCAGCAAAACTCCAACGCGCTCTCGGATTTCGTTGTTAACGACCTGATGATGAGTTGCCCAGAAATGGGAGCGGCCATCAGGTCTGAGACCTTGGTTCCTAAGAAAAACTCCCAAGTAAAAACCTCCAGCGCTGTCAGAACTGTTGACCTAGTTATCTTCGAGAAAGCGAAGCTCCCATTGATTTCTGTATCCGTGTCGATAGAAAACAAGGCCATCATGGCGGCGCACGGAAAGGCTAGGAAGAACAGATACGGAGACGTCATCGCTTACTCGAATCACATGCACAATCATCGGCAGGATTGCATCGCTGGCGCAATCGTCGTGATAAATGTTTCTCCCACCTACGAGAACCCTGACCAGTTCGCAAAGGGTTTGAAGAGACCGAAGTTCGACATGGAAAAGGTGGTTAGGGATACCATCGGAATATTCGCGAGTATCCCCACGAGGAACGAGTCTGCCGACCCACGTGATCGGCCAGAAGCCCTCGCGGTGATAGTCGTGGATTACGATGGAACCAGTCCAGCCAAGTTGGTAAGAGAGCCGCCCGCTCCTCAGGTCAACGAAGCGATCTACTACGAGTGTTTTATCGCAAGGATCGGGAAGCTTTGGTCTCAGCGGTTTTAGCGAATAAGAACGGCGGGTTTATCTCGCTCAAAAAGACTATCGGTCTCGGCCTCTAGTCGCCTTTTGGCCATCGCCACGTAACTAGGCTCAATTTCAACTCCTATACTATTGCGGCGGCATCGTGCTGCTGCTAAGAGGGTGGTCCCAGTCCCCATGAAGGGGTCCAGAACCGTATCTCCAACAAAAGAAAACATTCTGACGAGGCGGAATGCCAGTTCCTCTGGAAAAGGGGCAGGATGATAGCGGGTGGATTCGCCTGGAACGTCGGCCCAAAAAGAGCGGAACCATGCGCCATGCTCTTCCTTGCTAAGCCGTGACTCACGGCGTTGTTCCTCCGTGGGCTGGCGATAACCTCCGGGCTTGCGCAGCATGAGGATATACTCGACATCGTTCTTGATGATCGCGTTCGGCTCGTAAGGCTTCCCAAGGAAAGACGAACCGTTCTCAACCTCGTAGCTAGCGTTTGCGATTTTGTGCCACAGGATAGGAGTCAGGTAGTCAAAGCCGACCCGCCTGCACCTGACCGAAATATCAGCGTGCAGGGGAAGTACCATATGGCGACCGCGGTTGCGTCTCCGAGCGATACAGACATCCCCGACGACACAGCAAAGCCTGCCGCCTGGAACCAGAACGCGGAAACAATGAGTCCAGACTCTCTCGAGCTCCCGATGGAAGTCTTCGTAGCCTTCTATTGCTCCAAGTTGCGAGGGGTTTTCAGGGTACTCCTTGAGCGTCCAATAAGGCGGGGATGTGACTACAAGGTGGACGGACCCAGAGTCTATCCAGTCTATGTCCCTGGCGTCCCCCTTATGTATGACGTGCTTCATGATGGGCGCAGAAACGGTGCCGACGTTCATCATGCCCATACTATCGGCATGTTGGCGTTAGAGCAAGAGAGTCTTTCAAGCCAAAAGACCCCATTACCCATTTCCTAGGTGCTAGGCGCCGGGGACCTGGGAAGACAGAGGCGGGAGTGGCGAGTCGGCAGTCGGGGCCGGAAGAGCAGGGACTAGGGGCTGGGGACTAGGGGCTAGACAAGGGAGCGGGAGGGGCGAATCGCAGAATTGTGCGATTGAGTGATCGGGTGATTGAGTCATTGGGCCACCGAGTCGATGATTCAATCGCTCACTCGTTCCCGATTCCCAGGTCGCCAGAATTCCCGGCTCGTCACTCGTCACGGCTCGCCAGAAGTCGGTAGATGGTAGATGGTAGACGGGGGCCGAACTCCGAGTTCCCAACCCCGAACCCCGGAGAAAGTCGGGGGAGAGGCGCGGAGGCGCGCGCGGCGCGCGAAAGCTAGGACAGAGGACGCTTGATAGAGAATTTCGTCTCGTTACATCTATCGCGGCGGGGTTAATCGTGATATAACATCGCTAGAGAAGTTGTTTCAGGCAGGCAACCTGCGTCACCGAGCTAGACTCTGAGCGTGAAGATGCAGCAGAGTCATCACGTGTGGAGGTGGGCGAGCGGCATCCTGGCCGCGGCGTGCCTGGCGCTCGTGGCGCTGAATTTGCTGCCCCCGCCTCCTCAGAATGTCACCGCCGAGCGCCGCCCCTCCGCCGACGAGACTGCGGCAGCCACGGCGGACCCAGGGCTGCGCGACGACGGGTCGGGTGCAACCGCTGAGAAGCGGTATGTTGATCGCGGCGCGCCGAAGTTCGCTGAGCTTGTACCCTCTCGTGCCGACTCCGGTCGCATCGGACCACTCACCGACAAAATGCCCGCAGACCGAAATCGCGCGAGGCTGGAAGCTTCACTGAGCCACCGCGACGATCCCGGCGAAAGTGTCCCAAAAAGCCACACTGCGTCAGCGGGCTCGGAGGTCCTCCAGCCGCTCGGCTATGTCGAGATGGCCGATGGGCGAGTAGAGACCATCGTCCAGCAAGGCGAATGGATTCAATTTGCTACGGAAGGGGAACGGCCGGCAAAGACCTTCCCGGCGGCAGCGGAGGTCGCCCCTTATGTCGAGGTCGCTTCTGCGCGTGAGACGCGTGCGCTGTCCCGGACGAAGGGACCTGAGCGTGCTGGCCGTTCGCTGGCCGCATCCGGTTCTCCTCCGCCGCAGCCGCCCGAGCCCGGACCTCAAGGCGAAGACTCCGCGCAGGTTGGAATCGCCGGGACAGGATTCGGGGTCAAGACTTTTGGGCTAGGCATCAAGGAGTTGGAGGGCAGGGACCATAGAGCAGGATCCCAGATCCGGGGTTTCCGATATGCCAGCCAAGAGGCGAAGAGACCAAGACGTCGTTGCTTTGTGCGCGAGGGAAGATTGAAAACGTAGTGTGTGTTCACGAACACGAGTCACAAGCGAGGGGACATGAGAACTAAGATTCTGATAGGGGCAGTCATAGGATTGATCTTGACGCTGGCAACCTCCTTGGGGACCGCTCAAAGCTTGGGCGACATAGCTCGCGCGGAGCGGGAGAGACGTGCGAGGGAAGCAACGAAACCCGTCAAGGTCTTCACCAACGATAATCTATTGGTCGGCTCGTCTTGGAAAGACCCGGGGATGACAAGTTCAATGTCTTCGACACTCCAAGCGACGCGACGGAAAGGGTTGGCAAAGAAGGCTACAGCCACAGCAACCGCTGTTTCGGGGACCGGAACCCGAAGGAGCCTAGTCCGGAAGAAGCAATCCTCCGGATATGAATGGCAAGCAGTGAGAATCCCCCAGCCGGTACTGCTGGCACACTACACTGGTCCGCCAGCGTGGACACCGCAATTGCAGCCGACTTCTCACACCCTTCCCGCGTCTGGCTCCTCTGAAACCAAACCACTGGCTGAGTCTGGCCCTTCCCGAGTTATGGTTTTGTCTCAGGAGCAGAATGTGCCGCCAGACAACGCCCCATTGATCCCTCGAAGGCTCGGCTATATCGAGGGGCTCGACGGCCAAGTCCAGGCCGTCTTGGGCTTGGGAGAAACCGTCTATCTTGTCCGCGAAGGTGAAACCTTTGCCGACCGATACCGAGCCGTCAAGGTGTCGCCGTACTCGGTGGAGGTGATCGAAGCGTTGCCGGATGATGGCCCCTCCCCTAGAGCAGCGTCGCCAAAATTGGTAGCCAGTAAGAGTAAGACATGTCTGGATGTAGCCTCCGACACTCAGGCATGCCCGTCCCGTGCCACGCTCAAGCCCATAGGGTACGTGGAGTTGGCGAGTGGGCAAATAAAAGCAATTGTTGTAAGCGGGGATGAAGTGTATCTGGTGCGACAGGGCGATGTGCTCGCGAACCGTTACCGAGTGCTTAGTGCGTCGCCTGAATCGGTTGAGGTTGTGGAGGATTTTGGCATCTCGCGGCCCGTGCTTGCTCGACGGGCCGGAGTGCGGAAAATGGACAAATCCCGTTCCCGAGGCGTCGAGGTTGACAGACGGAAGCTTGTCGTCTGGCAACAAGGATCGGGGTTCGACTTGCACAGACAGGCGCTAATGCCGGATAATCCTAAGGACCGACGCTGACCGGCGCAGCGGGAGAAGGGGATGCTGGGTAAGAGGCTCAGTCAACTGACAGTGGTCGCAGGACTTGTCGCCTGTCTAGGCTGCGGCGGGGGGAGCACGGCGTATCGTGTGGGGCGCCGGGCGGAGGCTC
The DNA here is from genome assembly GCA_020072655.1 of Terriglobia bacterium. Lineage (GTDB taxonomy): Bacteria > Acidobacteriota > Terriglobia > UBA7540 > UBA7540 > JAIQGB01. The sequence goes on along the minus strand of JAIQGH010000005.1, from coordinate 46,203 downwards.
ACAAGGATTGGGACACGGCGCTAGTCAACTACGAAAAGGCTCTGCAGGCCGAGCCAGAAAACCCCCGGTATCAAATCCACGAACGGAATGCCCGAGCCCGGGCGGCAGATTTCCACCTCCGGCAGGGCCGCAGGCTGCTGGCAGGCGGCCGCACCGACGACGCCGCGGGGGAATTTCAAAAGGCGGTCGGCATCGATCCCACCAACGAGGCGGCGTCGCAGGAACTGGCTCGCATTGTGGCTGTGCAGGCTGCGGCGAAGCGTCAGCGTGAGGAATCCCTCCAGCAGGCCCTCAAGGCGCGCGAAAAGCCGGCGGCCGTTTCCGGGAAGGCCGGAGCCGTCGAGCTCAATCCTTTGCCGGCCGAACCGTTGGCGCACTTCCGGGTTTCGGCCTCAAGTGACAAGGTCTATCAGACTCTGGCCAAGCTCGCCAATTTGAATGTGGCCTTCACTTCCGATTTCCAGCCCCGGCCGGTTTCCGTGGACTTGACGAACGTGAAGATTGAGGACGCGCTGCGCATCGTTTCCTACCAAACCAAAACGTTCTGGCGGCCGCTGACGCCCAACACGATTTTGGTTATTACTGACAATCCCACCAACCGGCGGGATTACCAGGAAGAGGTTCTGAAGACGATCTTCATCAGCAATCCTCTCGCCCCCGCTGATCGAACGGCGATTACCACCGCCCTCAAGCAAGTGCTGGGTTTGCAGCGCATTGTGGACAATCCGGACGCGAACGCTATCATCATTCGCGACACTCCCGACAAGGTGGCGGCGGCGGAAAAGATGATCAACGATCTCGACCGGGGGAAGGCCGAAATCCTCTTAGATGTCGCGGTCGTGGAAGCCGATCGCAGCCGCATTCGTGACCTCGGCATGCAACTGGTCCCCACCTCTCCGCTTTCGGGGTCGAACGTCTTGGGCATCGGATTCAACCCCCGCTCGCCGATTGTCACGGGGACTGGAAGCACGGCGACAACCATCCCGGCAGTGTCACTCGGAGATCTTCTCTTGGGTAAGATCACCAGCCACGATTTCGGCATCGTGATGCCGGGCGCCGTGGCGAATGCTTTGATGAGTGACTCCCACTCGCACGTCTTGCAGAATCCCCAAGTCCGCGTGACCGACGGGCAAACCGCGAAGCTGCGAATTGGGACGCGCATTCCCTATGCGACGGGCAGTTTCTTGCCCTCCCTCGGGACCGTGAGCACCGGTACGTCTGGCAACTTCGGACTGCTCGCCAGCACGCAGTTCCAGTACCAGGATGTGGGCGTGAACCTCGACATTACGCCGCACCTTATGTCGAACGGTGAAGTGGCCCTGCACGCGACGGTGGAAATCTCTTCGCTTGGGCAACCCATCTCGATCGGGGGGTTCAGCCAGCCGACCTTTGGCCAGCGCAAGATCGAACACGACATCCGCCTCAAAGAGGGCGAAGTGAACCTTTTGGGTGGACTTATCCAGACGAACATCACGCAGTCGGTCACCGGCATCCCCTTCCTCGGACAGATTCCCGTGTTGCGGTATCTCTTCTCCAGCGAGCACCGCGATTTGGAGGACACGGAAGTCTTGGTGATGCTGACGCCGCGCGTCATCCGCCTGCCGGAGTTTGCCGGCGAAGCTGGCGCTGGAGTTTCGGTCCCCGCCGCCGGCATAGCACCTCCCACCATCCCCACGCCCGCTCAGGTGCCGATCCCTCCCTCCGGCCCCGAGGCGCCCCAGGGTCCTGAAACGCCGCCGGAGCCGCCAGGCCAGCCGCAATGAACGCCAGGGTCTCCAGCACGACCGGACGCCGCCGCGGGGACGGCTTCACGATCGTCGAGTTGATTGCGGCCATTACCATTCTGTTGATCTTGACCGCTGTCGCCTTACCCATGGCGCGTCTTCAGGTCCAGCGCACAAAAGAGACGGAACTGCGCCGTGATCTCCGCGACCTGCGCCAGGCGATTGACCGGTACAAGGACTTTGCTGATCGGGGGATGATTCCGACGAACGCGGATAGCTTCGGCTATCCACCCGATTTGGAGACGCTCGTGAAAGGCGTGACCCTGAAGGGAGCCGCCACCGCCAAATACAAATTCCTGCGGCGCATCCCCGTGGACCCGATGACGGGCGAGGTGGACTGGGGCCTTCGCTCCATGCAGGACGACCCCGATTCGCGGAGTTGGGGCGGTGGGAACGTCTTCGACGTCTATTCGAAAAGCTTCGGGACGGCCCTGGATGGAACTAAGTATGGGGACTGGTAATTCAGTCATGAGGTCGCTCCTGATGAAGTGGACCGGCGCGAAAGGCTGGCGTCCCTTGTCCCTCGTCCCCCGGCATTTGCAGAGGACAAGGGACGAAGGACCAGTGACGAAGGGCGCGAGCCCAATGGGCTTCACGCTTCTCGAGCTGATGGTGGTCCTGACGCTGATTCTCATTCTCGCCTCTTTCGCGTTTCCGACATATCAGGTGGCGATCGTCCGGGCTCGGGAAGCCGTGCTGCGGGACGATCTGTACACGATGCGCTCTCTGATTGACCAGTTCACGCTCGACAAGCAGCGTCCTCCCCAGTCGTTGGACGAGCTGGTCGAGGCGGGCTACCTGCGGGGAGGCCTGCCGGCGGATCCTTTCACGCGGTCGAATCAGACGTGGCAGGTGGATCTCGAGGATGTCCCCATCCCGGGATCGAGCCAGGGCGTTCCCGGCATCGTGGACGTCCACAGCGGCTCGGAAGAAACGTCACTGGACGGGACGCCGTATAGCAGTTGGTGAGGTTGACGTCCCTGGTCATTTGTCCATTGTCCTTGGTCGGCGGGTTAGCGCAGCTCTCAGTTCAGACCCCGGACAAGGGACAAAGGACAAGGGACAACTCAAAATGGAATTCCTCTGCAAAATCGGAACGGCGGCGGGCCGGGTTCTGAATCAGACCGAGGAGGCTCTTTCCGAGGCGGAGTTGCGGCAGCGCCTGCAGGCGGCGGGCTATTACGTCTTCTCGATCGAGCCCAAGGAATTGCTGCGCGCGCGGCTGCGGGGGATGCGGCGGCGGCGCATCCGGCCGGACGACTTCCTGGTTTTCAACCAGCAATTCCTGACCCTTTCGAAGTCGGGGCTGCCGCTTCAGAAGTCGCTCGACATGCTGGCGCGGCAGACGCGCAGCGAGGAGCTGCGAGTGGCGCTCGAGGACATCCGCGAGCGCGTGCGGGCCGGCGACTTGCTGTCGGAGGCTTTTGAAGAGATTGGCCAATTCCCCAAGATTTACTCCGCCAGCCTGCGCGCGGGCGAGCGCAGTGGCAACCTCGACCGCGTGCTGGGGCAATACATCACTTATCAGAAGGCCACGCGCAGTTTCCGCAAGAAGTTTCTTTCCGCGCTGATCTATCCGGCGTTTCTCCTGGTTTTCCTGTCGGGCCTGATCGCTTTCGTCATTACGTTTATTGTGCCGCGGTTCGCGCTGCTTTATTCCGACCTGGGGGTGGAGCTTCCGGCTCTGACGCGGTTCGTCATCGAATTCTCGCTGGGAGTGAAGCGGCTGGGGCCCGTCATCCTGGCGGCCATCGTGGGCGCCGCCCTGCTGCTGCGCGCCGCCTGGAGTTCGCCGGCCACGCGGCTGGGGTGGGACCGCGTCAAGTTGCGGCTGCCCGTGGTGGGCAAGCTGCTGCTGAAGTTCTCGGTTGCGGAGTTTGCGCGGACCCTCGCCACGCTGCTGCAGGGGGGCATCCCCATCGTCTCCGCCCTCGAGACCGCGCGGGATTCAGTCTCGAGCCCCTTGCTCGCGCGGGCGATTGGACAGGCGCAGGCAGAGGTCACCACCGGCCGCTCGCTCAGCGCCAGTTTGAAGGGAACGGGATTTTTCCCGGAGGTCGCCCTTGACATGCTGGAGGTCGGAGAGACCACCGGGGCGCTGCCCTCGATGCTCGAAGGCCTCGCCGAGTTCTTCGAAGAGGATGTGAATATTGATCTCGCCACCCTCGTGGCGCTGGTGGATCCCTTGATGATTGCGTCGATCGCGGTGGTGGTGGCGTTCATCCTGATCGCGTTCTATCTGCCGCTGTTTTCGATGGCGGCGCAAGTGCACTGAGCGCCGAGGCGAAGACCGGGACGCGGGCTCGTCGTCTTCCCTTGGCGGTGTAGTCCGGGAGATGGAATATGGCAGATACGGCGGTTGACCTAAAGGCGGAAATGGAACAGGCGCGCCAGTTGGCGGCGCGCTACCAGTTCGAATTCGTGGACTTGCGCGACTCTCGCCCCGACATTGACCTCCTGCGCACGATTCCCCTCGAACTGATGGTGCGCTACGAGTTTCTGCCGCTCGGCGCCCACGACCACCAGCTCGAAATCGTGGTCGGCGATCCGTCGGACCTCGCCCGCCTCGACGAGCTCGAGATGAAGCTCGACCGCCAGTTGATTGTGCGCGTGGCCGCGGCGAGCCAGGTGCGGGAATTCCTCCGCAAGACGGAGCCTTCGCAGCGCGTGCTCGAGGAGGCGACGGAAGAATTCCGGCTGGACGTGATCCGCGACGAGGAGAGCAACGACGAGGGACTCTCCCTCGAGCAACTGGTCGAGGAGCGCGCCCAGAGCCCCATGATCCGCCTCGTGGACACCATCATCTTCGCCGGGCTCGAACAGCGGGCGAGCGACATCCATATCGAAAGCCGTGACAATGCGGTGGTCGTGAAGTACCGCATCGATGGCGTGCTCCAGCAGGCCATGACGCCCCTGGCGCGTGAGTTCCAGTCGAACCTCATCACGCGCATCAAAGTCATGGCGGAGCTCGATATCGCCGAGCGGCGCGTGCCGCAGGACGGCCGCTTCCGCGTCCGCTATCGCGGCCGCCCCATCGACTTCCGCGTATCGATCATGCCCTCCATCCACGGCGAGGACGCGGTCCTCCGCATCCTCGACAAGGAATCGCTGCACGAAAAGTTCCGCCAGTTGCGGCTCTACGTGCTGGGCATCTCCGACCGCGAGTTGAAGCGGCTGCGGCGGTTTATCCGCGAGCCCTACGGCATGGTGCTCGTCACCGGGCCCACCGGCAGTGGCAAGACCACCACGCTCTATGCGGCCCTCTCCGAGATCAAGACCGACGAAGATAAAATCATTACCATCGAAGACCCGGTCGAGTACCAGCTCCGCGGCATCACGCAGATTCCCGTCAATGAGAAAAAGGGCCTCACCTTCGCGCGCGGGCTGCGCTCCATCCTCCGCCACGACCCGGACAAGATCATGGTGGGCGAGATCCGCGACAACGAGACGGCGCAGATCGCCATCCAGTCGGCGCTGACCGGCCACCTGGTGTTCACGACCGTCCACGCCAACAACGTCGTGGACGTGCTGAGCCGCTTCCTGAACATGGGCGTGGAGCCTTACAACTTTGTCTCGGCGCTGAACTGCATTCTTGCCCAGCGCCTGGTGAGGACGATTTGCGAGGCCTGCAAGCGTCCCGCCGAGGCTCCGCCGGAACTGCTCGAGGAATCCGGGCTCGACCGCCAGGCCTGGGCGGGAGTGGAGTTCTATGAAGGAGCGGGCTGCCCGAATTGCAACCAGACGGGGTTCCGCGGCCGCACGGCGATCGGCGAGTTGCTGGCGCTGTCGGATCACATCCGGGAATTGATCCTGGACAAGCGGCCGACCGCGGAAATTCGCCGCGTGGCGCGCCAGGAAGGCATGGTAACCTTGCGAGAGGCAGCGCTCGAGAAGGTCCGGCTGGGCGTTACGACGCTGCGCGAGATCAATAAGGTGACGTTCGTCGAGTAGAGGCCATGGACTGGCAAGGGTGGAGCAAACGGCTGTTTTCGGCTCGCGGCACGGCGCGATTCAAGTTGCCGGCGGTGCTCTTCGAGATCGAGCCGGAGTTTGTGCTCGGGGCGCGCCTGGAAGGTTTGGGGCGCCACGCGCGCCGTTTGCGGCACGTGGGGATGGCGCCGGTTGCGCCGCACAGCATCGAGCCTCATCTGGCCCGGGCGAATGTCGCCAACAGCGACGAGCTCCGCCGCGCCCTCGCGAGCGTCGCCGCGGGAGTCGGGAACAGCGGCAGCTACGGGCTGGTGCTGCCCGACGGCGCGGCCCGCGTGGGCATCTTGACTTTTGAGACCCTGCCCGACAACGCCTCCGAGGCCGAGGCGCTTATCCGCTGGCGGATGAAGGAGAAACTTCCTTATCCTCCGGAGGAAGCCCTCGTGTCCTTTCAGGTTCTGGCGCGCGAGCCGGGCCAGGTCGAAGTCCTGGCGGTGGCGGCGCGCATGGCCGTGCTCGCGGAGTACGAAGCAGCGTTTGACTCCGGCAACGGTGGCGCCGGTCTGATTCTTCCGGCGACGTTGACGTTGCTGCCCTTGCTCCCGGCAGACGATCGGCGCGGACATCTCCTGCTGCATGTCTGCTCGCGCTGGGTTACGACCGTCGTAGTCTTCGCCGGGCGCCCCTGCATCTGGAGAACTCGGGACCTCGGGGGCGCGGAGGGCGATGTGGCCCGCGAAGTGGCGGCCGAAGCAATGCGCATTCTCGCCAGCGCGCGCGACCGGCTGCATCCGGATCTCGGCGAGACCTGGCTCTGCGCGCGTCCCGCGGCCAGCCCGGAGATGGTTCACGCCCTCGCGGAAGCTACCTCGCAGGAAGTGCAAGTGCTCAAGCCGCGGGCCGAGATAGCTTCGATCCTCCGCGCGGAAGAGCGGAGGCTTTTCGAGCAGTTCGGCGCGCCGGTGGCTGGGCTGGTCTCGAATGCCGGATCGGCATCATGAGGATTACTCTCAATCTATCGAGGATGCCCGGGGCGCGCGAGCGGTACGCGCTGGCGTGGACTGTGCCGACCATCGTCCTCGGTTTGGCGGTGCTGGCCCTGCTCGTCGGCGTCGGGGTGCGAGATTTCCGGCGGTATCGGGCGGTCCGTCGCTCGGTCGTCGAACTGCAGCGCACAGAAGCGCAAGTTCGTGAGCAGGAATCGGCGCTTCGGCGAGAGCTGGAGCGGCCCCAGCTTCGCGACATGTACCGCCAGGCGCAGTTCGTCAACATCTTGATCGACCGCAAGCAGTTTTCGGTCACCGACCTTTTCGAAAAAGTGGCGCCGCTCCTTCCCCCGGATGTGCGACTGTCTGGCCTGGTTCTGACGCACAGTGGTGGTGACCGACAGGTGCGCTTCGTGGTGGTGGGCAAAAGCGAGGAAGCGATGGAAAAGTTCCTGGCCAACCTCGAAGACTCTGCTGATTTTGCGGATGTGGCGATCCTTAGCCAGGGTTTTGCCAAGCAAGGGACGGAAAGCGAGCCCGTGGCCATTTCCTGTGGGGCTCGTTACCTGGGTGGCGTGCCGCAGTGAGGCGGCGCAAAGCAGCATGAGTAGAAGCCGGCGAAAAACTCTGATGCGCGTGCTGGAAGGCGCAGCTGTGGGGCTGGTGGCGCTCGACTTGGTCCTCTATCTCGCGCTGGTGAGACCCTTGCGCGCCCTGCGAGCTTCGAAAGAGGCTGAGTACGCTTCGGCGCGCGACCAGATGCGAGAAGGGCGAGCCCGCGTGGCACGGCTGGAGAAATTCAAGGCGGCGCTTCCCGACGCGGAGGAGCAGATGGCCGCCTTCATGAAAGGCCATCTCCCGCCGCGCCGCCAGGGATACTCGCGAGCTGCCCGACTGATTCGGCGCTTGACGGACCAGACCGGTCTGCAAATGACCGGGATCACCTACAAGCTCGACAAGGAAAAAGATGAGCCGCTGGAGCGGCTGGGGCTGGAAGTCGCGGTCGAGGGGCCGTTTTCGAACCTGCTAAATTTTGCCCACGCCCTGGAGACCGCAGACTATTTCATTGCCCTCCGCGATTTGTCTATCCAGCCTGTTGAAGGGCACACGCTGGTGCTGAATGTGGGGGCGGACCTCTATCTGACGCCATGACCGGAAAACTCCAATTCGAGAAGTGGGCAACCGCGTTCCTGGCGGTCGTCTGCGCGCTGTTGGTTCTGAACCTGGTGGTGCGGGGCAGGGGGCGCGCGGGGAGTCCACGCTCAGCAGCGCTCGCCGCCGCTTCGGGCGAGACGCATAGCCGCGCGGCCGCCTCGGGGAAGCCCGATCAGTTGGCTCGCTATGATCCCAGGATCAACTTGCAGCAATTGCAGGAGTCGGGGAGCCGGCCGCTCCCGGAGCTCGCGCGCAATCCTTTCGAGTATCCCCCGCGCGAAGTCCCGAAGCAGGCGGCTGCGCCCGGTACGACCGCTGCGGCGGCCGCGCCTCCTCCCCCGCCGCCACCGCCTCCCCTGAAGGTCTTGGGGTACACCGAGCGGGCCGGGGGCCCGCCCGAGGCTGTCGTCACCGATGAAGATCAGCTCTATGTCGTTCACGACGGCGAGAGCTTTGCCAAACGCTACCACGTGCTGAAGATTTCGCCCTCGCAAGTCGAGATTAGCGATGAGACCACACGCCAAAATATCCGGCTTCCGGTCCCGCAGTAAGCCGCGGGGCGGCTTGCGGACCGAAGCCTCCGCCGGCGGCTTCGCCCTCCTCATCGTCATGATGTTGGCGGTGGTGCTGCTGATTTCGCTGACCGCGGCCCTGCCGAGCGTTTACACCGAGGGGCAGCGTGAGAAGGAGGAGGAGCTGATTTTTCGCGGCAATCAGTATGCCCGCGCGATTGCCCTCTTCCGTCGGCAGTTCCAGAGATACCCAACGTCGGTCAAGGAACTGTTGCAGACGAACAGCATGCGCTTCTTGCGCCACGAGTATCCCGACCCTATGAGCAAGGACCGGAAGTGGCGCTTCATTCATGCCGACGCGAACGGCACGCCGCTGGACTCGTTGACTTTCGCCAAACCAACCGCCCCGAAGCCGCTGGTGGGAGGAAGCTCCGGCTCGGACCAGACGGCGGGCGCTCCCGCCGCCGGAACTGAACAGAAATCCAGCGGAAAATCAGCGTTCTTCGGAGATAACAAGGAAATGCAGGGGGCTTTCATCGTCGGCGTAGCGAGCACGAGCAAGAGGAAATCCATTCGCGTCCTGAACAACAAGACCCATTACAACGAGTGGGAATTTCTGGGCGTGGAACTCAACTCCTCGGCCGGAGTCCCCGCGCTGGGTGCTCAGCCGCAGGGACCCGTCCAGCCGAGTACCCCGCCTTCCGCCTTTCCTACCGGTCGGCCCGGTGGGATGCCAGGTTTTCCGCCCACTCCGCCCCTGATTGATCAATCACCACCATAACGTCTCAAGCTGAAGGGCATCCGACACGCTGAACACCGCAAAAGCAGTTTCGGAGCTATTCACCTGCAGCCGGGCGCCTTACAAGCGGTGTTGATGGGGGAGGGAGCTCAAGCAGGCAGGTTGTCTAAGCGCAAGGCGCGGCGATGGTCCGCCAGCATCGCCAGCAGGGAACCGCGCGCCATCTTGGTGCAGTGGACTGTGCAGAGCGACAGGGCGGTCAGCGAGCGCGCGAAGCTGTGCACCCGCCGCTGGTAGTCGAGGATCGTCGAGGTATCGGCGCCGTCCGCATAGGCCCATGACCAATCCGTGACCCAGCGCACGACGGACATCGAGCGGCGTAGCGGTCCGCGCTGCAGAATCTTCTCAGGATCCTCAAGCTGCGAAAGGCAATCCGGCGCCGTCAGGAAGACCAGGCGCCCGTTACGAAGCATTGCCTCGGGGCGGAATCCGCTTTCGGTCAGGCTGCGCGCCAGGTCCTTGAGGCACCCGGGACCGGCCACCACGACGACCTGCTGACCCATTTCGAGCCCTGAGGCTACGAACTGCACCACTTCTGCTGGCCCTCGTTCCTTTCGAACCACGAATCGGCAGCGGTAGGGCGCCGGCAAACCGGCGTCAGAGGGAAGCGAATCGAGACCCATATAGTCTTATGTTGACCAAAATGCGGGGTGATGTCAACCGCCGACATCATGCTTCCGCCAGCCTTTCATGGGTACGGCCGTGGCATCTTCGCTTTACTTTCGCTGGTCACCGCAGTTCGCCGACTTGGCCCTACAGGTGACCAGTACCCGTTCCAGGACGCTCCCCCCGCCATCCGATTCGAAATGCGGAGTGGCTGCCTGTGCGCAAACACGATTGGCTGAACGGCTCGCCAACCTGCGGGCCGTTAGACGCGCCCCGCGGCGGGCTACTGCGCGGCAAGGACGACCGTGAACTTGGCGTGGCACTCGCTCGACGGGTCTTGGCTGACGGATTTCTGCCTGTCCCCGTGATGGATGCGAAACTCCAGAGGCTTGCGCGCTCTCTCCGGCAGGCCTTCGATTCTCGCCTTGCCGTCGCTGTTCGTCCCGACCTCGAGATCGGTTTTCCGTTTGCTCATGAACCCGTAGCGCACCTGCACTTGGATCTTTGCGTCGTACAGGGGCTTGTGGTCACTGTCGCTTATGCTGAAGTCGGCGGAGCAAGGGCCCGCGTCGGCCCTGACGACGGGGATTTCGGGTGTCTGGCCTTGCGTACCTGAAAATGCCGGACTGGTTAGCCACAGGGTGCAAAGGCTTATGACGATCGAGCAACCGGCGGCGCGGAGCGGGGCTAATGGCGAGGACTGCAGCTCCAACTCGTGACGGGTGTGCATGGACACTCTCCGATATCCGGAATTGGCACGAATCAATTCATTATAAGCCGCCGCCTCGGGTCGTCAATCCAGCCAGCGCCGGATCGGTCAGGTGACGGGAATCTGATTGCGCTTTGGGAGTCGAGTTGGGGTGAACGAGAATAGACGCGCGAGCGCAAGTCCGAGCAGCCTATCTGCGGCGGCGGGACCTCCTACCGTTGGGGAAACATGTAGGCTTCGAGCATATCCGCCCGCGCCTTGTGATCGGAAGCGATCACCTTAAGCAGATCCTGGACCGAGATCAACCCTCGAAATCCTTTCTCGGGATCGACGACGGCGAGATGGAAGATTCCGTGCCTGTCCATTAAACGCGCGCATTCTTCGAGGGAGGTTTGCGGAGAGACGGTGACGGGGTTCTTGCTCATAATCTCGGCGACGCGCATCCATGCCGGGCACTTGTTCTCCGCCGCCACCTTGTCGGAAACATCACTTTGGGAGACCACGCCTACAAGATTTCCCGCGGAGTCGAATACACCCGCTGAGCGCACCCCCTTGTCACGCAGGAAGCGCGCCGCGTCATGGACCGTGGCGGAGTCGGGCAGGGAATAGACTTCTTCACGGAAAGCAACGAGGTCGGCAACGTTCATGGGAGATCTCCTAGACCGATATAATTACCGATATACTAGGACACTTCGTCCCTCTCATGCAAGCAAAAGTGTCCCTAACTCCCACCGCAACCTCCGATGGCAGCCCTTCGAGACTGCAGCTAAGCCGAGTTTGATCAATCAGTTCGGTGTAAACTCGCGGGGGGAGCGGAGTTAAAGGGCTGCACTTTCCCAATGACTCCTGTCCCCCCTGCCTACACGGATGAGGAAAAGCTCACTTCGCGACCGAGAACTTGAAGACGGCAACCTCGTGATAAGTCTTGCCGGGCTTCAGGTCGGTCGGGGGGAAGTTCGGTTTGTTGGGCGAATCGGGGAAATGCTGAGTTTCCAGGCAAAAGCCCGAACGGTGCCCGTAAGCGACGCCCCCCTTGCCCTTCACCGAGCCATCCAGGAAATTTCCACTGTAGAACTGTAGTCCCGGCTCCGTGGTGTAGACCTCGAGTTGACGTCCGGAATCCGGGTCGACGGCCCGCGCCGCCAGAACCAAGCCGCGGCCCTTGCGGGTCAGAACGAAATTGTGATCGTAGCCCTTTCCGAACTTCAACTGCTCGTCATCCGCATTGATCCGCGCGCCGATGGCCGTGGGCTGGCGAAAATCCAGCGGCGTTCCCTCCACTTTGCGGAGTTCGCCGGTCGGAATCAGCGTCGCGTCAACGGGCGTGCACTCGGCGGCATTGATCATCAACAAGGTTTTCAGGATATCCCCATTTCCTTGTCCCGCTAGGTTGAAGTAAGAGTGATTCGTCAGGTTAACGACGGTATGCCGATCGGTGACGGCTTTGTAATCGATCTTGATCTCGTTATTGTTGGTGAGCGTGTAGACCACGGTGGCGGTGAGGTTGCCGGGATAGCCTTCCTCACCATCCTTGCTGAGGTAGGTCAGCTCGAGCCCCGGCTCGACCCCCGCGATCTCCTTCGCCTTCCAGACCCTCTTATCGAAGCCGTGCGAGCCGCCATGCAAACTGTTCTTGCCGTCATTCGCCTCCAGTTTGTACTCGGCCCCGTCTAAGGTGAAGCGCGCATTGCCGATGCGGTTTGCGTAACGGCCAATGAGAGCCCCAAAGTAAGGCTCGGTTCCAAGATACCCTTCCAAGCTGTCAAAGCCGAAAACCACATCCGCCATCTTGCCGTTCCGGTCAGGGACGATCAGGTTCACTACCGTCCCACCGTAATTGGTGATCGCCACCTGCATCCCCTTGCGGTTTGTGAGCGTGTAGAGTTCAATGCTCTGCCCGTCGGGCATTTTCCCAAACGTACTTTTCTGTATACCGGATTTTGCCCCTTGCCCGCCAAAACCCGCCGCAGCAGTCAAGATCAGTCCAAATGTTGCCATTAGTACCCTCCGATAGAAGAGATGATCCATGTTCCCCCTCCAGCCCAAGAGAGGCCGGACGTGCGTAAAGACGCGTCCCGCCACAACCGGCCTGCTTTCCGCGGGCGCCTATCATCGCACAACTGACTTTTTCTCATCAACCGACTTCTGCCTGGAATCTTCACTTTCGGCCAGGCGCCACGCCAGGCGCAAGCCGGAAGGTCTTCAAATGCTCTTCTGCTCAGTACGAGCAATGATCTCGTTCTGCAAGACCTGGCCCAAGTCACAGAAATAGTCGCTGTAGCCGGCCACGCGGACGATCAGGTCGCGGTACTTCTCGGGCTCAGCCTGTGCGGCCCGCAGCGTTTCCGCCGTCACAACGTTGAACTGAATGTGGTGCCCGTCGAGCTTGAAGTACGACCGTACCAGGTGCGCCAGCTTGTCGATGCCTTCTTCGCCCTCCAGCAATTGCGGGGTGAATTTCTGATTCAATAGCGTACCGCCGGTCCGCCCATGATCCATCTTGGCGACGGATTTCAGCACCGCCGTCGGGCCGCGGCGATCTGCTCCCTGGACCGGCGAGATGCCATCCGAGAGGGGCTCCCAGGCCTTTCGCCCATCGGGCGTTGCCCCGGTCACCGCGCCGAAATACACATGGCAGGTCGTCGAAAGGTAATTGACCCGGTACTGGCCGCCTTTCGTATTCCTCCGCCCATTCACCTCATCGTAAAAGGCGTTGAACACGTCCACCAGAATGCCATCGGCATAATCGTCGTCGTTGCCGTACTTGGGGGTCTTATTCCACAGCCACTGGCGAACCGTTTCACGCCCCTGGAAATCGCCCGCGAGGGCTTCGAGCAATTCCGCCATCCCTAGGCGCTTTTGATCGAAAACGTGATAGCGGATGGCTGCCAGGCTATCCGTGCAACTGCCCAGTCCCACCCCCATGATGTAGGTGGAGTTATACCGCGGGCCGCCGTCATTGTAGTCCTTGCCCTTCGCGATACAGTCCTTGACGAACAGGGACAGGAAGGGGGCCGGCAAATGCTGCGCGTACAGGCGCTCGATAACGTTGTTCCCCCGCACTTTGATATCGATGAAGTGGTGCAACTGCTTGCGGTAGGCCGAGAACAGTTCGGCGTAAGAGAGGAAGCCTCGCGGATCCCCCGTCTCGAGTCCGATGCGCTTTCCGGTGCGAGGGTCCAGGCCATTGTTGAGGGTGATCTCGAGGACCTTGGGGAGGTTGAAATAGCCGGTGAGGATATAGGCTTCATTGCCGAAGGCGCCCGTCTCCACGCAGCCGGAGGTTCCCCCGGCCCGCGCATCCTCAACCGATTTTCCCTGACGCAGGAGCTCCTCGACCACGAGATCGGCATTGAAGATCGAAGGCTGCCCCCAGCCTTTGCGAACGATCTCCAGGCCCCGCTTCAGGAAGCGGTCGGGATTCTTCTTACTAAGCTGCAAGTTGGAGGAGGGCTGCACCAGCCGCATCTCGTCCACCACGTCGAGGATCAAGTCTGTGACCTCGTTAACGCCGTCGGAACCATCCGGCTTCAGGCCACCGTTGTTGATATTGGCGAAATCTGTGTAGGTGCCACTCTCCGCCGCCGTCACGCCCACCTTGGGTGGCGCAGGCTGATTGTTGAACTTCACCCACAAGCACTGCAGAAGTTCCTTCGCTTGGCCCCGCGTAAGCGTCCCCTCTGCCAGCCCCTTTTCATAGAAAGGGTAGAGATGTTGATCCAGGCGGCCGGGGGAGAAGGAGTCCCACGTGTTGAGCTCCGTGATGACGCCCAGGTGGACAAACCAGTACGCTTGCAAGGCCTCCCAAAAATCTCGGGGCGCATGCGCCGGCACTTGATGGCACACATCCGCAATCCTTCTCAGTTCAGCTTGCCGGCGTGGGTTCGCCTCTCCCGCCGCCATTTCCTCGGCTTTCTGGGCATGCCGCTCAGCAAAACAGATGAGGGCGTCAGCGGCCACGGCCATCGCGTTTAGCTCCTGCTGCCTGTTGTAAGCCTCCGGGTCGTTCAGGAAGTCCAGCTGCTTGAGGCTGGCCGCGATGTCAGCCTTCAAGTCAAGCAGCCCGTGGCGGTAGATCACATCACCCAGCACCGTGTGACCCGGGGCACGCTGCTCCATGAACTCCGTGTAGACTCCCGCCTCATAGGCATCCTTCCATTCCGAGCTCATTTCCTGAAACAGGAGGTCACGCAGCGAGCGGCCTCGCCAGAAGGGAATGATCACTTGGCATTGGGTGGTTCGAGCCTCTTCGGGGACTCCGTAGGCGATCTTCTCGCGGGAGTTGAGGATTTCCAGGTCCTCCGGACTATGGCAGCAGATCTCCGGGTACGTGGGGGTGCCCTTGGGGGCAGGCCCTCGCTCGCCGACGATCAGCTCGTCCTTGCCAATGTAGATGGTCTTATGCTCCGTCAAATACTGGAGAGCGCAGGCGCGGCGTAACGGCGCCGAGGCGATGCGGGAGTTCTGATAAAAATCGGTGATGAGTCTTGCCCGTTCGATGGACAGCCAAGGCGCAGTCGTCAGGCTCTGCTCGCGCAATTGGGCCACGCGTTCGTTCATCTCAACCTCCGATTCTGACCGTGAAACCCTCTCGCTCCAACTGCTGGGCGATTCGCCGCACGTGCTCCGGCGAAGGAGCTTCGAGGTCCTCTAGTCGGTACTCCATTGCCACGCGCCGATATTTCTCTCGACCGGTGCCATGATACGGCAATAAATCGATTCGCCTGAGCCCGAGACGAGACAGGAACGCTATCATCTGACGAAGGTCTTCAGTCCCGTCATTAATGCCGGGAATAATCGGGAAACGAATGACGACGGATTTCTTTCTTCGCGCCAAGGTCTCCAGGTTATCCAGAATGGGGGCATTGGAGACGCCCGTATATTTCTGGTGCCGGTTGGGATCAGACAATTTGAAATCGTAAAGGAACAAATCCACCTTTTCACTGAGATGGAGCAACAGGTTCTTCTCCGCGAGGCCGCAGGTGTCCACCACGGTATGAATGCGCCGGGCCACGCACGCTTCCAGAAGAGCGTCAAGGAAACGCGGCTGCGCCAGGGGCTCCCCGCCGGAAAAAGTGACGCCCCCACCCGATTCGTCGTAAAAGACGACGTCTTTTTCGATCTCACGAAGGACGGCGGCCACGGTCATCCAGCGGCCGGCCAATTGCCGCGCGCCGCTTGGACAAGTCTCGACGCAGGTGCCGCAAGCCCGACAAGCCGCGGGAAGCGTGCGAATCGTCCCTTCCTCCCGCACGATCGCGCCATGGGGACAGGCCGCAAGGCATTGGCCGCAATCCACGCAGCGGTCCCCAAAGAGAACCAAGTTCGGTTGGGCACTACGTCCTTCAGGATTGTGGCACCACCAACAGGTGAGAGGGCATCCCTTGAAGAAAACTGTCGTCCGGATGCCCGGCCCGTCGTGCACAGAGTAATGCCGGATGTCGAATACGAAACCGGCCGTCTCCGCGGCAGATCGGGCCGTTGCGGGTGTGCTGGAGGTTGCGACGCTCACGCGGCCTCGGATGCCCATCAAGATCGCGGCGGCAGAGCTACTTCAACGGACGATGGCGAAAAGCGCCCGATTACCAGCTCCCGCGCTCGCCCAAGGTATCAATGACGCTACCCAACCGTTGCGCGCCATTCTGCCAGTTAACCTCGACCCCGTGTTCAGCGGCGTCGCCGTCGCCGCCCGCGATGGCGCGGATTATTCGAGCGTGCTCAGCCACGGAAGTTGCAAGCTGGTCCACAATGGCGCTGGCGTACAAGCGCCAGTAACGCTCGGCTTGCGGCTGGATGGCATTGTGGAGCGCCAATAGTCGAGGGCCGGCGCTGGCCTCCACGATGTTCCGGTGGAAGCTCCGGTCCAGTTCAAACACCCGCTTGGGGTCTCGACGGCCGGTCCGCGCCATTCCGCGGAGCCGGTCGCTCAAGGTGCGCAGCCTCTTGGCCAGAGCGGCGCGAGCAGACGGCTCGAGCTCAGCGGCCTTGCGTGCCGCTAGGCCTTCGATCCGGCCGACAATCCAGTAAAGCTCCCGCGCATCTTCTTTGGTGAGGGGAGCCACGACCAGCCGAGACTTCACGCCCGTTCGAGAGTTGCCGGCCACAAAGCCTTCTTGCTGCAACCAACGGAGGGCATCCCGTACAGGCGTGCGGCTGACGCCCAAGCGATGCGACAAGTCTGCCTCAATAATCCTACTCCCGGGAGCCAGTCGTCCGTGTACGATCAGTTCGCGAAGCTGCTGATACGCGGACCGGACACGATTGCCCCGCTCTGCTGTCGCGCTTTTGTCCTTGCGCAACTTGGCCTTAATTGGTCGGTATCGCGTCATGACGCCAACGTCCACGACGGAAAGCGGTCGACCTACGGTCGTCGCTCGTTGGGCCTCGGCTCATCCGTCGTCGAGCCTGCGGCAATTTCGTATACAATTTAGCATACAATTTTCCGAAGTCAAGTCCTTCCGCCGGCTGGTAGTGTCCGAGTTTGAATGGAGTTCCGCGCGGTCAGGCTAGATGCGAGTGCGCGGTTGGCAGGAAGAGACCTGATGAGACTATGGTGAGGGAGGCACGGATCCTTGCTTGGCCGCTCCGCGCTGCTGGGCTCGCGCCGCCTCCAAGGCTCGCCGCGATTCGGCGTCGTCAGGATCCCACGCCAGGACGCATCCGAACTCGGCAGCCGCGGTGGCCCAGTCCCGCGCCGCGAGCGCCGCGCTCCCCAGGGCCCGGCGCGCTTCAATGAGACTGGGTGCCAACTCCGCTGCCCGGTGGAATTCCTGCAGGGCCGCGGATTTCTGGCCCTGCCTCTCCAGTACCCGGCCGAGCTCGTAGTGGGCACGCGCGTGCTCGGGCTCAAGCTCAATCACCTTGCGCAGCGCGCCGGCGATTTCATCCGGCGACGCCGAAGAGCGGTCGAGGGCGAGCGCCAGTTGGAAATTGGCTTCGGGAAAATCGGGACTCGAATCGACCGCCTCGCGAAATTCCACGAGCGCCTTGGCCGTTTCGCCGGCTTGCATCAGGCCGTCCGCCGCCTGCAACAAGACCACGGCGCGGCCGCGGCTGGAGCGGAGAGAATCAATCCGCCGGGCCTCCGCCCGCTGCCTTTGAGCTTCTTCAGCCTGCCCAGCCTTTTGCAGGGCTTGGGCAAGCGTCAGGCGGGCTTCCGAGTAATACAGATCGAGGCTCACGGCTTGGCGGAGCTCATCGATGGCGCCGCTGAGGTCATTCATCCCGAGCAGCACCGAGCCCAGGTTGTGCCGGACCTCGGCGTCGTTGGACAGTTGGCTGGCGGCACGTCGCAGCTCGGCGGCCGCCATGGGGAAGTCCCCTTTTTGCCGCAGCACCTGCCCCAGCGCCCGTCGGGCCAGCGCATATTGGGGGTCCAGTTGAAGTGCCTTGCGGAACTCGGCCTCCGCACCATCGAGGTCGCCTTTCATGCGCAGGGCGACCCCAAGGTTGTAGCCATACGCAGGGTCCTTCGGAGCCAAGGCGGCCGCCTTGCCGAGGATGTCGATGGCTCCCGAGGCGTCTTCCGTTTCGGCCAGGATCTGACCAAGCGCCAGGGAGATCTTGGGTTGCTCGGGCTGCTCGTGGGCGGCCCCGCGGAGTTGTAGGATGGCCTCGTCGAGGTCGGCTTTTCGCGGAAGCTTTCCCGGGTCGCGATATCGTTGCCAAAGGGCCAGCCCCAGGTTGTACTGCGCCTCCCAAAATTGGGGATTCGCCACCGCAATTTCCTGCAATAGCCGGATGGCTCCGTCCAGGTCTCCCAACTTCCAGCACGCGGCGCTCAAACCGAAGCGGGCCTCGAGGAAGTCTGGCTTGAGGCTCAGGGCCTGCTGAAATTCCTCGATCGCATTGGAGGTGCGATCACTTCGACCGTAAGCCACAGCCAGATGGTAATGAGGCAGGTAAAGGTCCGGATCGATCTCGATCGCTCTCTGGAATTCCGTAATCGCCCCCGCGGTGAGGCCCTGATCGCCGAGGATCACCCCCATGTAGTCATGGGAAAAGGCGTCCAGCGGGTCGACCTCCACAGCCGAGCGGAACTGCGCGAGAGCCTCCTGCATTTTTCGCTGCTGGAGAAGACCGATGCCCTCCCGCCGATAGCGCTCTGCCAACGCCGCAGCTTGGTTCGATTCCGTCGTCCCTTGCTGAGGAACCGCCGGAGCCGGCGTCAGGACAAGGAGGATGAGGCAGGGCACCAGTGCGGGACTCCTGACCGCGGCAGGCGACAGGCTCGATTTCGCTGTCCCTGTGACCGACATAGATCGCTCGTTAGAGCAACGCGCCGTCGGATCTCGCGGGGATCAACTAGGGGCTGCCTCGCGAGGCCCTACTTCTCACCTTCGCGGAGAAGCTTGAGCAAGTTGCGATTGATGTGCCTCTCCCTATCCTCGTCCCTAAACTTCGTGAATTTGGCCATGAGATCCTCGGCTCGCTGCTTATCGCCTTTTCGAAGATAGGCCTGGGCGAGTTGATAGCAGGGCGAAAGGTCGGTGGGATCGAGCTCGAGGGCTCTCTGGAGCTGAGGGATGGCAAGGTCGACCTCGTTGCGCCGGAGATAAATCCTCCCTAACGCAATCCGCGAGGTGGACAGATTGGGGTTCGCCTGTACGGATTTCTCGAGCGCCCGCAGGGCTTCATCCTGAGAGACGAGGCCGGATCCTGCCGACCGATCTGCGCTCTCCCCCAGCGCGTAGAGCAGCAGGTAGTCGTCCGGACGGGCGGCCAATCTCTTGCGCAGAATCTCCAGCGCCCGGGGCACCTGGGCCGTTTGCATCGGCGCCATACACATGGCGAAGTAAGGCAGGTTGCTTTGCGGGTCCAGTTGGGCCGCGCGATCGAAGTCTTCGAGCGCGGGGGTCAGCCGGCCTTGAAAGGCGAGGACCGCGCCGCGCTGCATAATCAGTCGAAAGGAGTTGGGGATGTTGTTGAGAGCGATGTTGGCGATGTCGAGGGCCAATTCGTAGTTGGCGTGGTCCACCCCCAGGGCCATCAGGTCGAGGTAATTATTCTCGTCTTTGGGATCAAGCTGGGTGGCCGTCCGCAACGCGTTGTACGCTTCGATGGTCTGATTGTTGTGCTCGTACGCCTCCGCCAGGAGGTTGTATAACTCGGCATTTCGGTAGTTCTGAGCAATCAGCTTTTGCGCAGCTTGAATCGCCGCCGAATAGTTCTGGCTTCGCACATAAGCCAGGGTCAGGTTGAAACCCGCTTCGTAGGGGTCGGGGTAGTCTTTGGTGGCGAGTTCAAATTGGTGAGCGGCCGCAGCGTATTTCTCCATCTGAGCCAGCATCAATCCCGCCTGGAAGTGGGCTTGCCCATCGGCCTCGGGCCCCAGAATCTCCAGCGCGCCGGCGGCCTTTTGAGGCTGGTTGGATTCGAAACAGCTTCGAGCGAAATTGAGGACGAGCCGCGGGTCCCGGAGGAACAGGCCCTCACTTTTCAGGTATTCGTCAACGGCTGGCCCGAATTCGCGTTGCATGTAGTGGATCTCGCCGAGCGACAGATGAGCCACCGCGTCATCGGGTGCATACGTTAGCACCTGTTGGAAATGACCTCTCGCCTCTTCCCAGCGCCTCATCGCCAGTTCGTTCAAGGCCAGGTTCTTCCAGGCCGGGTAGAACTTGGGATTCGATTTCACGGCCGCCTGGAAGTGAATGTTGGCTTCTTCCGGCTTTCCCAGCCCCGTGAGCGCAAGGCCCATTAAGTTTTGAGCCAGAGGGTTTCGGGGCGATTTCTTCAGGACCTGTTGGAGGAGCGTGGCTGCGGGGCGGTACTGCTGCTGCCTCAGGTAAGACTCAGCCTGCTTCAGCGCTGGCAGAGGCCCGCGAGATTGCGGGAAGGCTGGCCCTGCGAGCAAGATGAGGAGCAGGGTCGTTTCCAAGTATCTTCTGTCGAATAAGCAAGCTTTCGGAAAACACACAGTAAAGTTTCCTGCCGCGGTCTTCGCGCAAGTTCAATTTAGGATGCACAATGCCGGGGCAAATATCAAGAGGGCGCGCGAACTGGTTGCTGGACCAATTCCTTGTGGCGCTGCCCCCATAGCCGCCATGGATCGTTCGATGGAGGAACATGCCATCAAGCCGCGCGTGGAACAAGGAGGGGGCTTTCTCCGAGCCCCTGGGCACGATTACCAAAAGTAGGTGGCGACGACGCGAGGGGGGCCAGCGACGGTGTCCGTCACGGTGGTCTCGATGACCACCTGAAGGTTCTTCTTCTGCCAGTCTGGTGGAGCGGCCCGGAAGCACTGCGCCAAAAGGTCTGGGGAGGAAAGGAACTCGCCCGCCGCTTGCGTGCCGTTGCCGGCGACTCCCGCCGCGGCGATTAGCAACTGACCCGTCTTGGAGTCCAGCAACCTGGTGACGATCCCGAAGTCCTCGGTGGCCAGGCCAGCGCTCGCCCAGCGAGGGAACCACATCCTTCCGGAGGGGCCCTGCTCCTGAATCCGGAAGGGCCCATGGCTGTCGGGCTCCAAGAACGCGAAGTGCAAATTGGCCGTCATCTGCAGCGTCCATCGGTTGTTGAAGGCTCCTACCAGCACAGCGGGGGAGTTGCGAAGGTCTTCAAACGAGTAATTGTTGCCGATCCTGACTTGGCTGGGCTTGTTGATCTGTGCAAACAGGGCGGAAAGCCGTGCCGCCGCATGGGCGTCCCCCACGGCCACACCGAATTCCGGGAAGGGAATTATGTCCCTCCAGAGCAGCTTCTCATTTGGATCCAGGGAGAGCGGTGCGTTCCACCGCTCCACTTCGGTTTGGAAAGCCTCTGGGTGCGTCTTTGCGAACCTGCGGTAAAGGTCCGGTGAGGGCCGATAAAGCACAGGCTTGGCCAAGCAGATCAGCACGGGCTGCGAAGTGGAAAAAACGGGCGCCCAGAATTGGTCGAGCGCCGATGCCGGTGGCCTTCCGGAATGGGTGCGGGTTGCGAAAACCACCAAGCCCAGCACAAGGCAGAGGGCGAGCGCTATCCCAGCTAGAAGGCGGAACTTGTTGCGATTCTCGGCCGGGCGGGGTGTTTCGAGATCCTTCGGAGGCACTTCCGGGTTGCTATGGAACTCCGCCACATAGGACCCCACCGGAAGTTCAATACGCAGCGGGGACGACCCCGCCCGCTCGTGATAGTGTTGTGCCAGCCGCTTGCGCACCTCGCTTGCCAGCACGCGGACCACTCCGTCTTCCCCGGTGGCGTAACCAATGGGGCGCTGAAAGAGTTCAGCTCCGATGCTTCGCTCTTTCAGGAGTTCTGGGTGCCCTTCCAGGCTGTGCTGGACCACGTAGGAAAGGAATTGTTGACATCGCTTGCTGGTCCGAAAAGAGGGACTCTTAAGGATTCCTTCCAGCTCACGGAGTATTGCCGCTTTCTGAGGTTCGACAAAGGGTAAGGATTCTTTTTGTGGACTAACTGTCCGGTCTGACTCGGATCTTGCTTGCATGGCTGTTACCTCGCTGCCACGGCCCGTTCGTTACGCTTCCCCGGCCCTGTGTCCCGCAGGCCGTTGAGCAGAACCTCCTAACGTGGCCACTCGCAGACCCGCCCGCGTCACCATGGCCGGTTACAGCCAAACTTCGGCATTGCTGCGCCACGACGGGCCGACCTAACTGTACCAAACAGCATGATACCTTGACAAGTGACAAAGAAAGGCCCTAGGTTGTCGCTAGATGAGTAGTATTTCGTCGCCAAGGAGAGGGCTAGCGCTCCTGAGGAGGGGCGTGGGGGTGCGAAAAGAAACCTACAGAGCCCTTCGCCATCCTGAAATGGCGACAGAATGCGTGTGTGGCGTATTCACGGGTGCTCGTACTTTTGGTTAACGTGTCACGGGTGGCTGTGGTCCGGACTTAGGTATTGAACGAATTCAATTTGTTTGCTATTCGTCGGGTTCTTGCAGTTCCTTACGCGGTTGACGGTCCTGCAACGCACCAGGACCGGCCTCACATCTTGGCGTTGCGTGTTGGGTCGTAACTCCTCGCGACCGAAACGTTGATCTCGACAGTTAGCACTGTCGGTCACGATGAATCGTTGTAGCTATGCAACGACGAGATGACTCCACTGCCGGACTGGGCCGGGAACAGTTCTTGCCTTTTCCCCCGGGCTGGTTCAAAACGTCCCACCAAGCAGTTTTGAGAGGAGGAATTAATATGAGTATACGAAGAGCCTTCTTTGGGCTCGCAGGCCTGTTGCTTCTCCTGGTCTTCACTTCCCTGAGCGCCTGGGCACAGTTCGAAAGCGCCATCGAGGGAACGGTGACCGACCCCTCGGGTGCCGTGGTGCCCAACGCCACAGTGACGGCTAAGGACGTGGGAACGGGTGTCACGCGAACGGTACAAACAAGCTCGGCGGGGAACTACCGTATTCCTTCGCTCCCCGCTCACTTGTTCACGATTACTATAACTGCGCCGGGATTCAAGACCACCGTTCAAGAAAATATCCGGTTGCAGGGCAACGAGACTAAGTCGGTCAATGTCACCCTGGAACTGGGCACCACCGCGACGGAAGTCACGGTTAGTGCGGCTCCGCCCGCTATCGAGACCTCCGAGGCCCGGGTCTCCTCGCAAATCAACGAATCGCGCGTGGAGAACCTGCCCCTGGTCGCCAGGAACTTCTATTCCCTCGTCGTTCTGACGGCGGGCATCATTGGTTTGCCTTCGGGCGGCGGTCAAGCTTACGCGCAGGCTACGGCCGATATCTTCAACGCCGAGTACGGCGTCAGCATCCAGGCCAATGGCCAGCGTCCGGAATCGAACAGCTATCTGATCGATTCGGCGAGCGCCAATGGCAGCCCGCGCGGGGGCGTCGTCAACATCAATCCCAACGCCGATTCAGTCCAGGAGCTGCGCGTGGCGGTTAACAACTTCTCGGCCGAATACGGACGCAACTCCTCATCCGTGACCAACGTGGTCACCAAGTCGGGGAGCAATGACGTGCACGGCACCGTCGGCTATTACTATACCGGCAATCGCCTGACGGCCGGCAACATTTTCCAGCATCAAACCATCCAGCGCTACGACGGCTCGAAAGACAAGATTCCCGTCTTTCGCCGGAATGAAGGCAACTGGAGCTTGGGCGGGCCCATCCGGAAGGACCGCACATTCTTCTTCGGTTCGATGGATTTCTTGCGGTCGGGTGCGGGCTCAACCTCCTTCGCCAGCGTGCTGACGCCGGATTTCATCAATTACATGACGACGAACTACCCCAATAACATCTCCACCTTCATCATGAAGAGCTTCCTGCCCGTGGGGGACCGGGGGAACGTTAACACCACCATCGGGGGTGTGTCCAAAAGCACTTGCACCGGCAGCACGCCGATCTCCACCCCCATCGGGACACTGCCGTGCAACTTCCCGGTCGCGCAGGACATCTCATCCAGCCAGACGATTCCGCGCAACGGGCTGCAGTGGAACATCCGGCTGGATCAGAACTGGGCCAACGGCAAGGACCGCCTCTACGGCAACTGGTACCGGACGAGCCGGCAAGCAACCTTCTCAACCTCGATCTACCCGGCATTCACGATGCCGGAGCCGGAGTACTCCGATTACCTCAATATCAACTATACGCACCTCTTCTCGCCCTCGCTGCTTTACGAAGGGGGGGTGACGATGACTCGGGTGCGCGGAGATGTGGATGTGTCGGTAGCTCACCCCACTATTCCGCAGGTCAACGTTCCCGGGATCACCTCGTACGGGATGGGATTCAGCGGCCCGACGTTCTTGCAGACCAACGGCGAGTGGCGGAATGTCCTGAGCTGGAACCGGGGAAGGCACGCCTTCAAATTCGGCGGAAACTTCGGGCATGACGATGGCTGGGGAAGCGGCGTTGCTTTCGGCCCGGAGTGGACCCGCTACTTTTACGGTTTCAACAACATGTACGATCTTGCTCTTGACGATCCCTTCTCGGAGAGTAACTACGGGTTCGATCCGAAGACCGGCAAGCAATACGGGCCGAGCTTCCTCCCGGTCTTTCAGCGCTTGGGATTCTTCGCCCAGGACGAATGGAAGGCAAAATCTAACCTAACCATAACCCTAGGACTCCGCTGGGAGTACTTCTTCATCCCGTACGAGCAACACAAACCCAAGAGCCTCTTCTCGCGCCTGGTGCTCGGAAGCGGCAGCGACTGGAACTCGATGATTTCGAATGCCTCGATCATCCAGGCGAGCCCACTGGCCAGCAAGGACTTAAACAACTTTGCTCCGCGTCTAGGCATTGCCTGGGACCCCACCGGCAAAGGCAAGATGTCGGTCCGGGCGGGTGCGGGGATCTTTTACGACCGGGCCGCCGGCCAGTTCTTCCACGACTGCTGTACCCAGCTCCCGGTATTCGGGATCATCCAGGCCAGCAAGAACGTGCCCGCTGGGCCGCAACCCGTTTTCGGCTTGGGCACGTCGACCTCTGCACCCTACGGATACCCGCCGATGACCGGCATCACATTCGGGCTGGACTCCCACGGGGGCTTGATTGGGGCGAAGTCCGGTATCTCACCGTGGAATCCGAACCTCCGCACTCAGTATTCTGAGAACTGGTTCGTTGGTCTGCAGTACGCATTTACCAACAACTGGACGGTGGAGGGCAATTACGTCGGTTCGAGTGGCCGCAAGCTGTACCAAGGCTATGACGTCAACCGTTTCGACGGCGACCTGCTCGACGGCACATTGGATCGGCTGAATCCGAGCTTCGCCAGCATCGATTACGGCCAGTCCAATGGCAAGTCATACTATCACGGTGCTAACCTCACTGTGAAAAAGCGATTCAGCCGTGGCCTGGATTTCCAGGCAGCTTACACGGTTGGCAAGGCCCATGATACCGCCAGCAGTTTTGGCACAGGCTTGAACGTGGTGGATATGTCCAACCTGGCGCTAAACTACGGCCTTTCCGACTTCGACGTCCGGCATAAGATCGCCGCCAGCTTCGTGTACGATATCCCTGGTCCGAAGAGGACTGGGTTCGTGGGCAAGCTGGGTGGCGGCTGGCAGGCCGGCGCCGTCGTGATCCTACAGAAAGGCCTTCCTTACACCGTCCGTTGTACGAACAATTTCGCCAGCGGCTGCGATTACAACGCGGACGGATTTAACTACGACTTCCCCATGGAGCCCGCGTTCGGGACCTTCAAGACCGGATCCAAACAAGACTTCCTGAGTGGCATCTTCAAGGCGTCCGATTTTCCAGCGCCTAGCCTGGGTCAAGAAGGAAACCTCAGTCGCAACACGTACATTGGTCCAGGCTATGCAAACACGGACTTCAACCTTGTCAAGAACACGAATATTCCGTGGCTCTGGAAAGACGAGGCTGCGAAGATCCAGTTCCGGGCCGAGTTCTTCAACCTGTTCAACCGCGTGAACCTGCAGAACCCGGATGGGAGCTTGACGTCCGGAACCTTCGGCCGGTCCACGAGTGTTTTCCCGGCAAGAAACATCCAGTTCGGGCTCAAGCTCATTTTCTGAAGCCCGCCAACATGACCGAACCCCAGCACCTGGAAATCCCGGGTGCTGGGGTTTTCTTCTGCCCGAGTGAATCCCTCGCAGCAGAGCTGGCCTGTGGGCTATGGGGGATTCTCGCGTACGCGCCTTGGACGCAGGCGGGATTTCAGCGCCGACGCAACGCTCCACCCGGGGCTCAATCGAATCTGATAGGTGAACCGAATTGATCAAGAGAATTTCTCGACGCGAGTTGCTTAAGAACGCCGGCGCCGCGATGATCCTCCCGGCGGGCGCGCGCGGCAGTTCCCCCCTGACGGCTCCCGCCGCACGTCCTCACGCACCGGCAAGCCAAATCCTCCCATTGACCTCCACGAGCGAAGTCCTGATTTCCACGCCCGGCCGCGCCTTCATGAAGTTCAGCTACGATTTTCCCGAGCCTTCGGTGGAGTTCGAGGGCCTGCGGTTCGGGTTTCGTATCTACACGTATGAAAACGCCTACGGCCTCGACCGCGAGGAGATAACGGTCGAGGAGAAAGGCGGCGCGCTGGAGGTTCGCTGCTCTCAGCTCGTGTGGGCGGGCGGGCAGGAGAAGGCTCCCGGGCAATTGACGGCGCGGCTGCGCAAGAACGGCTCCTACATCGAGTGGAGCGCCAGCGCCGAGGCCCCCCAGCGGATCAAGTCGCTGGCCACCGTCCTACGCGGCGTGCCGCGTGGCAAGCTCTCAAACTCCGCGGGGGATTTCATTGATCCGAAAGACGACGAGGTGCTGCTCGGCTATCCCTTTGCCGCGGGCGGCCTGTTCGGCCCTAACGAGGCCTGGAGCATGGAAACCCCCCTGGCCATCATCCAGAGCGGCGATCGGGATTTCTTTTTCTTGTCGTGCCTCGATGACAAGGTGCGCGCCAAGCGCTTCTACTTCCAGCCCGGGGAGAAGACTTACCGGGTGGAGCTCGTGTTCGAAAAGGAAGGCTGGCTCAACGAGCGCCGGCTCGAGTCCCCGGTGTGGCGGGTGGGCAAGGCATCGACCATTGCCGAAGCGGCGCGGCCCCACTACGAGCATCTGGAACGCGCCTTTCGGCTTCCCGCCTGGGAAACGCGCGAGGACGTGCCCGCGTGGCTGCGCGAGACGGCCCTCGCTGTGACCCTGCACGGTATGGCCTGGACGGGATACATCTTCAACGACTACGCGCGGATGGCCAAAATCCTGGAGTGGGTTGCCACCCAGATCCCTGCCTCGCGCGTGCTCGCTTTCATCGCCGCCTGGGATGGCCGCTATTACTGGAACTATCCGCTTTACCAGCCCGACGAGCGCATGGGAGGGGAAGCGGGGTTTCGCGCCCTCATCCAGAAAGGGCAAAGCCTGGGGTTCAAGCTGATGCCGATGTTCGGCGCCAACGCCGCCCATCAGCGGCACGCCATCTATGCGCACGTCGCCGACGCCGCGACGGCGCAGATTGACGGCGATCGCTTCGACCTCAACTACGTTGATTGGGACAACGACCGCCACCAGGACGGCGGGATTTCCTATATGAATCTGGGCGTCGACTCCTGGCGCGAATGGCTGACCGGCCGCATCGCCGATATCATCGAGAAGTACCGAGTGGACGCGTACTTTCTGGACATCGTGGGCGGCTGGATGGACAACACCAAGGCGGACATGCACGAAGGCACGCGCCGCTTGGTGGCCGACCTACGCGCCCGCGACCCGCGAGTGGTCGCCTGCGGGGAGATGTCCTACGACGCGCTGCTCTCCGTGATTCCCCTCTATCACGTCTTCACTCAACGGGCGTATCCTGATGGTTTCAAGAAGTACGCGCGCGCGTTCCAGCACTTGAGCCATCCCGCGCCCGGGCGCGGCAGTACGGGAGTTCACGAGTTCGGCTTCCAGCGCTTCGACACCGCCACTCTCTCGCTCAATGAATTCCAGATTCCGACTCTCAACGTGGTGGATGATACCTTCGACCGATATCGCGACCTGATGGCGGCGGTCATTCGCAAGGCCAGAGAACGCGCGAACATCCGCTGAAACGGGGCGCCGAGAAGCTCGCGTGAGGGTGAGACGCTCGTGGCAAGCTTCGGGCGTGGAAATCGCAAGAGCGCGAAGTGGTCTCGGACCGATCATCGCCGCGTTTAGCGCGAAGGCGCGGGGCTTCTGATACGTTCGCGGGGGATCGGCGACCGTCCAAGGCGAGATTATGCTGTCGCCCCCGAGCGGCAACTCGAGGCGGCTTTTATGAAACGCGCGTCCCGCATTGGATTTGCACTACTGCCCACCTGTGCTTTCCTAATGTCTGTTTGGGTGGGGCCGGCCTTGGGCGACGACGGCTGGCGACACCGGGGCGTCATCTGCCTCGACGAGCCACCCTACGCGAAGTTGCACCCAGTCCCCGTGCGAGCCAGCTCACGTCCGGCGGAGTCGTGGGGTTTCTCGCGGCGGGATGTGGCCGGAGTGTTCGGGATTCGGAAGTCTGGATCTCGGTTGAAACGAGTGCGAGGCCGGTATACTCTTGCCGACCTGTCATCATGAGTTCTCTTGGGCAGAGAGTCCGATGGTTCATCTGCCACGTGACTTCACGGGGTCCCTCTGCGGCCGTGGTGAAGATTCCGCTGCAGGGCCTCATCCTTTTGGCACTGGGGGTCTCAGCGCTCGCCTGGGGTTCGAAGCAGAGGGCTGCCAAGTACCGAAACGCGGCCCCGGGAGTAGCTTTTACGGGCTCGAAGTCGTGTGAGGGCGCGGGCTGCCACGAGGAACTCTGCCGCGGCTATTATCAAACACCGCACGGCAGTTCCATGGGCCCCGCCAACGTCCCCTCCGAACTCGCCAAAGCCCCCCATCGCGTCACGGTCTATGACCAGAAGGCCGATCGCTACTATGAGGTGACCCAAACCGGCTCCGACCTTTATCAAACCCAATACCAACTGGACGCGAGCGGCAACCGAATCTTCTCCTCTGCGCACAAGCTTGACTATCGGATCGGGGGACACCTGACCGGCAACATCTTTGTGATGCGTTGGGGTCAGTACCTTTTCCAGGCTCCGGTCTCTTACTATTTGCGACCGAGCCGGTGGGACCTCGCCCCGGGCTACGAGGGCGCCCCCCATCCATTTAGCCGGCCCATCTCGCTCTGCCCTTATTGTCACAATGGACAGCCGGAGGTGGTGCCGAACCGGGCGGGAGTGTACCGCGACCCTCCCTTCCGGTTCATGGAATTTGGCATCGGTTGTGAGGTCTGTCACGGCCCCGGTCAACTGCACCTCCAGGAACTGGGCAAGCATCCCAAGGGGCGGCACGGCAAGTTGGATCCCACTATTGTCAACCCGGCAAGGCTTTCGCCTCGCCTGGCGGATGACATCTGCTTGAAGTGCCACGAGGGCTGGGCGGCGCGCGTTTTGCAGCCCGGCAAAACCGAATTGGATTTTCGGCCAGGGACACCCCTTTACGAGACGGTAGCTTTGTTCAAGGTTCCCATAACGAGCGATCAACGCGCAGAGTTGGAGCGCCTGGAATCACTTCCTCCGGCCAAAGGGACGGTCTCCACCCCGATGTGGTTCAAGCACTCTTTGATGGCCATGAGCCGGTGCTTTCATGATAGCCGGGGCCGGCTCACCTGTATCACCTGCCATATCATCCACGATCCCCCCAACGCGGGGAACAAAGTGGCTTATTACCGCGCGAGGTGTTTCACCTGCCACACCAACGAGAGCTGCAAACTTTCCCTCCTGGAGCGTTCGCGGCAGGAACCGGCGAATGACTGCGTTGGCTGCCACATGCCGCGGAAGGGGGTGGCAGGCATCCCGCACTCCGATGATACGAACCATCGCATCGTGCGTCGGGTGGGGCAGCCGTACCCCGACTACGCCTTCGAACAGAGCGACCCGGACCTGCCGGGCTTGGTGTGCATCGACCGGCGAGCAGAAGATGCGACCCAACCGATTCCCCCTGTCGTCAAGCTTCTGGCATACAACGAAGCCATGCTCGCCAAGAGGCCTGGCATGGCCCGATATTACCTCGAGCTCTTGGAGGAACTTCGGAAGTCCGCACCCGATGAACCCCTTGTGCTGGTCTCGCTGGGGCGCAAAGCTCTGTCTGATGGGGACAATGCGAAGGCGGTACAATACCTGACCCGTGCGCTCGAAAAAGGCGCGGATTACGACACTACGTACCTCGACCTCAGCGAGGCGCTGGCGAAGATCGGCCAGATCGAAGAGTCCGCCAAAGTCCTGGAGCAGGGCGTCGCCGCTTGGCCGTTCTCGCCGGAGATCCAGCAGGCGCTGGTGTTGCGTTATATGGCCCTGGATCGCGTCGAACATGCGCGGGACGCTCTGAAACGCTATGTGACCCTTTTCCCCGAGGATGCTATCGGCCGTGAGGCGTTGGAGCGGGCAAAAGAGGGCGGCCCCTGACGCGGTCGCGCGTGGTTCTGCACGAACTGGGCGGTGTCAAGCGGTCACCCATGCATTTGGCGGTCGGCTGGGAAATGAAAGCGGAAATCCCCGGTGGGGCAAACGACGCATTCCTTTCTTGGCCAGCGATCGGGAGGCGTAAGCATGGCGGTGCGGGGAGCGATTGATATTGGCGGGGGATTTGTGGATCTGGTGGCCGTCGACGAGCAGACGAGCGAGATGGTGTGGTCGAAGGCGCGAACGACGCCGGACGATTTGAGCCGCTGCGTCCAGGACGTCTTCGACCTGAGCCACGTCAATGCGGCCGCGGTCAGCCAACTCCTGCACGGCCAGACCCTGGTCATCAACACCATCCTCGAACGCAGCGGCGCGAAGGTCGGGCTGATTACCACGAAGGGTTTCCGCGATATCCTCGCGCTGCAACGCGGCAACCGGCGCGACATCTTTAATTTGCGCTACCGCAAGCCCGAGCCGTTCGTGCCGCGCCACCTGCGGCGGGAGGTGGATGAGCGCACACTCGCCGATGGGACGCTAGAGCGCCCTGTTGACGCGAAATCTCTTCGCGATGCCTACCGCGCCTTGCTGGAAGAAAACGTCGAGGGCATTGCCATCAGCTTCCTCAACAGCTACACGAATCCCGCCAACGAAGCCTGCGCGCGAGAACTCATCCGCGGCTTCAGCCGCGAGATGGAGTTCCAACGGGTGCCCTTCATTTGCATCTCCAGCGACCTCTCGCGCGAGTGGCGCGAATACGAACGGACGAACACGTGCGTGCTGAACGCTTACGTGATGCCGCTGGTGGACCGGTACCTGCGCAAGCTGACGAGCGAATTCCGGCGATTGGGGATGCAGGGCACGCTTTACATGATGCTCTCCGGGGGCGGTGTGGCCACCTTTGACTACGCGGCGAAGTTTCCGATTGAGACGGTGGAATCGGGGCCGGTGGCGGGCGTCGTCGGGGCATTGGCGGTGGCAGAATGGGTGGGCGCACGCAACATCATCGCGATGGATGGCGGCAGCACCACCACCAAGGCGAGCCTGGTGCATGACCTGGAGATGAAGTTCACGACCCAGTACGCCGTGGAGCGCGATGAGTACCGGCCCGGCTATCCGATCAAAGTGCCCGTGGTGGACATCAACGAGATCGGCATCGGTGGCGGAAGCATCGCCTGGCTCGACGACCTGGGCACCTTGAAGGTCGGCCCTCTGAACGCCGCCGCTGACCCCGGTCCGGCGTGCTACGGACTGGGCGGCACGCGGCCGACGCTCACGGACGCTTACCTCCAAGCGGGGTTCCTCAACCCCGCTTATTTTCTCGGCGGGGCGCTGCGCGTCCATCCGGACCTGGCCCAGCGCGCCCTCTCCAGCCTTGCCGATCACTTCCAGATCTCGCTGGATGAAGCGGCCTTGGCGGTGCTGCGCATCGCCAACGACAACGCAGCCCAACTGTTGCGGCTTATCTCTGTCCAGCGCGGTTACGACCCGCGGGACTTCACCCTAGTCGCCTATGGTGGCTCGGGGCCGATGATCGCACCTTTTATCGCGGAGGAACTGGAGATTCCCAGGATCGTCATCCCCGCGGTTCCGCCCGGCAATTTCTCCGCCTGGGGATTGCTGATGAGTGACTTGCGCCACACGCTGGTGCAGACCCTTGTGCGCCGCATCGACGTGCGGGACTCCGCCAGCCTGCTCAACGCACACTACGGCGTCTTGGAAGAAAGTGTGCGCGGGCTTTACCGGGAAGAAGGCATCGCCCAGCCTGTCGAGCTCGAGCGGACCGCCGACTTCCGTTATAGCGGCCAGGAGCATACCATCACGGTGCCGGTCATCCCCGGAACGTTCGGGGAAAAAGAAGTCGGCGAACTAATTTCCACCTTCAATGATCATCACCAACGCGAATACGGGTTCTGTCTGGAGAGTCCTGCCGAACTGGTCAACCTGCGCGTCACGGGCGTGGTGCGGATGGGCAAGCCGACCCCCAAGGCGCCGCTGCCGACCCCGGGCGCGCCGGCCTCCCCCATCGGGGAACGCCCGGTGTACTGGGGTGATCAGGGGCGCCAGGCCACCCCGATTTATCGGCGCGAGCAGTTGGCGCCGCGGGCCCGGCTGAGCGGCCCGCTGATTATCGAGGAGCCCACAACGACCATCGTCGTTCCCGCGGCGTTTATGGCCGTCGTGGACGAGCTGGGCAATCTCATTGTGGAGAGGAAATAGCATGACGCCGAACGACGCGGATGCGTTCACCATGAACATCATTCACAACGCCTTGCTCTCCGCGAGCGAGGAGATGTTCACGGTGACGGCGCGCACCGCAAAAAGTCCCATCATTTACGACGTGCTGGATTTTTCCACGGCCCTCACGGACCCCGAGGGCAACGTCACCGCCCAGGCCGTCGCCGTGCCGGTGTTCGTCGGGGTACTCGACTTCACTGTGAAAGGGATTCTGGCGAAGTACGGTCGCGCCGGGCTGCGCCCCGGTGACGTCATTATCCTCAACGATCCTTACCTCTCCGGCACGCACTTGAACGACGTGGCGGTGGTCATGCCCTTATTCTGGGGCGACACGCTCGTCGGATTCGGCGCGAGCAAGGGCCACTGGAATGACATCGGCGGCATCACCTTCGGGAGCTGGGGGCCGGGCCGCACCGAGATTTACCAGGAAGGACTACAAATTCCGCCCTGCAAGCTCTTTTCGGAGGGCAAGGAAAATATAGATATTCTGGAGATCATTAAATCCAACTCACGCATTCCTGAAATGTGCATCGGCGACCTGGAGGCGCAGGTTGCCGGCCTGCGCGTAGCGGCGCGGCGCGTCGAGAAGCTCATCGCCAAGTACGGCCTGGCGACCTATTTCGCGACCGTCGAGCACATCCACCGGACGGGCGAGGAGATAGCCCGCCGGCGCTTGCAGGAGCTGCCCAAAGGCCGATTCCGGGCCGAAGATTTTCTCGATGAAGGCGGCGAGGGCGAGACCCCTCTGCCTGTGCACGTGGAAGTCGAAATCACCGACGACGAATTCAAGGTGGACTTCCGCGGCAACGCCTCGCAGCTCCCCTTTTCGCTGAATAACACTTATCCCGGCACGGTGGCGGCAGTGCGGGTGGTTTACATGGCGCTCATCGACCCCCACGCGCGCTACAACCAGGGACTGACCGCGCCCTTGAAGGTGATTGCGGATGAAGGAAGCATCTTCCATGCCGTGCGGCCTGCCGCCGTCTCCGTTTACTGGGAGGTGCTGACCTACGCTGCCGACCTGGTCTGGAAGGCGCTCGCGCCGCACGCGCCTGACCGGCTCACCGCCGGGCATTTCCTGAGCGTGGTGGGGTTGATTGTCGCGGGCGTCCACGACCAGACCCGCGAGGGCTTCGCGCTCGTCGAGCCCAATCCGGGCGGCTGGGGCGCCGGCCCCGATAAAGACGGCGAAAGCGGCCTGGTCAGTTTTGCCGACGGTGAAACGTTCGCCTCGAGCGTGGAGGTGATCGAGACGCGCTATCCGATTGTCGTGGAACGTTACGCGTTCAACCCCGAGGCGGGCGTCGGCGACGGTAAGCATCGTGGCGGCTTCGGCATCATCAAGGACTACCGCATCGTGAATAGTCGAGCTGAACTGACGACCGATATTAACCGCGCGGTGGTCCCCCCCTGGAGCATGGAAGGCGGGGGCGTGGGCACGCTCAACCACATCGTCATCAGCGGGGCGGGGAAGGCGCCGCTACGGGTGCGGAAGATTTCGGCGCACCGGCTGGAGCGCGGGGATGTGGTGAGCATTCGCACCGGCGCGGGAGGCGGCTGGGGCGCTCCCCTGGAGCGCGACCCCGCGCGCGTCGTGGAGGACGTGCGGGCGGAACTGATGACCCGCGAGAGAGCCCGCGAGGTCTATGGCGTCGTGCTTCCGCCGGGAAGGTTTGAGGTCGACATCGCCGCAACCGCCGCGCTGCGTGCGAGTTGTGCACTGTAGCGGCGCTCCACCAGAAATCGCACCCGACAACCATCGTGAAGATCCCACAACCCTCCACCATTTCCGTTGGCGAGCTCTTTGCCGACATGCCGCTCACGCGCGAGCATTGGAAAGCGGGCATCGCGCTCTTCTTCTCCTTCGTCATCGAAGCCTGGGAAATGATGATCATCATCATGGCGAGCGGCATGATCGCGCGCGACTTCCAGCTTAGGGAAGCGCGGCTCGGCTCCCTGATGGGTTCGATCTATCTCGGCATGATTCCCGGCTGCCTGCTGTGGGGCAAGATCACGGACCGCATCGGGCGCAAGAAATCGATGGTGGCCAGCCTCGCGACGTACGGCGTGATTTCCTTGGCCAGCTCCTTTTCGCCGACCTACTGGATTCTGTGGGGGACACGCTTTGTCTCGGGAGTCGCTCTTGCGGGCGTTCTCGTCTCCGCGTTCATCTATTTCGAGGAGCTACTGCCGGTGAAGATCCGCGGGCGCGCGACGGTCTATCTGGCTTCCGGCTGGCCGCTCGGCATGCTGCTCGCGATCGGCGTCACGCACGCGCTGCGGAACACAAGCTGGCACTGGGTTCTGGCCGCCAGCTCACTCGCCGGCTGGTGGGCCTTGGTGGTTTGGAAGTGGGCGCCTGAATCGCCCTACTGGGCCGCAGGTAAAGGTGAGCAGGCGCTCGCCAAACAAGGCCTCGAGCAGCTCTCGCAAGGCCGGTTGAAGATTGATCTCGCCCAAGTCGAGCTGGTCGTGGAGGAATACAAACAGGGCTCGTTCTTAGAGCTTTTTCGTCGCAAGCTGCGGGTGGTCACCACGCTTCAATCCCTGCTCAACTTCTGTTTCTGCTGGGGGTACTGGGCACTCGCCACCTGGATGCCCTTGCTGCTCGCGAAAAAAGGGTTGTCCGTGCCAGAAGGGAATGAGTTCATGGCGCTCACGGCGCTCATCATGTTTCCCGGCTACATGTCCGCCTCGTGGCTCACGCATCGCTTTGGACGCAAAAAGATCATGGTGAGCTTTGTGAGCCTCGCGGCGATCTTCGGGTTCTTGTTCGCCCAGTCCGCCACGCTGGCGCAGATGTACCTCTGGAGTTTCGGCCTCTACTTCTTCAACCAGGGCGCTTGGGGAGTCTGGGACACGTGGATGGGGGAGCTCTATCCCACCGACGTGCGCGGCGTAGGCTATAGTGTCGGCCTCACTTTGCAGCGCGTCGCGAACGCCCTTGCCCCGGTCGTCATCGGGGTGCTCCTGGCCCGCCGAGCGAGCTTTGCCGCCACGGTCTCCTTCATTTCTGCCTTTCTCGTCGCCACCGTCATTCTCACCCTCTTCCTCCACGAGACCGAAGGCGAGGTGCTGCGCTGAGGCGCCACCCTGCCCGGCGCGCGGGGGTAGGCTCCGGGCGTATAATCCTCCGCGCTTGTTTTGCTCTAGAGTGGATGGCAACAAATCTCGGCGAACTGACCTCGCATAGCGGGCGGATCCTGCCAAGTGCACGATTACGAACTAGCCCTTGACGCCCGGCCGGTCGAGATCCTGGACGAGCATTCCGACAACACACTGCGGAGGTGTTGGATTGGCTTTCCAACACGGAAGCCAAGCGTAGGCGGGGATTCCTCAGGGGCGGTGCGGTCAGCAGCACACCTAGTATCGGGAAAGATGTCCGTTTCGGAAACCTTGCGAGTGTAGTTGCTTCCACGACCCACCAGTGCGGCAGCAAGGGGTTGTACAATCAGGAAGTCTTGCCAGGTTAGCGAGCGGGTAAGGAGGTCCGATGCCAAGTTTCGTGAGTCCTGAGAAATGTGACGGGTGCAAAGCGCTGGACAAGAGCGCCTGTCAACACATCTGCCCGAACGACCTGATGGTCTTGGACGAGGAAAGGATGAAGGCCTACAACCGCGACGCCTCGATGTGCTGGGAGTGCTACAGTTGCGTCAAAATCTGTCCCACCCAGGCGATTGAGGTCCGAGGGTACGCCGACTTCGTTCCCATGGGCGCTTCGGTCACACCCCTGCGCTCAGCGGACTCCATCAAGTGGACCGTGAAGTTCCGCAATGGGACGATCAAACGCTTCGAGTTTCCCATTCGCTCGACCCCGGAAGGCTCGGCAGTCCCGGACGGAAACTACCCGAGCCT
This sequence comes from Terriglobia bacterium, assembly GCA_020072655.1. Lineage (GTDB taxonomy): Bacteria > Acidobacteriota > Terriglobia > UBA7540 > UBA7540 > JAIQGB01. Next base: position 9,827 of record JAIQGH010000005.1, on the reverse strand, counting down.
GGGTGAGCTGCGGGGGTGCGAACTTTTCACTGAGCCGGCCTCGCTAGGGCTGCCGAGAGTCTTCAGCCTAAAACGGTAGGGCAAGGATTCATATGCCAACTTTTGACAACGTTGTGGTCGAAACCGACTTGCTAATCCTCGGGGGCGGCATGGCCGCTTGTGGGGCAGCAGTGGAAGCAGCCTACTGGGCCAGGCAAAACGGATTGAAAGTAACGATGGTGGATAGAGCCGCTGTGGACCGTTCTGGGGCTGTGGCCATGGGCTTGTCTGCGATCAACCTCTACGTCGGCCTGAAAGACGCCGCCAACAGCGTTCAAGATTACGTGGACTATGTGCGGAACGACCTGATGGGAGTGACCCGCGAAGACCTAGTGGCCAACATCGCCCGGCATGTGGACTCCACGGTGCACCTGTTCGAGAAATGGGGTCTGCCGATCTGGAAGGATGAGAATGGCAGGTACGTGCATGAGGGCCGCTGGCAAGTGATGATCCACGGAGAATCCTACAAAGTGATCGTTGCCGAAGCAGCGAGAAACGCCCTGCTGGCGAACGGCGTGGGAGAGATTTTCGAGCGCATCTTCATCGTTGGACCCTTGATGGATGGCGACCGTTGCGCGGGGGCCGTCGGCTTTTCGGTCCGCGATAACAAATTCTACGTTTTCAAGGCCAAGGCGACACTGGTGGCTATGGGCGGAGCCGTGCACGTCTTCAAGCCACGCAGTTCTGGCGAGGGCATGGGGCGCGCTTGGTATCCTCCCTGGAACGCCGGTTCCTCGGCATATTTCACGCTCCGAGCCGGCGCCGAAATGACCTGCCAGGAAGTGCGGTTCATCCCTGTGCGCTTCAAGGATGCTTACGGCCCCGTGGGAGCGTGGTTCCTGCTGTTCAAATCACGTGTTGCGAACGCCACGGGTGGCAACTACATGGCTGAGCGCAAGGCCGAGCTCGAAAAGTGGGCGCCCTACGGCCACGCTAAACCGATTCCAGCCAATCTCCGGAACTACCTCGGTATGCTCGACGTGATGGATGGTAAGGGGCCGATCTTCCTGCGGACTGATAAGGCTATACAGAAAATCGCCGCCCAGTACAAGGACGACGAAAAGGCCCATGAGAATAAAATGAGGGAACTTGAGTCGGAAGCTTGGGAAGACTTCCTCGACATGACGATTTCCCAGGCGATGCTATGGGCCAGTACCAACGTGCAGCCGGAGGAAAAGGGTTCCGAGATCGCACCCGCCGAGCCCTACTTCATCGGTTCGCACTCGGGGGCCTCGGGGGCGTGGGTCAGCGGCGAGGAAGACCTTCAGACCGATGAGACCCGTCCGGAATATTTCTGGGGCTACGCGAACATGTCCACGGTGAAAGGTCTGTTCTGCGCGGGCGATGCCTCCGGCGCTTCCAGCCACAAATTCTCATCCGGATCGCACGTCGAGGGGCGCATTGCCGCTAAATCGGCCATGCGCTTCATTCTTGAACACAATTCGCTGCCCCAGGTCGATGCGGCGGTGGTCGACACCCTGAAGACAGAGATCTTCAAGCCACTGGAACTCTTCGAAGAGCACAAGAACGCCAGCACTGATCCAGACGTCAACCCTAATTACCTCAAGCCCCGCATGTTCATGTTTCGTCTGCAGAAGATCATGGATGAGTACGCTGGCGGGGTCAGTTCGCAATTCACCACGAACGAGATGCAGTTGAAGAGGGCGCTCGAACTGTTGGACTTCCTCCGGGAAGACTCCACCAAGTTGGGGGCGGCGAGCCAGCATGAACTGATGCGTTGTTGGGAGAATGTGCATCGGCTGTGGCAGGCCGAGGCGCATGTCCGCACCATGCTCTTTCGTGAAGAAACCCGCTGGCCAGGTTACTACTTCCGGGCCGACCGACCGGCGATGGACGAAGAGAAATGGCACGTCTTCGCCAATTGTAAGTACGATCCGAAAACCGCTGAATGGCAGATGATCAAACGGCCGATCCTTCATATCTTCCCGCAGGGCGAGGAGGAGGAACTGCTCGGCGGTTGATGAACCTTGAGGGGGCTGCGGATCGGAGTCATTACCCCGTATCATCTTATCAGACTGGTATATCTGCTGAGCAAACCATGAACTCTCCATAGAGAACCCCCAACTTCATCTGGGGAGGCGTGCTTATGAGCAAATTGGTTCCACCACATGGCGGGTCTTCGTTGAAGCCGCTCCTTCTTGAGGGTGCAGCCCGCGACGCGGAGCTCAAGAGAGCGCAGACCATGAAAAAGGTTCCCATGACCAGCCGTGAGACCAGCGACCTGATCATGATGGGAATCGGGGCATTCACTCCGCTCGACGGTTTCATGGGGAGAGAGGACTGGTCAGCGTGCTGCGAGACTTACAGCATGCCGAGCAAGCGCGGCCTGTTCTGGCCGATCCCCATCACTCTCTCCACGACGGAGGACCTGGCCAGATCCATTCATCTCGGCGAGGAAGTGGCCCTGTGGGACATCGAGACAGAATCCACCATGGGGACCATGAGAGTCACTGAGAAATATGGCATCGACAAGGAATATGAGTGCAAACAAATCTTCCGAACCACCGACTCGGCACACCCGGGTGTCCTGAAGGTTTTGGAGCAAGGCCCGGTGAACCTCGCGGGCCCGGTTAAGGTGGTCTCGGAGTCCTACTATCCGGAGATGTTCAAGGGGATTTACCAGCGGCCCCACGAGGCACGTAAGGTCTTCGAGGAGCGCGGCTGGAGCACGGTGGCGGCGCTGCAACTTCGCAATCCCATGCACGGTTCGCACGCGTATCTGGCCTGGGTAGCCATCGAGGTCTGCGATGGTGTTTATATCCACCAACTCGTCGGCAAACTCAAGCCGGGTGACATTCCGGCCGAAGTGCGCGTGAAAGCCATCGAGGCGCTCGTCAACAAGTACTTCCGGCGAGACCGAGTCGTGCAAGGCGGCTACCCGATGGAGATGCGCTAGGGCGGCCCCCGCGAGGCCCTGCTCCACGCCGTGTTCCGACAGAACTACGGCTGCTCGCACCTAATCGTGGGCCGCGACCATGCGGGCGTGGGTGACTACTACGGCCCCTTCGACGCCCAGAACATCTTCAATGAGATTCCCACTGGTGCGCTCGTGCTGCGGCCGCTTTGCATGGATTGGACATTCTATTGTTACGAGTGCGGCACCATGGCTTCGATGAAGACTTGCCCGCACGACAGCAAGGCAGTCATCGACGAGAACGGTGCCTACAAGGGCGGAGCCCGTTTGCTGCTCTCGGGCACGATGCTCCGCAAACTCATGAGCGAAGGCAAGCCTGTGCCCTCGGAGTTCTCCAAGCCGGAGGTGATCGCGATTCTGAAGGAGTACTACGACAGCCTGGAAGAAAAGGTGGAAGTGAAACTCAACAAGTTCGCCACTGGAGAGGCGAAGGAATAGAATTCAGCCCTTCCCCGTCGAGAATCAGTCGGCTCAGTACGGCAACTCTCGGGGGTGACGACCTCATGATTACAGCCATTCCAATTTACCGCAGAGGGACGTCGTTCGCAAGATCTGTCACCAGTTCCGAGAAATGGAAGCGCACGGCGTGAACAACTATTGCTGTGGAGGCGGAAGCGGCTTCGCCACCATGGCGCGCCGCCTAAGGGAATCTCTCAGCCCGCCATCCTGGTTTGATCCCGCACGAAGTCGCCCTTCAATCGCCGTTCTCGGCGAAGAATCCTGGATCAAGAGGGCGTGAAACCCACCGATGAGGTCGTGGAATGGAAGTGCAAGAAATCTGCACCTGCGGGGGGACGGTCGACCAGGCTCAGGCAGTATAATGGTTATCCTGTCGAGGAATCTGATTCAAGTTCAGCAGGACACTGTTTTTGGGGACGTACAACAATGGACGATGTAACTTGTACCATCTTGTACTTTTCGGAAAAGGCTTGCTCACGCCAAGTTAGCGGAAAGAATGGCGGGGACGACGGGACTCGAACCCGCGACCTCATGCGTGACAGGCATGCGTTCTAACCAGCTGAACTACGTCCCCTGACGCCACTGAGCTATTGAGCGATCGGGTCATGGAGCGATTGAGTCTCCATCTTGAACGAAGCCTTCGCCATGACTCCATGACGCGTGTCCTTCGCTTTCTTCAGATGACCCAATGATTCAAGGGCTCAATGGCCCGATCCGTTTGGTGGGCGGTATCCGGCTCGAACGGATGACCTTCTGCTTGTAAGGCAGACGCTCTGACCAACTGAGCTAACCGCCCCCGTCCCGTTCGAACCCAGCCTGCGCGGAAGTCGCGGACGGCCGGTCCGACAGCGCTCCAACCTTGACACTCCCAAAGTTCAGAATATACACTAGGGTGTTTCAAGCGTCAAGGACGCGCTCCCTTTCTATGCATTTGCCCCGCGAATATGTGGCCTACATGGCCAAGCAACTCCTCAAGCGGCTCAGCGAGGCCAAGCTGGTCCAATACGAACAGCCGGAATACGTTACGGAAGTTATATCACAGGTGATGCTTGACGAGCTGACGGTTGAGGATCGCATCAACGATGAGGTCCGGCAAATCCTCGAGGAGCACGGCGATGAAATGAAACAAATGGGCGCTTCCTACGAGGAGATGTTCAAGAAAGTGAAGAAACAGCTCGTCCGCGAGCGGAAGGTGATTCTCTAGGTTTTCTCAACCGGTATGAAGCTGACCCACGAGAAGGTCATCCAGCTTTCGCACCGCGTCATGGCGGCGTTCGACGAGCTTGACGAAATCGAGATCTTCGACGAGCCGAACAACATTCGCCAGGAAATCGTCAAAGCCATCAACGATCTCCTCCACGAGGAAGAAAAGATCGACGAAGGAGTCCGCCAGCGCATCACTTCGCAGAAGCGCACGATCCCCGAGGGCGGCGCGGAGTGGGACATCCTCTACCGCAAATACTACTCAGACGAATTGCGCAAGCTGGGGATCCTGCCTGCCACGGGACCGCGCACCTAGTATTCCGCGTCTCAAGAGCCTCGCGAATCCCAAGGCGGACGGCAGGCTTGGAGCGCAGGGCGTTCGCGTCCGTGGGAGAAGCACGAAGACTACCCCCCGCAGCGGCTAAAGCCGCAAGAAGGATATTGAGAACGCTCGCGTTGCAGCACGGTTAAAACCCCGCCCTGACGCCAACGCTCGGTTTTCACACAGACTCTTCGGCCCGGAATCCCGCCCGAAAGGGCGGCCCTACATTTCCAGGATTCCCCCAGGCTGCCTGTCAATGAAAACGAGTTCGTCGCCGATCAATCGCGCCGGCGCAAGACGGGTGGTTTGTCCTCCGTCTTGTTCTGGTCGCCCGTGGTTGTCTGAGTGTCGGTATCGGTCCGGTCGCTGGGCTCGCGCTTGCGGAGCGTTGGCCCCTCTTTCTTTTCGCCCCTCCGGTTGACCGTAAGGAGCGTTTGCAGCCGGGTTTTCACATCGTCAAATTCGGACCTCGAGACTAGGTACTGTTCGCGTTGAGGAAGAACCGTTTGGATCTCTTTTTCCGAGGAAATGATCCGATCCGGTGTGGGTGGGTGGTCGGTGAAGATTTTGGGGACACTTCCCGGACTATGGCGCTCCTGGTCGATGACCTTGGAGAAGAACGAGACATACGCGCTGGGATCGTAGCCTGCCTTGTACATGTATTGGATGCCGAGCATGTCCGCCTCGGCCTCCGCTCCCCGGCTGAATTTCAGGAAGGCGATGGGAATCCCGATGTTGAGGGCGTTCGCGGCGCCCAGATACACCGGATACGACATAGGGACGAAGATGAGCGGAATCATGGCGTACTGGAGCAGGGAGGCCTTGGTCATCTGGGACGCCCAATGGCGCGCCGCCACGTGGGCGATCTCATGCGCGACCACTCCCGCCACCTGCGCTTCCTCGTCGGCGGCCAGAATCAGCCCGCTGTTGACGTAGAGGAATCCCCCGGGCAGCGCGAAGGCGTTCAATTCGGGCGAATCAATCACCTTCACGGTGAGGGGGATCGTCAGGTCAGAGTTTTGCGCGACATTCTGGGCCAGGCGGTTCACGAACTCGGTGACCATCGGGTCCGTGATCATTTTCGCCGAGTGGTCGATCTCCGTCGCGTACTGCTTTCCCATGGCGATCTCTTTTTCCTGGGAGATGATGCTGCGATGGGCCACCCGCCGGTCGCCGATGGCGTCCACGTCATGCTTTTTGTCTTTACTTTGCGCCAGGACGGGCAGGCTTGACCCGAACAGGGCCAATACCAGCAGCAAGGCCGACGTGCGTGCTTTCATGTCAGTACTCCTGCGAGCGAGTTCCGCCTGATTATACTCCAGAGGCGGGGGGAAAGATGGGGCATCTGGGCAATCCTTCATCTCGCGAACCTCTGCCAGGTAAAATGCTCGGTGCCCACCGCTATTGACTGCGCTTCCCGCCCCGGATAGAGTAGCGCGCAGCCTTTGGTATGGGAATCCGGCTGGGCGCAGCTTGGGCCGGCTGGTGGCACGACCGAATCTAATCAAGGAGTTGAGACCCGTGGCGGTTTCCTCGATTCAGTTGGGTCAACTCTGGAAGTTCAACGAGACGGGCGATACGTGGTTGGTCACTAAGGTCTACTCAGAAGTGTTTGCCTCCTATGCGGTGCTTCGCAAGGTGGGTGGGGGCGACGCGGACCTCCGGCGCGTCAAAGTGGACAAGGCGGGTGACGGGGTGACCCTCCCGGGGTTTGTCTTCGCTCAGGAAGCGGAGGCGTTTTAGGGCGCCTGCACCTTGCACCGCGGCACGATGGGGGGCAGCTGAACCCCCTCTCGACGCGGTTTTTCAAGGCTGCCAAGCTGCGACCACTGCATGGTTACATCCATCCTGGAGTTTCTCGCCCACTTTATTACGACCTTCATTGGCGGTACGGGCTACTTCGGGATCGTCCTTCTAATGGCGATCGAGTCGGCGTGCGTTCCGCTACCCTCGGAAGTGATCATGCCGTTTTCCGGCTATCTGGTTTTCCTGGGACGCTTCAAACTGGCTTGGGTTGCGGTGGCCGGGGCGGTGGGCTGCAATCTCGGCTCGCTGGTGGCTTATTACCTCGGCTCTTGGGGTGGCAGGCCGCTCATCGAGCGTTACGGCCGCTACGTCCTCATTACACGCCACGACCTGAAGATGGCGGACCGGTTTTTTGCGCGCTACGGAGAGTGGGCAGTTTTCATCGCGCGATTACTGCCCGTCGTCCGCACTTTTATCGCGCTGCCGGCGGGCATTGCGCGCATGAACGTTTTCCGCTTCCATCTCTTCACGTTCCTCGGGTCGCTGCCCTGGTGTTTTGCGCTTGCTTACGCCGGCCTGCAGCTCGGCGAGCACTGGCCTCGACTCCGCGACTACTTCCACCGCTTCGATTCGGTCCTGGGGATTGTGCTGGTCATCGGCGCCATCTGGTTCGTTCACAATCGGTGGAAGAACCGCCTCGGCGCGGCCTAGGATGGGGAACTTTGAAACTGGAAATTGGGAATTAGAAACTCGCAGGTCAAGATTCGTCAACACCTAACGTAGCCTCAGCGCCCAGCTTTCAGCCTTCCCGGGGGCAGAGAAATGGGAGTCGGCCATTGGTGGCAGCGAGGTGTTCCTCCTAAGCAGTCCGGCCCGCCTAAATCGATCTGACCGGCATATTGACGACGTCCTCCACCTGGGCGGGTTCTCGGGTAACGAAAGGCTCACCGTAGCGGACGCCGATCATGAGGCCGAAGTGGCGGGCCAAGGATGCGACGCGTTCGCGCAGGTCGGCGCGGGCAGGGAAGAGGTTCTGCATGTCCTTGGGCGACGAGAACTGCGACGAATAGCAGAGGATGGCCTTCAGCTTCTTGTTGAGCTGGGGCGTGATATCCACAACGAAGGTGGGTGTGACCGCGGGGACATAGAGGGTCGAGTAGATGATCTTAAGCGGCCGGTGCGGACGACCCTCCAGCGAGAGCCGAGCCAGCCCGGCGAGGAAGCAAGCCTCGTAGCCAATCCGGCCGGCGGTGTAATGATCCGGGTGGCGGCCGTCCCAATACGGCAGAATCACCGTGCGCGGCCGCAAGGCCCGAATGCGCTGCGCAATTTTCAGTTTGTACTCGCGTCGGTCCTCGACGCCCGCGTCCGGAAGATGAAGGTTCTCGCGATGCACGAGGCCCATCACCTTCGCGGCTTCCGCAGCCTCGCGTTCGCGAAGGGCGGCATTCCCGCGTGTGCCCGTCTCGCCTGCAGTCAGATCCAGGGCACCCACCTTGTAGCCCGCTTCCGCCATCTTGATGACCGTGCCCCCGCAAGTGAGCTCGGTGTCGTCGGGATGAGCAGCGATCGACAACAGGTCCAGTTCCATGATCTCTCCGGTATCGCGCATTGATGATTGATGATTGCCAATTGAAGATTGATCACCGCACGGCTAGCTTCCACGCGTTTGGGTCGTTTTTCGGGAGGCCGTAACGATTGCCACGATCTGGCGCGCCTCATCCATGAGCGCCTGCAAGCGCGCCGGCTTGATGAGTCCCGATTCTGCCAGCAGTTCCAACCAGTAGAGGGTCTCGTCTGCTTCTTCTTCGACGATTGCGAGCTTCGCTGCGAACATTGCCCGTGACTGCGCTCGACAGGCGCCCCGGTAGTTCGCACCGACGGACGTTGCCGAGCGAACAATCTGGTCTCCAATCACTCGCGCGGCGGGCTGGCGGGGGAGTGCCCCTGCCATCTTGATCACCCGGAGCGCAAAGGCCTTTGTTCTCGCTTTGAGCTGTTCGGCGTTTACCGGCAATGACCTCTCCCGAGCCTCGGCTCAAATGTAGCGGCAGAGCAGCGGAGCCCCCAATTATCAATTATCAATCTTCAATTTTCAATTCCGTGAGATCGTGATATCAATTCCTATGCTATGAGCGATTCACCCTTGCATGGTCAAGTGGCCCTCGTGACGGGCGGCGGACGGCGGATGGGGCGGGTCATTGCGCTGACGCTCGCGCGCGCCGGAGCGAATGTGGTAGTGAACTACCATCAGTCTCGGGCGAAGGCGCTCGAGACGGTGCGGGAAATCCGGGCACTGGGAGTCGATTCACTCGCTATCCGCGCGGATGTCGCCAAGCCTCCGCAGATCCGCGCCATGTTCCGCGCAGTCGAAAAGGAGTTCGCTCGCCTCGACATCCTCGTCAACAATGCGGGGGTTTTCTTCGAGCGCAAATGGCATGAACTCTCAGAGAAGGATTGGGACCGCGTTCTGGGCATCAACCTAAAGGGGCCGTTCTTCTGTGCCCAGGCGGCGGCGCGCCTCATGATGCGCCAGAAGAGCGGCACAATCATTAATATCTCGTCGCTCGGAGGGCTCGAAGCCTGGCCCAGTTACACGCACTACTGCGCCTCGAAGGCCGGGCTCATCATGGCGACGCGCTGCCTGGCGAAAGCGCTGGCCCCCCACATCCGAGTAAACAGTGTGGCGCCCGGCTCGATCCTCTTTCCGGGAGAAGAGCGCGGCCCCTGGACCGAGAACGTCCTCAAGACCACGCCTCTTCAGAAAGCCGGCCGCCCTGAGGATATCGCTGCGGCGGTTCTCTTCTTGGTGACACACGCTGATTACATCACTGGCCAAGTCATCGCTGTGGACGGCGGGAAGTCCATTCCGTGAGAAAGCGGTAGGCGGCATGCGGTAGATGGAATACGGGGCTATCGAACTGCGAGGGCTTAGGGTAAGAACCGCAAGGCAATCATCATAGATTTCGGAGCCGGCACCCGGCGCTAGTGTCGCGTTACCGAAATAGGTGAAACATGAATTCGCTTTCGCGGGTTGCGGTAGGTCCAGCGAAAGGGCTGGGCGTTGCGGTTGTAGAGCCGCACGTAGCTCAGGATCTTGCTCACCAGGTCGAGGACGGAGCG
>JAIQGH010000124.1 GCA_020072655.1 Terriglobia bacterium | reverse complement strand
ATGGGTGTATGCCTCGGGATTCGCGTAGTTGTGCGGACCTCCACCCCAAAGGGTGCTCTCGTTGATCTGCAGGCGCTCTTCTTCCGTCCCGCCAAATACCATCGCACCGATGCGCCCGTTGCCGAGCGGTAAAGCCTCGGTCCATTTTGTGGCCGGCTTGTCGTACGTGAGGTTGAAATCGGATTCGAATGCTCCCGCTGCCACGCTCAGCGCGGTTGCAGCCACTACAACCAAAGCTAACTTCAATCCGAAACTCATTCGCCGTTTTAGCACTTCGCTCCTCCGCAATGAGTCGCGCGCGCCGAGTGGCCAAGATATGGCAAGCGCGTATCGCCTCTCTCCAGTGAGCCAGAACCGACTATGGAAAGCGCGTATTTTCAGATTTGACCGGCACGACCGCGCTCGTATTCCACGGCTCCGCCAACTCGAGCTTGATTATGGTATCGACTGTATCCGCCCCCGCAGGAGGCACTTTGAGCGCAGTGTTTTTGTCGTCCTGGCTGTAAGAAACAGAGTTCCCGTCAAGATCGGTGACTTTCACCACACGTGTGGGTAAGGTTGGAAGTACAAGGGTTCCACTGTCCGGAATCTTCAGAACATGCACATATACGTAATTCCCTCTGTGTGTGGAAACGCCATACTCTCCGGGAAGCCACGGACCACCACGCGTCCCATAAATACTTTCACCGTTTCGCTTCAGCCAGTCACCGAGCTCATGTAGGCGTTCTGCTTGACTCTGGTCAATCTCCCCATCGGGCCGAGGTCCAACATTCAGGAGAAAATTGCCGTCCCGCCCTGCTGCGCCGATCAGGAGCCGAAGAATTCGGTCTAATGGCTTCACCTTCACTCCTGCTTGATAACCCCATGCCCCTTCGACAATCGTCGTGCACAGCTCCCAGGGCGTCTGATTGTCGAATTTTCCTAGTGCACCATCTCCTTCGCGGGAACGGAAGTCCGCCGGTGCGTCCGTGCGATCGTTGATCACGATGTTGGGCTGCTTTTCGCGGAGCTGGCCAACAACCTGGTCATCCTGCCAATCGAATTTTCCGGTGTATGGCTGGTCTGCGGGACGAGCGTACCAACGGCCGTTGAATTGAACGCCCCCGAATCCCAGCCATTCATTGCCGCCGCCGTCAAACCACAGTATGTTCAGTTTGCCGTAATGAGTGGCGAGTTCCGATATCTGACGGCGATATTGCTCCCTGAGCGCAATTGCGCTGTCCATATAGAGGTCGGGAAGAAAGAACCCCGGAAACCGCCAATCTAAAGGCGAATAGTAAAGACCAACACCGAGTCCGGCACTGCGTACGGCTTTCACATAATCGGCAACAAGATCATGGTGTGCTGCGGATTTTACAGCAGTGAAGTCGCTGCCCGGGTCGTCGAACAACGCGAAGCCATCATGGTGACGCGCGGTTAAAACCACGTACTTCATGCCGGCGTCTTTTGCGGTTTCTGCCCATTTATCCGCACTGAGGTGTTCAGGACGGAACTGGGCCATCAGCTTGGCATATTCCGTGGTTGGTATTTGTTCGGCCCACTGGACCCACTCTCCACGGCCCAGGATTGAATAAACGCCCCAGTGGATGAACAGCCCGACGCGCGCGTCCTTCCACCACTGAATCCGGTTCTGGGCATTGGCGTCGGTCGCGAGCGGAGCCCATTGTGCCGTTAGCTGAGGTGTAGGAAGCGTAAGGAGAACGACTACCGCGAATACTTTAGCGAGTTTTGTCATCGTGTTTCCTGCGAAAATTGCTTGAGAGCTGCGTTTTCAGTGAGCAGTCTGGTTACCTTCCTCCGCTGGCGCAGCGCGCTGCGCCTCCAGGCCGGCCCGGCTGGTTCGGAAGGCGGGTGCGAGGTGATCGGATAGTAGAACTTCCGGTCGTCCAGCATTTCAGCCCATATGCCGTTGTTGACGATCCCCCAATATGCTCCAGAAACTGCCTATAAATGTATTTCGATATCGAAGCGCCAGCCTTCCACGCGTCGATGGTCGCGTTAACAGGTTGAGTTTGAGCGGAAGAGAATTTTGAGAAAAGAACTGCCACTAGTAGCAAAATCTGCTTCGTCACAGTTGGATTCTGAGCTTTTGAATGGACCGAATGATGCCTCCTGTTGCGAACCCCGCACGACGCTCGTGTTTGAGCCCTAGAAGCGGCTTGCACTTGTAGCGTCGCGGCTTTATGAATGCGGCACGGGAAGACCTGCAACCTGGCCTCTATAGTGACAGATCTTGACGTACCGTCTTGTGTCATTGCTCAACTGAGATTACGGTGACCGACTTGGCCTCCAGTTTCAGAGCCACCTTCCCGCCTTGAACCTTCGCTGAAACGGGCTTCGGCACAACTGCATTAGGTGCCTCGAAGGTGTTGACGCTGTCAACCTTAGGCGCGGTTAGGGTTTCTCCAACTGCGGATTTAGCCGTGATGCTGGCCAGATTTGCCTCGACTTCGATGGCCTGATTGGGATCGAGATTCGTCATGGCCAACCACAGCTTGCCAGCCGTGTCCTTAGCAGCGATGGCATCCACGCGCGGCAAGCTGATGTTGCCGTGCATGTACGTGCCAGCGTTGAACGCGACCGGCACAAAGGTGGCGTCCTGGAACGGCAGATACATCCTGAAGACGTAGTAGGTCGGGGTCAGAACCATCCTTTCTTTATCCGTCATGATCATGGCCTGCAGGACGTTGATCATTTGGGCGATGTTGGCCATGCGCACGCGGTCGGCATGGCGGGCAAAGATGTTCAGGTTAAGCGCGGCCAGGATGGCGTCGCGCAGACTGTTCTGCTGGACGAGGAAGCCCGGATTGGTGCCGGGTAGCGGCGCGTACCAGGCGCCCCATTCATCAACCACGAGGGCGACCTTCTTTTGTGGGTCATACCTGTCCATGATGGCCGAATGCTTGCTAACCAGATCTTCCATTTCCAGGGTGAACTTGAGGATCTGACTGTACTCGGTCTCTCCGAACCCCACGGACGCGAACGAAGGCGGCCAGTGCCCCACCGTGTAGGAATGCATCGAAAGCCCATTGATATCCCAGCTCCACTCGTGAGTCTGATAGGCCTTCATGATGGCTTCAGTCCAATCGGTCCACTTGCGTTCGCTGCCGCCGGGGCCTACGGCGATCTTCAGCATCTGCTGCTTGTCCTGCTGTGCCGGGTTGAAGTTCCTGACGAAGCGGGTGTAAATCTTAAGCTGGCTCAGATAGTAATCGCTTGTCATGTTGCCGCCGCAGGCCCAGCTTTCATTGCCGATGCCAAGGTAGCCGACCTTATAGGTAGTCGGATGGCCGTTGGCGGCGCGCTCCTTGGCGAGCGTCGTCGGCGGTGCGCTGGTCATATATTCCAGCCATTCGGCGGCTTCCTGCGGAGTGCCGGAGCCGACATTGACTGAGATGTACGCCTCGCTGCCAATCTGGTCGAGGAAGTCCATGAACTCCTGTGTTCCGAAAGTGTTCGGCTCGATCACGCCGCCCCAGTTGGGATTGAGCGTCGCCACGCGCTGAGGGCCGAGGCCCTTGCGCCAGTGATATTCGTCCGCGAAGCAGCCACCTGGCCAGCGAACGTTCGGAACCTTGAGCGCCCTAAGCGCGGCAACAACGTCGTTGCGGATGCCGCGAGTATTAGGGATCGCGGAATCTGGACCGACCCATATGCCCTCATAAACGCCGTGGCCGAGGTGCTCGGCGAACTGGCCGAAAATGTTGCGGTCGATCTTCGCGCCGGCCTTCGACACGTCAACTGCCAATTCAACCGTCTGTGCGGCCATGGCAGGCACAGTTAGGGCCATACCTAGGAGAGCGAAACTGACAAGAAGCGGACGCACGACAAGCGATGCCCCTTGGGCCAGAACCCTAAAGGGAAGGGCAAAACAACCATTCAAGAAGGAACGTTCTACGGACGAGACTCTGCTCGCCCAGATGGTAGAGAACCGATGTCTCCAGCAGTGGATTGTCAGTCCTAATTTACAGGCAAGTGTAAAGGCCATCTGTTCTTCTCCGGAAATTTTCGACACCTTTAGGTCTTGACCCGTTTGCCTTTCCTGGGTTTGTCCCCTTGACGACGAAGCTCCTCCCTTCGAATCGGTCGACGTCCGAACTCCTGGTCTCGCCGTAAAGACTCGCACCATTCTACGCCTCTTCGCGCAGCTTTCTCAAAAGAGCCTTGGTGCAAAATCCTTGAGATCGCCACGCCGCGTCTGCCATCCGTGCGCTGTCCCGGGTGATTCGTAGAAGATGTGCTGGATATTCACATCCACCAGCGATGTATGCAGTCTCTCAAGACCCGCACGCATCATCGCAGGCTCTTCTTTCCTGACGCCCAGCTACAGCAAATGCAGTCTTTTTGCCAAGGCGGCCAGATCAACAAGTGCCCCATTGTAGGCTGTTTTCGTGTCCAGTTTCTCGTTGCCAAGCACCGGGAGCCCGGTCTCTCCACAAGAATCTCTGCGCCAATCGAATGGCTTTAGGAAAACTGATCCCCCGCTGCTTCGACCACCCACAAAATTATCTACAGCGCTGTGATGGAAAAACCAGAAGTCACGTGTAAGTGCTTGAGAGAATTGGTGGACCTGGGGAGGCTCGAACTCCCGACCCCCTGGTTGCAAACCAGGTGCTCTCCCATCTGAGCTACAGGCCCACCGAGGCGCTCACCCCATATTGGTGGGGAAATCCTCAGCCGTCAAGGCCAGAGGACGTCTACGACCGCGGCGATCTTGTCCAATCAACTACCCGAACCGTCGAAGATAACTTGCTGCATGGGATGATCCTGGTGCTGATCGTCCTGATCTTTTTCCTGGTCAGCCCGCGGGCCGCCATCATTGTGGCATTAACGATCCCCCTGTCATTGCTCTTTTCTTCCATCATCCTGCACGCCCACGATATTTCGGCCAACCTGCTCTCCATTGGCGCTATCGACTTCGGCATCATCATCGACGGTACCGTCGTGATGATGGAGAACATCTACCGCGAGCTGGGCCTGCGGCGGGGCCAGGATCACAGGCTGCACGATGTCATTGTGGCGGCAGCGCGCGATGTTGGCCGGCCGATCTTCTACTCGGTGGCCGTCATCATCGCCGCCTACCTGCCCATCTACGTCCTGCACGGACCCTCGGGGAAGCTCTTCCATCCCATGGCCGATACCATGGCGTTCGCGCTTCTGGGGGCTCTCGCCATTACCCTGACTCTGGTTCCGGTCCTGGCTTCCTACTGGTTCAAGAAGGGCGTGCGAGAGCGAGTGAACCGGCCCTTCGAGTGGGTCAAGAAGGTTTACGCTGGCGAGCTCACCTGGTGCCTCGACCATCCCAAGCTCACGATGCTAGGCGCGACGGCGATTTTCGGCGCCACTCTCCTGCTCGTGCCCTTTATCGGCGGGGAATTCACGCCCCATCTCGATGAGGGCGCGCTTTGGGTTCGCGCCACAATGCCCTAGACGATTTCGTTTGAGGAAGCCGGCAAGATTGCTCCCCAAATCCGGCAACTATTGATGGCCTATCCTCAGGTGACCTTTGTCGGCTCGGGACTTGGCCGGCCTGACGACGGCACCGACCCCACCGGCTTTTTCAACTGCGAGTTTTATGTGGGGCTCGAGCCTTACAGCGACAAAGCCTGGAAAGGAGAGACGGGAATTCACAACAAAGAGGAACTGATCGCCTCCATCTGCAAGAAGCTGGATGCCTATCCGGGCATCATCTTCAACTTCACGCAGCCGGCCGAGGACGCGGTGGATGAGGCGCTGACCGGCCTCAAGAGCGCCCTCGCAGTCAAGGTTTACGGTCCCGACCTGAATGTTTTGCAGGCGAAGGCGCTCCGCATCAAAGACACTCTGGAAAAGGTGCCGGGGTTCACCGAACTGACGGTTGTCCGCGAACTCGGCCAACCGAGCCTGCTCGTGGACGTTGATCGGGCCAAGATCGCCCGCTATGGGATAAACGTCGCGGATGTCGAAGCGGTGATCACCGCGGCAGTCGGAGGGCAGGCCGCCACGCAGGGCATTCAAGGCGAAAAACTCTTCGATCTCGTGGTGCGCATGCCGCCGCAATTCCGCTCGAGCCCGAAAGATATCGGCAATCTCCTCGTCGGCACTCCCGACGGACAGCAGATTCCCCTGAAGCAGCTTGCCGACATCCGTGAAGGAAACGGGGCGTCATTCATTTACCGTGAAAACAACTCGCGCTATATCGGCGTGCAGTACAGCATCGTCGGGCGCGATCTGGAGCGCGCCGTCGGCGATGGGCAGAAGGCTGTCAGAGAGGCTGTGACCCTGCCTCCCGGCTACCGGATGGAATGGGGAGGAGAATACAGCGAATTCCTGGCCGCACGGGCGCAGCTCAATGTCATCGGACCAGTCACGGTGCTGCTGATCTTCCTTATTCTTTTTGCCCTTTACGGCAACTTCAAATTTCCTGTCACCCTCGCCCTGGGAGTCGTGATGACAGAGCCGGTGGGCGCTTTCCTGGCGCTCAAACTCACCGCCACGCCCTTCAGTGTCTCCTCGGTTCTCGGGCTGATCGCTTTAATGGGGGTGTCGGTTGAGACGGCGGTCATTCTGGTGTCTTATATCAACAAGCAGGGGCTGGAAGGGAAGGGAATTCGCGAAGCGACGTTCGAGGCCTCGCTGCTGCGGCTCCGCCCCATCATGATGACCGCCCTGGTCGCTTGCCTTGGCTTGTTGCCCGCGGCTCTCTCCGCCGGCGTCGGTTCGGACACGCAGAAACCCTTTGCCATTGTCATCGTGGCCGGTCTGATCTCGCGGCTGTTCCTCGGCTTCTTCGTCAACCCTGTCCTTTATGAGATGGTCGCCCGCGAAGGAGATGTCCTCCAGGTGTAGGGCTGTTAGGAATCACGTCGGAAGTCATGTCAGATGTTCTTGTGTCTTCGACTTCACTCGACCTTTTCGGGGAAGGCGAAGATGGGGTCGATGTCTACCGGCACAGCCTTCCCGGACTGGAGTGCGGCGACGAGTTCCGCCGGCATCTTGTCGTACTTCGCCAGCCAAGCCTCGGCGCGGGCTCGGTCGCCGGTGGCTTCGACGACCAGCAATTCCTGAGCGAGTTTGGCCAGCGCCGTGGGCATGAGAGCGTAGTCAATCACGTAACGGCCTGTGCCTGAATCGCGGGCGACAGCCTTCTGCTCGGCGAGGTAGTTGAACTCCATCATCTCGGCGCGCCCGTGCGCTTCCCCGGTGCCGTAACGCAGGGTGCGGAAGATTCCGGCGATGTAGGAAGCGTAGTATTCCTCCAGCCGCGCTCTGGGCAGCGCGCCGTGGTCCACAAGCCATTTCAGCCCGAACATTCCAACCGCGTCCGCCTTCGCCTCTTCCCAACCCGAGTAGGAGGGGCCGAGGGCTTCGCGAATATCCACTTGTTTTCCGCCCACGCGCGCGAACGCCGGGCCCAGGCCGTGCGAGATTTCGTGCAGAATGGTGCCGGCCATATAGCCTTCGCCCGAGACCTTCGCCGCCTGGTCGCCGCGTAGCAAGAACTTGGCCAGCGGAAGGATGACGTCGTTGACGCGCGCATCCATGAAGTTCTTGAAGAAGATCTTCTTCGTTCCCTTTTCCTGGTGGATCTTGGGATCATTCGGCAGGTTGTCGGCCACGGCCTGGTAACCGTGGCGCAAGTCGCCGCCGCGGAAGGGCGTGTCCATCACTTCCATGGGCGTCAGATGCCCACGCTTCGAGGGGCGGTCCGCCGCCGGGAGCGGCAGGGCGTCTTGAATGCTCGGAATGTATTTCTCGTAGAGTTCGAGCCGGCGGCTTTCCGCGTCGTTGCGAATCAGCACGGCCGCGCCGTACGACCCCTTCACACCCAGCACCCCGTCGAGGTAAGTCTCATACGGTGCCATGATGACGTCGAACTTGGGATTCTTCAGGTCGAGCCACGCCAGGTCGCTCGGATAGTAATCGTCATCGAGCAAGGCCTCGGCGCGCAGGCGGAGGAACTTGGCAAACGCCGCATCATCCGTGAGCCCCGCCGCTTCGCGCAGCGCATCGGCCGCGGGGCCCAAAAACCGGTGGTAAGCCTCGTGGTACGCGACGGTCTGAAGTTGGCCGCCTTCGCGCCGGATCACGGTAGTGGGGCTGTAGATGGCGTCCTTCTGGCCGGGGTGGGCTTGGACGTAAGCCTCGATTTCGGCTCGGGTCAAACCCGGCGGATAAAGAACTCCGCCGGGCGGCATCGGCTGGGTGCCGACGAACGGCCTGTTCTCATCGAGCAGGTCGAAGCGGCTGCCATTGATCATTAAGAACCGGCGCAATCCCTGGTCGCGGATGTCGCTCTTGCCGGCGAGTGATTTGTAGAGGTCGAGGGCCTCCGGATCGCTCTGCCGCCAATAGATGTCGTCGAGATACTGCGAAGCCTCGACGAGTTTCTCCACCAATTGCCTCTCGTGGGCGTTCAGGCGCGCCGAGTCAAACGGCATCTCGACCTGTCGCCACTTGGCCAAACGTTGGTCGAGATCCGGCGCCACGACAAGCTTGCCAGCACTCTCACGATTCTTTTCCACGGAACACCCAGCAAGAAATATGACCAGAACAAGATACACCCAAGGTCTCATATTTTTCCCTCTGCAAGGACTCATCCAGGGCTCGCTCGCGAATCGGAGGCATGCCCGCTGGAGTGTCTCAACCTACCACTGTTCAGCCCCACGGGCAAAGCATCCGTGGCCGGAGGTCAGTAGAGAATGGTCAGGTTAGTGTCGAGGAATCGGTGCTGTAATCCCACGAAATGGCCAAAGAACGGGGAAGTGACGTTGTTGTACACATCCCGGGGATTACTATTGTTCGTAACATTCAATATAGCGAGCGATCCCCGCATGAGATGTTTCTTGATCCAGGGAAACGGGAGATGGAACTCCTTGCTCAGTTTCAGGTCGAGCGAGAAGAACCGGGGGAACCGGAAGCGGTTTGGCTCGCCAACGTAATTCTGATACTCATCCACGATCGAATAGTGAAAACCGGAGTGCCAGTCAATCAAGGGGCTGGCAAGAATCCCCCAGAGGTGGGTCTTGAATCTTCCCCAGGTGATCAGGCGATGCGGCACATCGGCGGGCAGGTAGGAATAGGCGTCCGGACGGATCACGGGCTGCTCAAAGGGCATGTAGACCTGGCTAAAAGCATTCATGTTGCCGCGCGCGCTGCTGAAGACATATGACAGGTTCCACTCCGATGCAGCCGTGGGGCGCAAGTGCAAGGTGGATTCGAACTCATGATAGTTGGTGGCCCCCGTCGGCGAGAGCACCAAGGCGGGGCCCGTCGGGGAATCGGGAATCGGCCGAACGACGAACTGGTTGTGGGAACGGCTGGAGAGAAAACTGAACCGAACGGTGGCCTTGGGCCAAAGCTGACGGTCGGCTTCCAGGCTCCATGTGACGTTGTAAGGAGTCGTCTGGGTATGAGTCGGTGAGAAGAAGGAGCCGCTTTCGTCCTTCAGGTGTTCGTAAAGGTTTTGATACACGAGGGGGCTTCCTACGACCTCACCTGTGGGACTGAAAAAGGTCACGCTGCGGACGGGGTTCTGAGAGAAATCCCCGGCCAGCAGGGGCGCGTGATTGTTGAAGACCCCAAGGCCCGCGCGGAGGACCGTCTTCCCATTACCCTTCGGGAAAAAGACGGCGCCGACGCGCGGCGCGAAGTTTCTCCCACTGCCCAGGCTTTCAGCCAGATACCGCATGCCCAAATCGAAGGCCAGGTCTTCGGAAACCTCCCAATGATCCTGCGCAAACAGCACGAACTCATCATCATCGGCGGACATCTTTCCGCTGCCGGAAAAGCCGATCCTTTCCGCCAGAGAGCCATCGGAGCGGAGCAGTTGGACCGGGTGTGAGGAACTGGACCCTTCGAAGGCGCGTCGGGAGTAGCCGCCCCCGAATGCGAACTCGTGCTTGCCATGCCACGTCTTGAGCGGCAGAGCAACATTCTCGCT
>JAIQGH010000004.1 GCA_020072655.1 Terriglobia bacterium | reverse complement strand
GCCCATCACCCCGGAGACGCGCATCCAGAACGGCGTGGACGCAGCCGAGCGCATTGGATCGGTCCTCGGGCAGGAGCACATGCTGCAGGCTGATGCACGCGCCGTGCTTGTTGACACTGATGGTGACTGCGTCCTCCTCGAACGGGTCCCAGGCCGCGTCGACGCCCGTCACGCGGATGCGCAGGGGGACCAAGATGCGATCACTGCGGCGCCTTGTGATGACGTCCATGGCTTCGCCGACTCCCAGCGGCTACAGGGGTATCAATTGTTCCACTCGTGGGGGCGGATCGCCGGGGCGAAGTGTGCGTCGCAAGCGCTGGTACAATTGCACCGAGAATGCGCGAGTGAACGCGCTTCACTTCTGCCCAAGAGCGTCTCCGGCCTTGCCGTTCCTATTGAGGAAAGAAGAAACCCACCGTCCAATGTACTTACACTTCACCCTTGAAGCGGTCGCTGAGCCCTGCTCTGGCTCATCGAAATCGGTCTCTGCGTCTGTGGGCGAAGAACCCGAGGTTACTCTTTCGCTCACATTTTCGCCTGGGTCAAAAGGAAAGCGTCCTCGCCGCTGGCCCCCAATAACTCATCGCCAGCGAACGTCTCAAATCTACGCGTCGTTCCTGCTCGGCCGGCATTCCGCCGTCTGGCGCGAATCTTCTCGCGCCCCGTGGGGTTTGTCAAGGGATAGTTAGCCAAGCGGCTAATTAGTAGGGAAGGCGCGGCTCCCGCACTCGCCAGGGTCCGGCGGAGGGTTCCGATCGGGCCGCACGGCATCAGGGTCAAACTCACGCTTCGCGGGCGGACCGGTTATGGGTGATGTCGGGTGAGAAAAGCCGACGTCGGCGCGGGGCCGGGAGCTATTCGTGCACTGTGGCGTCCAGGAAGGCGCGCAGTTTGCGGCTCCGTGAGGGATGGCGGAGTTTGCGCAGGGCTTTGGCCTCGATCTGCCGGATGCGCTCCCGCGTGACCGCGAAGCTCTGTCCCACTTCTTCGAGGGTGTGCTCGCTGCCGTCGTCCAAGCCGAAGCGCATCTTGATGACCTTTTCTTCGCGCGGCGTCAGGGTCTTGAGCACGCCTTCGGTCTGCTCCTTCAGGTTGATGTTGATGACGGCTTCGGCGGGCGAAATCACCCCGTGGTCTTCGATGAAGTCCCCGAGGTGAGAATCTTCCTCTTCCCCGATCGGCGTCTCCAGGGAGATGGGTTCCTGCGCGATCTTCAGTACCTTGCGCACCTTAATGACGGGGATGTCCATGCGCTTGGCGATCTCTTCCGAAGTGGGCTCGCGGCCATACTCCTGCACCAGTTGCCGCGAGGTGCGGATCAGCTTGTTGATGGTCTCGATCATGTGCACGGGAATGCGGATCGTCCGCGCCTGGTCCGCAATCGCCCGCGTAATGGCCTGGCGGATCCACCACGTCGCATAGGTGGAGAACTTATAGCCGCGCCGATACTCGAATTTGTCCACCGCCTTCATCAGGCCGATGTTGCCCTCCTGGATCAGGTCCAGGAACTGCAGCCCGCGGTTGGTGTATTTCTTGGCGATCGAGACCACCAGGCGCAGGTTCGCTTCGATGAGCTCTCTCTTTGCGGCCTCGGCTTCCAGTTCGCCGCTGAGGATCGTCTGATAGGTGCGCTTCAGCTCGGCGGCGGTGGCGCCGATCCGCGTCTCGGCTTCTGCCAGGCGGGCCCGCGCCAACCGCAACTCCTTTCGCCCGTCCTTGTTGCCGTTGCCACGTGCGCTCTCCAGCTTCTTTTCCAGCCGGATGACCTCGCGGTCCAGCGGCAGCATCTCTTCCACCGCTTGGCGGATCTTTTCAATCAACCGTTTCAGCTCGAGGTGGGTGAAATCGATCGAGCGAATCACCTTGGAGGTCAGGACGTGGTGCCGGGCCACGGCCCAACTGTAGCGACGATAGTCCCGCGGCCGCTTGCTGCGCGGAATCGAGTCGCGCTTCGCCTTGAGCTGGTTCAGCCGCTTGTTCAGACGCTCGAGTTCGTCCACGCGGGCGATGATATCCGCGTGCCGCTCCTCGACCCGGTCCTCGCTCAGGTCGTCGTCGTTGAAGGTGACGACTTCCTTGATGGAACGATTGCCTTCCTCGAGCGCCGTGCGAAGCGCGAACAACTCCTGGCGAACGATGGCCGACCGCGCCAGCGCCTTGAACACGTGGAGCTGCCCGCGCTCGATCCGCTTGGCAATCTCCACTTCGCCTTCGCGGGTCAGCAGGGGCACCGTCCCCATCTCGCGCAGGTACATGCGGACGGGATCGTTCGTCTTGTCGAGGGCGCCGGGAGAGAGATCGAGGTCAAGATCCTCGGCGCCTTCCTCGGCCTTGATCTCGTCCGGTTTCTCCAGCCCCAGCTTGTCGCCGCCCTTGGCGCGCGGGGATTCGAGCACCTCGATACCCGCGTTGTCAAACATCGAGAGCAGGTCGTCGAGGTCTTCGGCGGAATGCACGTCGGACGGCAGCAAGTCATTGACCTCGTCGTAGAGGAGGTAACCTTTCTCCTTCCCCATCGAGATCAGTTTGTTGAGCTGATCAAACTTATCGTCAAAGGCCAACGGATCGGACCCCCTGCGGGTGGACAATCATCAAGGGTTGCACGTAGGACACAAAAAACGACACCAACCTTTCGGGCGGTGTCGCGTCCGGGAACGCGGGAGCCATCTTAGGACGCCACTCAATCCCCAATGGCTCCACATAGTTTGATGATATTCTACACCAAGTCGTTTGCAACTGTGATGGAATTTTTCAGGAACCTCGGACAGGCCGTAACTCTTTATCTATCTTGGCCTTAGCCTCTAGTAACTCGACCAGCTTCCGCTGGTCTTTTTCCCGCTCAGCGGCCTGTATCTCAGCCTGAAGCCGATCACGCTCGCGCTCCGCCCTCCGCGTATGGAGTGCCCGGATGCACGCCATAACCTCTTGCCGGTCGGGAGGCTGTCCGGGTTCGAACAAGCTCTCAAAGACCAAGTGTTGATTTTCTTTGTCCTGCCAAGCCTCAGCCTGCGCGGCCTCCAACTTCTCGCCACGCTGGCGCCATTCCCACAACTGCTTGAAAAGCTGCGCCGTCGGCTGACCTTCGCAAACCTTACTTTCCACGATTTGAGGTAGGAACTCGTCCGCAAGCTTTGCATCCTCGAAAAACGCCCGAAGCAGTTTCTTTTCGGCCGGGGTTGCTCGCCCCGGTCCCATGCCGGCGTAGCCCTGCAACTCGCGCCGGCCTTCGCTTGAAGCTCGCCTGAGTTCTTCGCGGAGCAAGCGATCATCCAGGCGAAGGCGTTCCGCCAAGCGGTTGGCAAGCTCCGCGCGCAGCATGGCGTTCGGCACGCGGACGAGGTACGGCATCACGGCATTGGCTGCGGCCACCTTGCCTTCCGGTCGGGAGAGATCGTGAGCGCTGGCGGCGCGCTCGGTGAGATAGTCAAGATAGGTCGGCGCGGCAGCCAGGAGTTCACGGTAGGAGTTGGCTCCTTGGCGGCGGATGAAGGAATCAGGATCGAGCCCACCGGGCAGCGCCAGGACCTTCGCTTCGAAGCCTTCTTCGAGCAACAGGCTCAGCGAGCGTTCTGTTGCCGCGACGCCCGCCGAGTCCGGGTCGTAATTCACCACCACGCGCCGCGAATACCGGCCAAGCAGACGGACTTGGCTCTCGGTCAGGCTCGTCCCGCAGCTCGCCACGACGTTTTCAATCCCCGCGGACGCCACCGCGATGCAGTCCATGTAGCCTTCGACGAGGATGGCGTAATCGAGCTTGCGGATCGTGGGGCCAGCCCGGTCCAGGTTGTACAGCACGCGGCTCTTCGTGTAGATGGCGGTTTCCGGAGAGTTCAGGTACTTTGGCTGGTCGTCGCCCAGCGCCCGACCGCCGAAGGCCACGGTCTTCCCTGACTCGCGCGCGATGGGAAAGATGATGCGGCGGCGGAAGCGGTCGAAATGGCGAAGCCCCTCGGAGTCGCGAAGCACGAGGCCGCTTTTCTCCAGCATCGCAGTTTCGAAGCCGGAATCGAGCAGACGGCGCGTCAGCGCTTGGCCGTCGGAGGGGGCATACCCCAGCAGGAACCGCCCCACGGTCTCGTCGCTCAGACCCCGGTCGGCGAGATAGGCGCGGGCGGCCCGCCCCTCCGCCGTCGCCCCGAGCTGCGAGGCGTAGAACTTCGCGGCCACCTCGTGGATCTTGTGGAGCGCGGCACGCTCGCGCGCGCTCGCATCCGAGGCCTCGTCATGAACCGCCTCGCGCAGCCGCACGCCCGCCTTCTCCGCCACGCGCCGCAGCGCCTCCGGAAAGCTGAGGCTATCGATCAGCATCACGAATTTGAAGACATCGCCGCCCACGCCGCAGCCGAAGCAGTGGAAGATCTGCTTGGTGGGATGCACCGCGAAAGACGGGGTCTTTTCCTGATGAAAGGGGCAAAGGCCCACGAAGTTCGCTCCGGCCTTGCGCAGCTTGACATAGTCACCGACGATCTTGACGATGTCGGCCGCCGCGCGAACTTCGTCCACTTGGCTCATGGAGGAAAAGTCGACAGTCGACAGTTCACCGTCGACAGTCAAATACGGAAATCGAGAGAGCCCTCGCTCCCTTCACAGCGCCCTGCTCTCGCCCATTCACTGTTTACTATTCGCTCTTCCCGAGCCCCCAGTCCCGAGTCCCGGCTCTTTAAGGCAGCAGCACGATATTCGACGCAGGCTTGGCAAACTCTCCCGACTTGAACTGGGTGCGCAGGAAATCGAGGAAGGCGCGGCCTTTGGGACGACCGTTCGCGCGCGTGGTGCCAAGCTGCGCGAGAAAAATCAGCGCATCGCGGATCTCCCCATCGCGCAAGCGGGCCGTGCCGCGCGTCTCGGCTTCGGCCTTCTTGAATTCCTCGATCGCCGTTCTCACCGCGTCGTAGACTTCCCGCTGCACCCGATAGTCAGGAGGTCTCTCGAAATAGATGCCGCTTGCCAGCGTCCGATAGGCCTCCACCAAGGCCCCCAGCGCCGCAAGGACATCGGCATCCACGACCAGCCGGTCATCTTGCGCCGCGCGGCAAATGGCGTAGGAGAGCGCCGCGAGAAAACTCTCGTGCTCGGCCACAAACGAGGCGGGAATCTTGACGTCCGCGAACGGAACTTTCGACCAGTCCACCTCCCGCCGTTCGAGGTCATACCGGCGGCTGACGATGAGATAAGGGCAATCGACCGGACAATCGATGGTGACTTCGCGCTCCGTGCCGCAACAGATGGCGCAGATCGTGTCACCTCGCGCCGGGCAAAACCTTCGCGGATCGCGTTTCTCGCAGATGGGACAGGGCAAGGTGGCTCCTCGATGCTGCGCGGGCGAAGCGTGGTTCCATTCAATAGCCCGAGAGATTCCTTTCCGAATGGAAATCTCATTATGCCACAATCCTGAGTTCTCCCGGGAAGCCGCTCTTCAGGTTTGAATCCTGTGAGGTGCCGTGCCGGGCTGTTGACTGAATCGAAAAACGTCTTGACTCTCGCCCTTGCATGCCCAAGATTGGAGGCCTGCGGCAGTTGGCGTGATCATGACGGAAGGATTCTCAACACCCACGGCGGACGTCATCGTCATCGGCGGGGGGCTGATTGGCTGCTCGATTGCCCTCCGGCTGGCGCAGGCAAAGCTCCGCGTCTGTGTGCTCGATCGTGGCGAACCCGGCGCGGAAGCGAGTTCCGCCGCAGCAGGCATGCTCGCGCCGCAAGGGGAGACGGTTGACCCCGACGCGTTCTTCGAACTGTGCGCCGCCAGTCGCGATCTCTATCCCCATTACGTTGCCGAGATCGAGGAGCTGAGCGGTCAGGACGTCGGGTATCGCCGCGATGGCGCGCTTCTTGTGGCCATTGACGACGCCGAGTGTGGCGCGCTCCAGAGGATCTACGAGGCTCAATCTCGCCAGGGCCTGCCGATTGAACGCCTTGCGCCGGCAGAGATGCATCGCCGCGTTCCCGGACTCTCGCCGGAAATTCGTGATAGCTCGTTCGTTCCGGGAGATCACTGGTTGGACAACGAGCGACTGTGCGATGCCGTCATCGCGGCGTGCCGGCGGCTGGGTGTGGAGATCCGCCCCCGGCACGCGGTGATTCGGCTGAACTTGCAGAGCGGGCGCGTCCAGGATATCGATGCCATGACCGCGATCGGCCCGACGGGCAAGATCAAGCTCTCGGCGAGCCATTTCGTGCTGGCCGCGGGCTGCTGGTCCGGCGCCCTCGCCGAACCGCTCGGCATCAAGCTGCCGGTCCAACCCTGCCGCGGCCAGATGATGGAGTTCGATTCGCCCGCGGAACTGCCGCTGGTCGTCCGCGCCGGTCATCACTATCTGGTGCCTCGCCCGGGCCGGCGGGTGCTCGCGGGCACGACGGCCGAGTACGTAGGATTCGACAAGGCGGTCACCGCCGAGGGACTGCGCTCGATTTTGGAGGGCGTGGAGCGCATCGCGCCTTTCGTCAAGGGTCTGAAGTTTCGACGCGCGTGGTCAGGTCTGCGGCCGGATACCGCCGACCATCTCCCCATCCTTGGGCACGGGGAAATCGTCAATCTCTTCTTGGCCACCGGCCACTTCCGCAACGGTATTCTGCTCCTTCCGCAACGGTATTCTGCTCGCCCCCATCACGGCGGAGATCGTCGCCGACTTAATTTCAAAAGGCACTAGCTCTCGGGCGATGGAAGCGTACCGCCCCTCTCGCTTCATGTAGCGGTCGCCATCAGGCAAGCGCCCGACACCTCGGACGCCGCTCCGAGGCGCGGCGCTGTGGCGTCTTGAGTGGGGGTGTATACTAGGCGCACCCTAAACCCTGGAGGTAGCATATGGTTTGCACTTCGTGTGGTTCATCGAACCCCGACACGGCCATACACTGCGGCTCGTGCGGCGCGCTCCTCTCAGCTTCCGCGAAGCCCGCGGCTGCGAACCCGCCGCCCGTGGCGCACGCTGACGCTCCGTCCCCGCCGGCCGTGGCCGCGCCGCCGCCCGCACCGGCCCCTGCGGCGCCACACACCGGCGTCGACCGCATCGTCGCGGGCTATCGGGTCGCGGCGCTTGGCGACAGGTTGATCGCCGTGATTCTTGACACGGTCTTGATGCTGGTGTTGTTTGGCGTAGTTGGGATGTGGGCAGGATCACGATGGGGCGGAGTCACCACCAGCGGATTTGACCTGGCCGGGACCGGCGCGCTGGTGACCCTTGCCATCGTTGTTATCCTGGGGTTCATTTACCCCTGGCTTTGCGAGGGCCTTCTGGGAATGACCTTGGGCAAAGCAGTCGCCGGCGTCAAGGTCATCAACGAGGATGGGGCTCCTTGCGGGCTCGGGCCCTCGCTGATCCGCAACATCCTCCGAATCATCGACGCTCTGTTTCTGTATCTGGTGGGATACTTCATTGCCATATTCTCCCGACTGCGCCAGCGCCTGGGAGATCACTTGGCGCGAACCTATGTCGTCGAGAAAGAGCTGGGGGTTCTCAACCGGGTCTTAATGGTTCTTCTTTGGATCGTCCTCGTAGCTGGGGGCTTCGTAGGTGTGTACTTCATTCACGCGGCCGGTCGAAGTTAGCAAACTGGGCGGCTGAAGCATCGCGTTGCCGGGCGCCGGCAGCCCACAACTGCAGTGAGGCCGGTCAGTTGGTTTCCGACCAGGTCGCGTTGGTGCGGCGGTTGGTAGCGGTGGCGAGCGTATTCAGGAAAGCGTCGAGAATCGCCGAATCGAACTGAGTTCCCTTACCTCTCACGAGTTCCACGACGGCGTCTTCACGCGGGCTGGCTTTCTTGTAAGCGCGCTCCGAGATGAGCGTGTCAAAGCAGTCGGCAATAGTGATAATCCGCGCACCGACGGGGATCTGCTCACCCGACAAGCCATCCGGATAACCCTTTCCATCCACGCGCTCGTGGTGGTGCCGCACCATCTTGGAGATGCGCCCGATGGCCTTGACCTTGAGCGGCATCAGGATCCTTTCACCCAGAGCCGCGTGAGTCTTGATCAACTCATATTCCTCCGGGGTCAGGCATGCCGGCTTGTTGAGCACGCTCTCCGGGACCCCGATCTTGCCGATGTCGTGCAGGATGCCCGCCAAGCGAATCTCTTCGAGCTCCTCGCGGGAAAGCCCGAGCTGCTGCCCGATCTGAGCGGCCAGGCGTGAGACCGATTGGGAATGACCCTCCGTGTAATGGTCTTTGGCGTCGATGGTGAAGGCCAGCGCCGTGACGGTGTCCATCAGCGAAGGGTTATCTCCTCCCGGATCGCGCGTGGCCGCCTCGAAGCGCGACAAGTACTCATTGAAGACCTCGGGGCCAGTCGAGAACATGCGTTTCACGGCCACGCCCAGATAGGCGTGAAGCAACTGTTCCTCCCACGCGGCGCCGGGACCCTCCGCGGAACTGGAGGCCACGCGCACACTGTTGCCCCGCTCGTGCTTGGCCAGATAAACTCCGGCCTCGGCCACGTGCATGATCTCCTCTTTGGTCACCCCATGGATGGGAAACGTAGCGAGGCCGAAACTGGCCGTCACGCCGTGACTGGACAAGTACGAGTCCGCCGAAAAGCTGGTCCGCAAGCGCTCGGCCAGAATCTCCGCCTGCTCGATGCTGGTCTCCGGCAGCAGAATGGCGAACTGATCGCCGCCGAGCCGGGCCACCACGTTGGATTGCCGGCAGCGCGCCTCCATCACTCTGGCGACGTTCGTCAGGACCCGGTCGCCTTCCAAGTGCCCGTAACGGTCGTTGACGAGTCTGAAGTCGTCGAGGTCCATCATGATCAAGGAGAAATGCCGGCCGGACCGCGGCGAGCGACGCCACTCCGCGTCCAGGGCTTCCATGAAGTAGCGGTGGGTCTTGAGGCCCGTCAGGCTATCCGTGATGGCCTGCTCTTGCGCGACCTGATAGGCCTGCGCGTTCTTCAAGGCAATGGCCAGATGGTCCGCCAAAGTGCAGAGGGTGAGCACGTCCTGCTGAGAAAAGCTGTGAGGCCGCAGGGACTCGATCGACAGAACGCCCAGCACTTCCGTGCGATACTTGAGGGGCACCATCAAGGCAGAGCGGGCGCCGGAATGGAACGGGATGTAGCGTTCGTCGCGGGTGACGTCGTTCACCAGGACCGGCTCCCCACTTTCGATGGCAAAACCCGCCAGCCCTTCGGCGCGCTTGCGCCGGCGGCCCAGCAGGGAAGGGGCATAGCCCTCCAACGCCTGCATCACCAGTTCGTCCCGGTCGATTGTTTCCACGCGTACCAATTCGTACCCGAAGGCAGCGCGCAACTGCTCACAGATGCCGGCGAGCAACTCCTTGGGATCGAGAACCTCGGTGGCCTTGCGCGCCAGTTCGTTGAGCAAGGCCAAGTGGCGCGCCCGACGCTGCTCCTGTTGGAACAGCCGGGCGTTTTCGATTGCCACCGCCACCTCTCCGGCCAGCACTTTGAGCAAATCAAAACGCCGCTCGTCCAGGGCGCCTTCGCTTTCGTAGTCCGTCACGGCGAGCACGGCGACCGAGCCGTCCGAGAGCTGGATGGGCACCCCGGCCCAGGCCAGGATGCGGGGATCGATGGGGGAGACCCCCAGGCGTCGTGCCGTATTCAGGAAGTCGCGGGCAATCAACAAAGGCTCGCGCGTGCGGAGCACATATTCCGAGAGCGCATCCGCCGGCTGTGGACCGGCCCCGGGATCGGTGGCTCCTTCGGCCGGGCCGGACATCGTTTCCGCCCTTCCGTTGGGCAACTCTTGGAACACGAGCGAGAAGCCCCTGAGCTCTTCCTCGTGGCGCTCCGCAGTCTTCTGAAGCGAGCGGTTTTCAAGCGCCACCGAGATTTGGTGCCCGATCGCCAGAATCAGGCGAAGTTCCCCGGGGCGGAAAGATCGCACCTTGGGGCTCCCGACCAGCAGGGCGCCGTAGGACTGGTGCCCGGTCTGCAGTCCCAAGACCAGGAGCGTTCTGGGGCCTTCGGTGGTGATCACTTCGCGGAACTGCGGAAAAAGCGGGTCGCGGTGCCAGGCGGCGATCAGGTCGGGGCAAAGCAAATCCGGGAAAACCATTAGGCCGCCCCAGCGTTCGCCGGAGGAGGCGAGGTAGTCGCGCAGGGGAGCCTTCCCCAAACGCGCCTGCGCTTGCTCCGAGAAGCCGCGAGCCGCCGAGCAGTCCCCCTCGCTGGTCCCGGGAAGGCGAAGGAGGGCAAAACCGTGGGTTAGACCGAGCGCTTGGAGAATTCTCTCGAGCGTTTGATCGGCCAACTTCTTCAGGTCCGAGGTCGAAGAGACCGCGGTGGTGAGCAATTCCAGGTTGGAGAAGTGTAGCAATTGCTTCTCACTGCGTCGGCCTTCCGTCCGGTGGTGGTGCAAGCGTTGAACGATATAGACGAGAAGGATGAGCGAGGTAAGGGTGGGAAGGATGAAAAGCAGAGGGAACTGACCGAAAGTGGTCCCCATCCGAGCGCTCTCCAGGCGGACAGGGCGAATTCTGCCGCCTCTTCCTCGGCGTTCTTGCTCGCCTGACCCCTCGCTGGCGCTTTATCGATGGGTGATCCTTGCTGGAACTGAAACCAGCGGCTCTCGAACCGTCCCTCCCGACGATCCGATTGCCGCGTAAATTATAGGCACTATACCCAACCGGGCTGCGCACGTCAAGAATTATCCTTGGCCGTGCGCCATTTTTCTGGCGACCCGTGACCGCCGAAGGTTAGCGCGGAGGACCGGATTGAGGTGTTACTTGTCGTTTGTTAACAGTGTAATAAAGGTCCGCCCGCAGGCCAAAACCCTGGCGGGACCGCCTCGGACGCCGACCGAATTGCTAACTCCTTCTGCCGCAACGCGAGAGGCGGGAAGGGGATGGTCAACGACGTTATCTTGTTTATCCACACGCCCGGCCCCGAACGAGCGAGAGAACACAGGGAAGCTCGTGCACGCTGACCTCGGCCGGGATGGCGAAGCCTCGGAAAGGCCTGCGAAGACCGAGTGGCTATAGCGCCGCCTCGCCCCGTTCTTCATTGCGAATCCGGATAGCCTCGTCCAGCTTGGTCAGGAAGATTTTGCCATCGCCAATCTTCCCGGTTTTCGCGGATTTGATGACAGCCGCGACCGCCGGTTCCACCAAGTGATTCGGCATGACGGCTTCAATCTTGATTTTGGGCAAGAGGTCGACGGTGTATTCATTGCCACGATAGACCTCGGTGTGGCCTTTTTGGCGTCCGTGTCCGCGCACTTCCCAAACCGTCACCCCCGCCACGCCGACGGCCTGGAGTGCTTCCCGGACGGAGTCGAGCCGCGCGGGTTGAATGATCGCTTCGAGTTTCGTCATATCGGTTTATCCCTCACATTTGATGGAGCGCAGAGCCATCTCTAGCAGCCAGACCGCCCTTACGATCCTTCCGCCACGTTCGCGGCGACAGTTGCGCTCTCGACGAGTTCACCTCGATCGTCGGCAGGCAGGGAGAACCGTAAGAGCACGGGGCTAATCAGCGTGGTTGCCAAAACCACGATCACCATGACCGAATAGACATCTCCTCCGATGACGCCCGCGGTCCAGCCAATGCTGGCCGTAATCAATCCGACTTCACCGCGCGGAATCATCCCGACACCCACCACCAGCGAATCCCGCCGGCTGAAGCCCTGAGCGAGGGCGGCGCCCCCGCACCCGGCCACCTTGCCCACGACGGCGATGGCCATCACGACCAGGAAGAGGTTGAGCTGCCCGCCCAAGTTCCGCCCGTTCATTTCCAGCCCGACGGAGCAGAAGAAAAGCGGCCCGAAGAACGCGTTGGCCATCGACCGCACATCGCCGACAATTTCGTCCCGCGCCGGGCTTGCAGCCATGAAGAGTCCCGCCAGGTAGGAGCCGGTGATCGCTGCCATGCCACCTCCCGCTTCCGCCGCAAACGCGAAGATGAAGGCGATGCCCAGGCCCACCGCCACCGAGATGTGCGGCCCCTGGAAGTGGCGGGCGTACCGGAAGGCCCAGCGGATCAGGCGAGGCCCGAAAAGGAAGGTCAGCACGCCAAAGATGACGACTCGCGCCGCGACCCAGCCCGTGCCGCTCCACATCGACGCGGCGTTGGGCGCGCGCTGAAACTCCACCGCAATCACGAGGGAGAGAACGATCAGTCCCAGCACGTCGTCGATCACCGCGGCGCCCAGGATGGTGGTTCCGGCCTTCGACCTCAGCCGGTTCATGTTCATCAGCGTCTGCGCGGTGATCGAAACGCTGGTCGCCGTGAGCACGGTGCCGATGAACACCGACTCCGCCCAGCCGAATCCCAGCTCGTGCACCAGCGCCGCGCCGCCTGCCAGGGGCAACACCACTCCGCCGGCGGCCGCCCAGAATGCCGGGGCTGCCGTGGCCTTCATCAGCTTCGTGTCGGTTTCCAGCCCCGCAAGAAACATCAGAACGACCACGCCGATCTGCGCTAAGACGTGTACCGCGGCGGGAAGGGAAATGGCATGATTGCCCGCCACGGCTTGGCTGCCTGCAAGCCACGGGAATTTCCAGATATTGAGCAGGGTGGGGCCGAGAATAACACCTGCCAGCAGCTCGCCCAGCACCGGCGGCATACTGAACTTGTGGCACAATCCACCTACCGCCTTCGCCAGGAGGATCAGGACAGCCACAACGAGCAGGATTTGAAGCGAGACATCCATGGAAATTGGTCCGGGTATTCCCCCGCCACTGTCTTTGCACCCGAGGAAAGCCTTCGCGCCCGAGCCTAATCACGCGGCGGCTTGCGTCTTGCGCTGATCAGCTTGAGCGATAACGCCGCCATGCATCCGATCACCACCGGGATCAGGGGCGCATGCCACACTCCCACGAGAAACACGGCCGCCGTGAGCGCGCAAGCCAGGACGACACGTTGTTGCCAGAGCAGATTCACAATCGTTTTTGTCACCGGCATAAATCCTCTCCCTGCGGCGCTGAGTTGGAGGCCGGGCGAAGTCACCTCACGTGGAGAACCAGGATCAGGCAAGCCGCAAGCAAAAGACCGAATCCCACGCGCGTCCAGATTCTCGAAAACGGCTTATTCCAGGTCGGCCGCTTTACTCCCCCCGCCTCGCGCTGACGCTCTTCCTTCAAGATCTGCGCCACCAGCCGTCGCTCTTCGAGCGAGGTCGCGCATCGCAGGGCGAGTTCGGCCTCTTCGTAGCCTTTCTTCGGAATTCGCAACTTAAAGCAAAACTGCGCCAGCTTGAAGTGCGCGAAGAAGTTGGCAGGATCCAATTCCGCCGCCTTCTCGAAGCTGTCGAGGGCCGGGTACACCCGGCTGTCCATGGCATACGCCATGCCCAGCCCGACGAAACCATCGGCATATTCCGGGGCGCGAGCGACAGCGCTTTCCAGCCTGCCGATGGCCTCGCCCGGCCTTCCCAGGCCCAGCAATTCCATCCCTTCGTGAAAAGAATTCAGCGCCTCGGCGCTGAGGGGGGCAGTTCCGCGAGGAACAATCGCGGAGGTCCGGGCTTCAGGCCGGATCTCCTGCACATCAAAGGTCAAAGGAAATATCGAGCTCGCCACTGATAACCCTCCTCTTTTCCTTTAGGTCGTCGCTTCCACAGCGGCTCCGATACCCGTGATGGGAGCCTGCTCGCGGTGAACCTTCAAGACGAATTCCGGATAACCCAGCGCGCCCATCTCAGGAACATCCAGTCCTTCCAGTTCGGTTTCAGGGGATACGCGCTGTCCGACGAGCACGTCCACA
Organism: Terriglobia bacterium; assembly: GCA_020072655.1. Lineage (GTDB taxonomy): Bacteria > Acidobacteriota > Terriglobia > UBA7540 > UBA7540 > JAIQGB01. Next base: position 52,261 of record JAIQGH010000004.1, on the reverse strand, counting down.
ACCCAGTTGAAGACGAAGGACGCTGCGAACACAAAACCCAGTAAGGTTGCGACGCCAACCAACTGGGCAATCAGTTGTCCTGGATCGCCGTAGAACAGGCCCGTGACCGAGCCCGGGACGCCGTTCCAGCTTCCGCCATAGTTCGATTTCCCGTCGGCAAACAGGCCCACGGAGATAACGCCCCAAAGGCCATTCGCGCCGTGCACCGAAATGGCTCCCACGGGATCATCGACCTTCGCCACGCGGTCAAAGAACTCAACGCTGAGGCAAACCAGGACCCCGGCGACGAGGCCGATGATGGCCGCGCCCACTGTGTTGACGAAGCCGCTGGGAGCGGTAATCGCCACCAGACCGGCCAGGAGTCCGTTGCCAGACATCGAGGCGTCCGGCTTCCCGTAGCGGATCCACATATAGAGAAGCGCGCCAAAAGAACCCGTGCACCCCGCGAGCATGGTGTTGACCGCGATGGAGCCGATTCGCAGGGCGCCGTTCCCGGACGCGCCCAGCGTGCTTCCGGGATTGAAGCCGAACCATCCAAACGCCAGAATGAAGCAGCCGGTCAGGACCAGCACCATGTCGTGGCCGGGAATCGCATTGGGAGACCCGTTGCGGTTGTATTTGCCCAGGCGTGGCCCGACGAGCATGGCGACGGCGAGTCCCGTCAGCCCACCCACGGCGTGCACCACACCCGAACCGGCGAAGTCACAGTACCCGTGTCCCAGGCCGAAATTTGCGCCGAGTTGGGAGAGCCATCCGCCTCCCCAGGCCCAGTTGGCAAAGAATGGATAGGTGATGGCGCCGAGGAAGAACGTTGAGATCGCGAAGGCTACGTACTTCCAGCGCTCCGCGGCCGCGCCCGTCACGATGGTGGTGGCGGTGTCCATGAACACCATTTGGAAAAGGAACAGGACCATCACCGCTACGTCGTAGGTGCCGCCCTGGGTCAGGAAGAACCCGTGCGTCCCGAAAAGGCCCCAGGTTTTCCCGAGGAAATTGACGGTGTATTCCGAACTCAGCGGGGCCGTCCCGCCGAGGTTGGCCGTGGCTCCCACGCCGCCCATCTGAAAGGCAAAGCCGCAGACCCAGTAGGCGAACAGCCCGAACCCGTAAACCATGAAGTTCATCATCATCGTGTGGCTGGCGTTCTTGGCCCGGCACAGGCCGGTCTCCACGATGGCGAACCCCGCCTGCATGAACATCACCAGGAAGCCGGCGACGAGCGTCCACACGAAGTTGATCGCCACTTTGTTTTGGCCAATCTGGTTCACCGCGTCGCCGAGCGTGAGGCCCTTCTTGGCGTCCGACACCGCCACATCGTTGACGGTCCCGGTCAGCGTCCCGCCCGGATCGCCCTTGGCCAGATCATCGGACGACGGGGGATTCGCATCTTTCAGGGCGAGCGGCGCGGTGAGGCTCGGCGCGGCGGCCGCAGCAGGCGGGGTTGCGGCCTGGCTCGGAGTTGCGGGGGGAGTTTGGTTCTGTGGCCATGCGGGTATCCCACACAGAACCAGCAAAATGCTTGCTGCGGGAAGACAGCGTGTCAGTCTCTTGCGAAGTCGCATGTGATTCTCCTGGTTTTCGGCATTCACTTCACTTCCCCTACTGGTCTCCGACGTTTGCTTCTACTTCACTGCTTCCAGATTGCATTCTGCAGGAAGGCTCTGTTCAAAACCCCCAGAATCCCCACCAAGCACACCGCGATCCCAATCAGGCACAGCGTAAGCCGCGCGGCGTTCGAGGAAGTCAAACTGAGACCCAGAACGGGTATCAGCCATCCCACGATAGCGAGCAATAGACCCGTGATTTTCATGCTTCTCTCCTTCGGTAGTCGTGAGACTCAGGCGCGTTTCCACGCGCCGCCTTGCCTAATCCGAATTCCCGAATACGATCGTCATTCGCTTGTGGACCCCGGTGTCCATTTCACCCGCTCATCCACCTTGCTTAACTCCCGCGGGAGAATTCCAGCTTCTTGATTCGATAGAGCCCTACTGCCGAGTGCAAAAGCAGGCCCAGCCCGACGATGGTGAGCAGGGTGCCGATGCCTCGACTCGCCGAAGTGATCAAGACTAGCCCAGCGGGAAACATCGTAAAGGCCACGATGAACTCCGCCAGGTAACTTCCTTGTTTCCGATTTGCTGCCATGGGGCGCTCCTTCCTTGTCTCTCCACAACGTGCTCAGACCCTGGCGCGGGAGCGGCTTGGCCGCTGGTCATTGGGGGTGTTTGATTCGAGAACCAAGCCGCCATCCCGCAAAAAGTACGCGATCTCCGCTTTCCATCCTGAATTGTGAATTTGCCCTGAACTTCAGACTTTCCCGACGTCGATAGGCTGGTGGGAGCTGCTAAAATTCCCTCCAGTCAAACGCGTAGATGAACCCGGCGGCCACCGTGCTCTGACCCGTTACCGGAGAGCTCCCCTTCGTGTAAACGGGGTGGTTGGAGTTGTCGTAGCGATATTCCAGCCGGGCAATCAGGTTCTTGTGCAGCCGCTTTTCAAACGTTTCCGTGACTTCGTTGAAGTGTGTGCCGAGGGGTGTGCCGGTCGTGAACCCGTCACGGTCATTGTAATATTCATAACGCGTCGTCCAGGCCAGGCTGTCCGTGAACGCATAGTGGACGTAACCCGCCACGCCGGTCCAATAAACCGGCTGCAGGAAGCCGAGCGGTTGATCACCCCGGCCGTAGTCGTAATTCACGACCAAGGTGAGCTTCGAGGTCGGAGAAATTGAGACGACCGTGTCGCTCAATTGGCGTGTATGGGCGTTGGTGTTGGGCATTTCAGGTCCGGCCATATAGTTCTGGACGATCGAGACCTTCTTGCTCGGGTTCCAGGCCAGCGTGACCCCGCCGGTCTTGCCGGTGTTGTTGTCAACGATGTTGTTCCACCCGTTCGTCAGGTATCCCGTCAAAGCGAACTTGCTGTTGAAGGCGTATTTGGCGCGCAGGCCAAAGTGGTAGAACGGAATGGCATAGGTGAAGAGCAGGCCCCGCGAGTAATTCCAATTGTCCTTGCTCTCAATCACTTCCTCGCCGTGTGGGGTCACGAACTTGCCCACATCGAACTGCAATCCCTTGCCCACGGGAGCCAAATACGACAAATAACCTTCTTTCAGGTACTGCGCGAACCCCAGCCCTCCGGGCTCCGTTGAGTTCACCACGTTCATGGCATTGCCATAACCGAACGACAGGTGGTATCCCAAGCGGCTGTTGTTGGCGTCGGGGGCCTTGTCGAAAATCAGTTCAATCATGTTCAGCGAGAACTGATTGTTCGGCCCGTCAAACGCCCGGAAGTTAGTTGTACGGTTGTTCGGCTGGTTGAAGTTGTATCCGTAGTAGGTGTCAACAAAACCCGTGACGTTCGTATGGGCGAGAAGCCCCGCGAGCGGATTGCCACCGGACGCAGAAGCCGGCTCCGCGGGCGTGGCGGGGGTTCCACTGGCGGGAGCTGGCTCTGCCGCCGTGGCGGGAGCCGGGGGCGCCGCAGATAGGGCGGCTTGAGTCGGGGCGGGACTGGCCGCAGACGCAGGTGCCGCCTGCTGGTCTTTCATCTTGGCCAGCTCGGCGCGCAGCGCTTCAACTTCCTTTTGAAGTTGCTCTACCCGCTTGGAGATATCAGCCTGGGAGTCAGACGCTTGATCCTGAGCCCTGAGCGTCGGAGAAATCAGGCACGCAAGACACGTTCCAAGTACTAAACGAAGAACTGGACGAAGAACCTTCATGTTGTTGCATGTCGCTTTCTCCCCCGAGGTCTATCCCGGGCCGCGTTTCCCGCGGTTCCGGTGACCGTAACAACCAGCAATTTCGACATTAAAATTTGGACAAATTTGCGTCAAGGAAATAGTTTTTTTGGCGGTGATAAAAAAACTTTGGACAAATCAGATTTATGGCAGCGATAACGCGGCTCCTAAAGCCTTGGTGCGCCAGGGCAGGGATAATGTCGCGAACGCATTTGGGAATGCCCTATGCGCCCGCTTGAGCAGCTTTCTCCTCCCCTGACGGCGTCCCCACAAAAGTCTTCAAGAATCTCGCCGCTTCTGCCGAGTAAAAGGGGAAGGCGAGTGTGCCTTGAACAGCGCCATTCCTTAACCTGCCTCCAAACGCGTCGTGGCGCTGTCGCCCTTGGCGGCGGGATCCTCCTATCCCTGCCGCCAGGGGACCTTCGTCTCGGCGCGTTCCTCCCCTAACACCTTGACCTCCCACCTGCAATGTATTGACTCGGCGGCGTGTGCCGGGCTCCCGACGCCGTCGGGACAAATTCCGCCCGGCGCTACCTAACCGCGCGACAGGTTGCCCCATGCTCGTTACCGGTGTAAAATGGTTGTTCAGGGCTTCCAGGGCTGACAGAGCAGCTAATCCTTATGCGTTTTATTGTGGCCATTTTTGTCACGGCATCGCTCCTCGTGCCATCGCTCCTCATTCCATCGCTCCGCTGGATGTCGGTGAAGGCGCCGCTGGAGTCTTGCGCGTGCCCGCCTGCTGCGTGCTCGTGCAAAGGCCATGTCCACGGCGGGGGCAAAGCGCCGATGTGCGCCATGGCGAATGGCGGTCACTGCGGGATTGAACCGGCAGACGCCGCAATCCATTTGCACGATTTGAATGTTCTCATCGTCCCCGCGGACTGTTCATGTCGCATCCCGCCTGTCTCCGCGCGGTGGAACGTCCACGCGCCAATCTTTCTTCTGCTCCCTGGTCATTCCTATCCCCCCGAGCAACCTCCGCGCTTCGCGGTCTGAGCCTCAGAGATCAATTTCCACTTACACCACGCCTCGCGGCTGGCGCCGGGCGGAAATTTCCGCATCTGCCCCCGAGAAACCCGGTGCTCGCCAGCGCGGCGGCGGTCAGAGAAACTTATAGCTGTTGGAGGCTCGCCATGAGATTTTGGATATTGCTTGGATGCTTCGCGCTAGGCGTCTTCCTCGCCCCGCCCGCTGGGGCGACCATTTTTGGTGGTGTCCGCGGGATCGTTCACGACCCGCTGCACCGGCCCATCGCTGGGGCGCAGGCCGTGCTGCGCGCGCGCTCTTCGGACTGGTCTCAGCAGACGCGCACCAATGCCGATGGCGAATTCGATTTTACCGCGGTGCCGCTCGGCGAATACTCCGTTTCCGTCACTGCCGAAGGATTTCGCCCCGGCGAGATGACGGTCGACGTGGCATCGGGCGGCGCGCCAATTCTGCATTTCCTTCTCGAGATCGAGACGGTGAGGCAGTCGGTCACTGTCTCTGCGGCGCCCGAAGCCATTCCCTTTGAGTCTTCGGCCTCCCAAAGCGTGGTGAATCGCGCGCAAATCGCGCGCACGCCGGGCGCGAGTCAGACCAACAGCCTGGCCATGATCACCGACTTTGTCCCCGGCGCCTATATCGTTCACGACCAGCTCCACATCCGCGGCGGACACCAAGTGAGCTGGTTGGTGGACGGGGTTCCGGTCCCCAATACCAGCATCGCCTCCAACGTGGGACCGCAATTCGATCCCAAGGACATCGACTATATCGAGGTTCAGCGCGGCGGCTATTCGGCTGAATACGGCGACCGCACCTTCGGCGTCTTCAATGTGGTCGCGCGCTCCGGCTTCGAGCGTAACCAGGAAGCCGAACTGGTGGCGAATTACGGCAACTTCCATACCACCAACGACCAGCTCAGCCTCGGGAGCCATACGGAGCGGTTCGCGTATTACGCCAGTGTGAACGCCAACCGCTCGGACCTGGGGCTGGAGACGCCGGTTTCCGAAGTTGTTCACGATCTCACCAGCGGCGTCGGAGGATTCGCTTCGTTGATCTTCAACGCCACGCCGCGCGATCAACTCCGGCTGGTCACCTCGCTGCGGCGAGACCATTACCAGATTCCGAATACTCCCGCCGACCAGTCGGCCGGCATCCGCGATTTGGACCGCGAGCGCGACGCCTTTGTGAATTTCTCCTGGGTCCGCACCGCGAGCCACGGCCTGTTGTTCACCGTCTCGCCGTACTACCACTTCAATCGCGCGGATTACCTGGGACTAGCCGGGGACCGTCCGGTGATTCCCGAGAACGACCAATCCTCCCATTACGTCGGCGCGAATATCACGCTCGCGGTGACCACCGGCAGCCACAATGCGAAGGTGGGAGTTACCGGCTTCGCGGAGCGGGAAAACACATTTCTGAGCTTGACTTCGACCGACCCCAGTTTGGCCTCTCTGGCCCAACGCGAGCGGGTCTGGGGAAACGTCGGTGCGCTGTTCGTCGAAGACCAGTACCGGCTCACACCTTGGCTGACGCTCAACGGCGGTGTGCGCCTGACACGGTTTTCCGGTGCGATCACTGAGACTGCCGCCGATCCTCGCCTGGGAGCCGCGTTGCGCCTGCCCAAACTGGGCTGGACGCTGCATGGATATTACGGCCGCTTCTACCAGGCGCCACCGCTCACGACCGTCTCGGGTCCACTTCTGGACGTGGCCCTCGCTCAAGGGTTCGGTTTCATCCCCCTGCGCGGCGAGAGGGACGAACAACACGAATTCGGCTTGACTATTCCCGCCCGCGGCTGGCTCGCGGAAATCACCAACTTCCGAACCGGCGCCAAGAATTTCTTCGACCACGACGCGCTCGGCAATTCCAACATCTTCTTCCCGTTGACGCTGGAGCGCGCGCGCATTCGTGGCTGGGAAGCAAGCCTTCGATCCCCTCGCCTTTTCGGGCGAGCGAGCACGCGTCTCGCTTACTCGCGCCAGTACGTCGAGGCGCAGGGAGGAGTGAGCGGCGGCTTGACGGACTTCGCGCCACCGGAAAATGCCGGCTACTACTTTCTCGACCACGACCAGCGCGACACGTTGAGCGCCAACCTGTACGTCGATCTGCCGCGAAAGATTTGGGCTTCCCTGGTGGTGGCCTATGGCTCGGGGTTTCTGAATGGCGATGGGCCGGCGCACTTGCCCTCGCATACCACCGCCGACTTAGCGCTCGGGAAGTCGTTCGGCGAGTCGTGGTCGCTGCAAGTGCAGGCTTTGAATTTGATGAACCGGCGCTATCTGCTGGATAACAGCAACACGTTCGGGGGGACGCATTTCGCGCAGCCGCGCCAGGTCGCGGTGGAACTGCGCTACCGTTTTCATTTCTGAGCTTCGATCCGGCTGACTTCGCCCGTGAGGTTGCTGTTCGGCAGGCCACGCAGCCGCCTTCCTTTCCCCTGGTGGATGGCATACGATGAGGGGGCTTGGGCGCGCAGCATTAATCCGCGCCGTCGGCCCCTGATCGTCAGCAGGACAAATTGATGACTGGCATCCGCGTCCGCTTCGCCCCCTCGCCCACCGGCTATCTGCACGTGGGAGGAGCGCGCACGGCGCTCTACAACTGGCTCTTCGCGCGGCATCACGGCGGCGTGTTCATCCTGCGCATTGAAGATACCGACGTGGATCGCTCGAAACCTGAGTTGACTACGGCCATCCTGCGCAGCATGGAGTGGCTGGGGCTCACGTGGGACGAGGGGCCGATCCTGCAGTCGGAGCGTCTCGCACGATATCGCGCGATGGCCGCGGAACTCGAACGGCTTGGACACGCTTATGCTTGCTTCTGTTCGGTCGCAGAGCTTCAGGCGAGGCGCGCCCAAGCCGAGGCCGAGCGGCGCGCTTGGAAATACGACGGAGCCTGCCGCCATCTGTCCGAGGCCGAGCGGGCGAGTCGGCGCGCTGCGGGCGAGCCGTTCGCCATCCGCTTCCGAGTCCCTGAAGCGGGCAAGACGAGCTTTGACGATCAGGTCTTCGGCCACATTGAAATCGAGAACACCGACATCGAAGATTTTGTGCTCTTGCGCTCCGACGGCCACCCCACCTATCACCTGGGCGTTGTGGCCGATGACCTCGACCTGCGCGTGACCCACGTGGTGCGCGGGGCCGACCACCTCTCGAATACACCCAAACAAATCCTGATGTACCAGGCGCTCGGCGCGCCGACACCGGTCTTCGCGCACCTGCCGCTCATCCTCGGGCCGGACCGCGCGCGCTTGTCCAAGCGGCACGGCGCCACTTCCGTTGAGGCTTACCGCGAGCAGGGCATCCTGCCGGAGGCGCTGGTGAATTTCCTGGCGCTGCTAGGCTGGACGCCGCCGGGCGGCAAGGAAATCGTGCCCATTGAGGAGATGGTGAGGGAATTCGAGCTGAGCGCGATCTCGAAATCCAACGCGGTCTTCGACCCCGAGAAACTCGCCTGGATGAACTCCGAATATCTCCGCACGCTGCCCGTCGAACGGCTGCTGCCGCTGGTGGAGGAGGAGCTGCACAACGCTCAAATGCGGCCCGCAGTGGGAGAGAGAATTCAGAATTCGGAATTCAGAATTCAGGACGAAGATCGAAGCCGATTCGAGGCCGCCGTGCGATTGCTCCAATCGCGAACCCGGACCCTCAAAGATTTCTCCGGCGCGTTTCGCGCCTTCTTTTCGGATGAGTACGAATACGATCCGGAAGCGGCGAAGAAGTTCTGGAAGGACGCCTCTCTGCCGGCTTTGCTCACGGCGCTCGCCGAGCGGCTCGCGGGCATTGACCCGTTCGATCGTCAGGAAACGGAGAAGGCTTTGCGCCTTCTAGCCGAAGAAAAGGCAGTGAAAGCCGGCCTGCTCATCAACGCTTCGCGGGTGGCGCTGACGGGTCAAGCCGTGGCCCCGGGATTGTTTGAGGTGATGGCCGTGCTGGGGCGGAGGCGGGTCGTCGAGCGGCTGCTCAGGGCAGCCGAGCGTCTGCGGGCGTAGCGCTCCGTTACCGGGTGACCCGGCACGCCGTGCTGAAGCGGCGCGCTACGATTTCTTCTCCAACTTCTCGATCAAAACCACCGCCACCGCGGCCACGGTCGCGACAATTTCCAGGATGCGTTTGACTTTCTTTAGGGTCAGCATGGTGGCTAACCTCCCACCGGCAACCAGACTTTCGCGGGCAATCTCTCATTGTGCCGCTCCAGACTCACCAGCGAGCCGCGGACGCCGCGCGGGAAAATCTCCAGTGTCCCGAAGCAGCGTGGTAGCGAGAACCGTTGCTGACCGGCGCTGCCCGGGTTGAAGAAGATCTTGTGCCCCATCGTCAAGAGGCAAGGTTTGTGGCTGTGCCCGAAAACCACCACGCGCGTCGCCTCGCCGAAGGTTTTCAGGAAACCATCGCGGCGCTCCGGGCGCATCTTCACCAGCAGCGCGCCGTCCGACCAGGCCTCGAGCTCGGACTGGGGGATTGCCAACTGGTGATGCACTTCCACCTGGACATTCTCGAACCCCATGCAGAGTGAGGGCGGGAGCTCGAGCTCACGCGGGTCCACGTTGCCGCGGACCGCATGGACTTTGGCAATCTGAGCGAGTTCGTCCAGAACCTCCACCGACCCGACGTCGCCTCCGTGCAGGATGGCGTCCACGCCCGCCAACAACTCCGGCAGGCGCGGGTCGAAGTACGCGTGCGTGTCGGAAATAATACCAATCTTCATCCGTGCTCCCCAAGCCCGGAGCGTAATGCCAGCGCGATCGTGGGGCTGATATTACCCACGCGAGCCGCCCGCGTAAAGTCCAAATCTATCCTGGCCTGATGATTGCCGGGTTCTGTCGTCGGCGTTCCATCACCGATGTTGAACCCTTTCAGCCTTGATCTTGGCGACAATCTCCTCAGCCAGCTTGCGCGAGATCTCACAATCCGGGTAGGTAATGCGACAGTGGGCCACACTGGAGTTGCAGCCGCACGGGCAAGGCTGCATGTTCAGGCGGAAGATCGCCTGCCTCCTCTCGTCGGGCGAGAGGCCAGCCAGAAGCGAACTCGGGAAGTCGGCGATATTGGTCGGAACGAATTCCCGCGCAAGTTTCGGGCAACCGGCGGGGAGAGAATCGAGCGGCGCCGGCGTGAACGGCACTCGCCGCGGCTTGAAGGTCCACACCAGCGCCGCGAGCAGCCCCAGTGTCAGGACGACCATCGCGATGGCCCCGCGCGTGGGGCCTTTGCCCGGTGCGGGTCCGTCGGATGGTGTCGAGTTGGCGGGTGTGGGATCCATCCGCTTTTCGGCGGCTCAGAGGTTCTTGCCCGCCGGTTCGAGTCCCTCCAACCTGCTGAAGATGTCTTGGTTCAAAGTCTTCAGAGGAGTCCGGCGGCCCACCACGTTGACGGTCAGCGTTACTGGCAAGCTCCTCGGCGGAAGGCAGGCATGGTCGTTGCAGGCCTGGTAGCTAAACTTCCCTTTGAGCGTATAGGCCCCCGGCGTGGCGTCGCGCGCCACCCGGAGCAACGCTCCCACCGTCAGGTCTCCTTCGTATACTGAGAGCTGCCTGTCGGAGAAGGCGAACTTCTTCAGCTCGCCTTTCGGATAGACAACCGTCTCCACGCTGAGTGGGCTCGGAGAATCGAGCTTCCACTCGGTTGGGATCAGGTAGTCGAGCGTCGGCTTGTGGTCGTTGATGTGATAGCCCGGGGTAATGTGGGCGAGGGCCGCGACCTTGAGAGTCTTGCCCGGATGAACGCCGTCCGCGGCGAGCACGGTTTTCACCGCCACAACCTCCGGCGCGTTCTGTGGCGCGGCCACTGCGGCCGCGAGGGCCGCCAAGACAGTTGCGCAGAATGCGAGCCACACCTTGCAAAGAGAATTTTTCATAGGAGGATTGGACCTCGGCTACACCGAGGGTTTCAGAAACTTTTCGAGTTGTTCCCGCGCGACGCGTCTACTGATGTTGCAGGCGCGGTCAATCTGACGGCACCTCAGAATAGTGAGCTTGCACCCGCAATCGCAGTGCAGGGTTTCCAATTGCTTCTTGAACATGGCCACCTGCTGGGGGTTCAGTTTGGAGAGATTGACGCCCGGGACTTCGGAGTCGATCTCGGCCGGGTCGCCCAGCTCGATCCTCTCTTGCGGCCGCGTGCCGCCGACCGGCCTGAGCTCTGCTACCCCAGAATTGGCGTCGGCGGCGAGCAGGGTCTTGATCTCGTCTTCAAACACCGAAATGTCCGTGGCGCCCGTGTGCTTGGCGTAGATATGTCCGTCGCGGCCGATGAGGAAGGTTGTGGGCAGGCCGATGATGCCGCCATAAAGCTCGCCAATCCGCTGGTCGCCCATGGCCACGGCATAGTTCATCTTAAACTCGCGGTAAAAGTCGCGCACCGGCTCAACGCTGTCGTCCATCGAGACGCCGATCACCACGAGGCCCTGGTCGCGGTAGCGCTCCTGGAGCTTGACGAAGCCGGGAATCTCCAACTGGCAGGGGCCGCACCACGTCGCCCAGAAATCCAGCAGCACGACCTTCCCTCTTTCGTCAGCCAGATTGATTTTTCGGCCGTTGAGATCCGTCAAGCTGAAGGCCGGTGCCATCGGCCGGTCCCCGCTTGTGGCTTTGGCGGCATGCCTTTGCGTCGCCGGGGCGATCCAGTAACGGTTGACGAAATACAGTCCCACGACCAGGAGGATCGCCAACAAGGCGCCAAATGCCACTCGATACGTCTTCACCGATTCACTCTCCATGCGGGCCCCGCACTCTCCCCCATCCTCGTATACGGTCCTTGTTCGCCCTATTTGCGCCCTGGTTGCCCTTGCCGAAACGCCCTCTTAACTCAGCCTTCAGTTCCTGGCCGGTCCGGATCGCTACCCTTAGCCTCATCACCGCGCGCGCCTGACGGCCGGCACGCTTGCGTCTGACACCGCGCTTGCACTGCGCGGCGAGTGCAAATACCAGTACAACACCGCCGCCGCTCCCAAGGCCAGCAGCGCGATGAACTGCGACGTGGAGAGAAGATGGTTGAACACAAACCCTCGGTCTTCATCCCCGCGCAGGAACTCGATAAGGAAGCGCGCCACCGCGTAGAGCGTAATATACCGCAGGAAGATCTGGCCGTCGTACCGCTTCGTCCGAAAGCTCCAGACGAGAATCGCGAAGATCAGCAGGCAAGCCAGCGATTCATAAATCTGCGTAGGATGCAGGCGCACACCCAGGGGCGTGCCCGCCACTTCATGGGCTACGCGGCTTTTGAAGACCACGCCGAGGGCGGAGGTGGTGGGCTTGCCGTAGTCGCAGCCTGCGGCGAAACATCCGAGCCGGCCGATGCCCAGCCCCAGCGCGATACCCGGCGCATAGATGTCGAAAACCTTCCAAAGCGGAAGCCGATAGACGCGCACGTACCAGACCGCAAAGAAGACCGCGGCGATAAAGCCGCCATAGAACACCCCGCCCGCGAGGAGGGTTGAGCGGCTGAGGATTTCCGATGGGTTCTCCCAGTAGAATCGCCAGTCGGTCAGCACCATCAGCGCCTTAGCGCCCACGAGGGCCACGACGATGAGCCAGGTGCTGAAATCGAGCAACCGGCCGGACTCCAAGCCCTCGCGCTTTCCTTCCCGCACGGCCGTGTAAATGGCCGTCACCAGCGCTGTTACCAGGAGCACTCCGTAAGTGGGCAACTGGAAGAAGCCGAAATCAAAAAGGATTGGGTGCAAATTCCTTCCCTTTTGTAGCGCCCGCCTTCAGGCCGGCACATGTGCCCGGCTAAACAGGCTGCGGAAAAACGCTTCAACAATGTCATCCTGAGCGGAGCGAAGGATCTTCAGCTTCTCACCCAAGGGACTTACGAGATTCTTCGTCGCCTGCGGCTCCTCAGAATGACATTCCCGACGAGTTTTTCCGCAGCCGCTCAAGCCGAGCCCTACAGCGAGAACACGTTCAAAAAGCGCAAGTACCCCGAGAGCATTCCGAGTTTGTTGAAGGCCATCAACCCGCCAATCGCAATCAGGAGAACCCCCGAGAGCACCTCAACGACCTGTAAGTGCCGCCTGAAACCACCATAGAACTTCAGGAACTGGCTCAGTCCGAGGCCCGTCAGAACAAAAGGAATCGCCAGCCCCGCCGAATAAACGGCTAGCAGGAACATCCCCTGGAAAACCGTGTCGCGGGTGGCCGCCAGCGCCAGGATGCCCGTCAGAATCGGCCCGATGCAGGGCGTCCAACCGAATGCGAAGGCGAACCCCAACAAGAAGGAGCCGCCCAGGCCGCGCTTCGGCTGGCCCGTGTTCATCCTGGCCTCGCGATAGAGCAGCGGAATTCTGACCAGCCCCGTCAAATGCAACCCGAAAATAATGACGACGATGCCCGCGACGATATTGAAGATCGTCCGCTTCGCCAGCAGGAAGTTGCCCACTGCCGTCGCCGAGGCGCCGAGGGCGACAAACACCACCGAGAATCCGATGACGAAGGCCAGCGAGTTGCGGAAAATCCGCGCCCCCAGTCCCGCGCTGGCGTTGGCCTTCAGTTCTTCCATTGAGGCGCCGGAGAGCATCGAAATATAGCCCGGCACCAGCGGCAGCACGCAGGGAGAGAGGAATGACACCACTCCCGCCACCAACGCCACCGGGATGCTGAGCGCTTGATTCATGCTCTGTACGTTCCTCAGTTATTGGATGCTGGGCGCCCCCGCGGGGGTATCGGCCGCGCGCCTTGCCGCGCCTGAAAACTTAAGTGTATCATAGCGGGCTTCTTACCTCGGCGAGCGCGTTTTTGGGGGGGCAAGGCTCCTCTAGCCCCTGTGGGCGCGGGTCTCGGGAGCAGCGCCCTCATCCCCGTTGGAGCGGAACCAACCTTGTTGCGTGCCATCATCTTTGACTTTGACGGTGTCATCGTTGACAGCGAGTACCTGATCCTTAAACTGACCCAGCAGATGGCCGCTCAGGAAGGCTGGACGGTCACCGAGGACGAGTATTTCCGCGACTACCTGGCGCTCGACGACCGGGGCATGATCGAGCACCTGTACCAGAGTCACGATCGGCCGCTCGACGCCGAGCGTCGCGACGCGCTCCTCGCATGGAAATTCCATGCCTATCAGGAAATCATCCGCAACGGTTTGCCGCCCATGCCCGGCGCGGTCGAGTTTGTGAAAGAAGCAGCAGCACGATTCCCGCTTGCCATCGCCAGCGGCAGCCTGCGCGTCGAAATCGAGCACCTGCTCGGCAGGCTCGGCCTGCGCGAATTGTTTTCGGTGCTGGCCACCGCCGATGACTGCGAGCGCTCGAAGCCCGACCCGGGAGTCTATCTCCTGGCGCTCAAGCGGCTCCGGCAACTGCCTCCGCTCGAGAATCCGCCACTCGCGGCCGCCGAGTGCCTGGCCATCGAAGACGCACCGCTCGGCGTCGTCGCCGCGCAAAAGGCGGGAATGAAGTGCCTGGCGCTCGCCCACAGTCGCCCGCCCGAGGAACTCCGCCACGCCGAGTGGGTATTCCACGAATTTGACGAAGTTGATTTAGGGAAGATCCAGGCAGAGTTCAGGTAGGGGCGATCCGCGCATCGCCCCTATGAGGTGCGGTGGAGGAGCCCCGCGGTCAGCTCCGTGCCATCTTGTTGTAATGGAGCATCAGACCCGGCTCCTCGGATTTCTCGACAGCTTCGAGGGCGACGATCTGATAATCGCCCGAGGCGATCTCCGTGCGACGATACGCGGCGGGCTCGATCTTGATACTCACGCGGCCACGATCTTCGAGCAGAAAGGCTTCCGCCCGCTTGGGGCTCGGCGAGTTAATGCGCTTATCGCCCCAAGGCGAGACCTCGCCCGGCTCGCGGCTCTCCGCTTCCATCACGTAAGAGCGCAGCAGCTTGGGCCAGTACTTTCGAAAGAGCTCCGCATTGGGAAACACGTCGCTCCAGACCAGCTCGCCGTTGATCGCCACGACCACGCCGACGGCGCCTCGGCCGCCGACCTGTTCGCGCAATTCGCGTTCGTAGTCAACTTCGATCGACCGGGCGGCTTTCTCCACTCGCTCCTGGGCTGCCTCGCTGTGGAGCACGGCGTTGTAGTCCTGGGTCGGCGAGGCCGCGGCAACCGCTCCCGCCGCGCGGGATACGGAGTCCCAAACTCCTTGCTGGCTTTTGTTCGCCTGCGCCTGGAGGCGAATCTCCGGATGCGCGATGGCCTTCGCAGAGCCGAACGATCCGCCGCCCGCCGACCACCGCCCGTGCTCGACGCAGAAAACGGTGAGGGGCAGCGGGTCGCTCTTGGGCGGCACGACCAGGTCCGCGCCGATGATCCGGTTTTGCTTTCCGCCGGAAACCACTTCGCCGGCGAGCAGCAGCAACGGCCGGCTCGATTCGTTCAGCAGGACGAGCTCGTTCACGCTCGCTCCGCCGCGCTCCGGGAATTGCTCGACTGGGGGCGGCCAGCGGCGACTGTCACGCCGCCGGTAGATGGCGCCGTCCACTTGGCCACGCTCGAGAATCTTCACCGTTCCCGCCGCGACGCCTTCGTCCAGCGTGATGAAACCTGAAGTGTCCGCGCCCAGCGTCGAGACGACAGGGTAAACGCTCAGGTTGCGCCGCGTGATGGGCGGGAGCGCTTTCCAGCTCTCCCGGAACTCAGCCACGCCTCTGCCCTTCGGCAAGGGCTCCGGCCGCGGTCGAACCACCTGCCCCACGAGTGGCACGGCCAATAACACAAGCATCACGCCTGCGGTCATCCAGTCCTTTCGCATGTTCCACCTCCTACGATCCTGCGGCCCGCTCGTCCCATACCTCGCGCCGCTTCACGGATGGAACGCGTGGCGCCGCAAAGCTTGCAGAGTTTTTTTGGAGTCCGACGCGATGATGCGACTTTATTTCTGCTGCAAGAAACGCTAGGCTGTGCGTTCTACAGGCGGAAGGACGAAAATCAGCCCTGGAAGGTGCTCCATGTTGAACCGAACCCCTTTGCCGAGATTGATCTGGACGCTGGCTTGCGCTCTATTTCTTTTCATGCCCGAAAGTTTTGCTCAGACCGCGCAGACCTCGACGGAAGCCGACCAGAAAGAACTTGCGGTCACCGTTTACAACTCCAATATCGCCCTGGTGCGCGATGTTCGCCGGGTGAAACTCGCGACAGGCACGATCGACCTGCGGTTCATGGATATTGCCGCCGCCGTGAATCCCGCCACGGTCCACATCGTTTCCCTCACCGCGCCCAAAGACCTGGCCGTGCTCGAGCAGAATTACGAATATGACCTCTTGAGCCCCCAAAAACTGCTGCAGAAATACGTGGGGAAAGAGCTAACCCTCGTGCGCTTGCGCACGGAAAACAACACGACGCGCGAGGATCCCGTCGAGGCGACGCTGCTCGCTTACAACGAAGGGCCGGTCTGGCAGGTCGGCAACCAGATCATCACCGGCATGGGAGCGGACCGCTACGTCTTTCCCGACCTGCCTGAGAACCTTTACAGCAAGCCCACACTCGTCTGGCTGCTCGATAATCGCCACTCGGGCGAGCAGACGGTCGAGGCCTCTTACCTGACGAATCAAATCAACTGGAACTCGGACTATGTGCTCACCGTCGCCGCCGACCAGAAGACTGGAGACTTGAACGGCTGGGTCACCATCGTCAACAACAGCGGCACGGCGTTCAAGAACGCCATGCTGCAACTCGTGGCCGGTGAGCTGCACCGCGTCTACCAGCAGAGAGACATGGCTCTCGAGGGTCGGGCCATGAAGGCGATGGCCGCCCCGGCGGCAGCGCAGTTTGCGGAAGAAGGGCTTTCCGAATATCACCTCTATACGCTCGAGCGCCCCACGACGGTGCGGAACAACGAAACCAAGCAGATCAGCCTGCTCGCGTCTACGGGTGTCAATATCGAGAAAGTCTTCGAGGTCAACGGCCAACAGTTCTACTATCACAACCAGCAGCGGCCAGGGCAACCGTTCAAGGATCCCATCCAAGTGCGCATGAAGTTCAAGAATTCGCAGGCCAACTCGCTGGGCATTCCGCTTCCGGCCGGCACCGTGCGCGTCTATCAGGGCGATTCCAAGGGCCGGGTGCAGTTTATCGGCGAAGACCGCATCGACCACACACCCAAGGACGAAACGCTCGACCTGCTGATCGGCAACGCCTTCGACATCGTGGCGGAGCGGAAACAGACGGATTTCCAGTCGCTCGGGCCGCACACTTACGAGCTGGCCTTCGAAATCGCGTTGCGCAATCACAAGGCGGAGCCCATCACGGTGCTGGTCAATGAACCCATCGGGGGCGACTGGCGGATTCTGGACTCCACGTTCAAGTGGGAGAAGACCGCGGCCTTTGCGGCGCGCTTCACCGTGCCCGTGGCGGCCAACGGAGAGTCGATCCTGAAGTATCGCGTGCGCGTGAGGTGGGACTGAGCGGTCCAGTGGACCGCCCCGACAAGTCGGGACGCCCGCCCGCGTGTGCGCTGGGGTTGATGGGGCCAGGCCAGCCAGGTCGAGGAAACGAGGTGAACCCCTGAGCGAGCTTCGCGTTCGGCCCGCCACCTTCGGGGATGCCGAGCGCGTCGCAGAACTGGCGACGCAGCTCGGCTACCCGTCCACTCCGCAGCAGGTGGGCGCGCGCTTGGGTCACCTGCTCCCACGCGACGAGCACGCGGTTTACGTTGCGGAACTCGGCGCTGGGCCTGTCATCGGCTGGGTCCATGTCTTCGTCAAACACACCGCTGAGAGCGATCCCCAGGCCGAGATCGGCGGGCTCGTCGTGGACGAGAGCCAACGCCAGCGCGGCGTGGGCAAGCTCTTGATGAGGCACGCCGAGCAATGGGCTCGCGCGCGCGGCCTCCGATCCGTTTATCTCCGCTCCAACGTGCTCCGCAAGGACGCCCATGCCTTCTATGCGTCGCTTGACTATCGAGTCGTCAAGACCCAGGCGGTATTCTGCAAGGATTTTTGAGGAGAAGGCGGACGCTTTTCGCGGGCGCGAGCGAAGCTCGCAAAAAGCGAAGCGGAAGCGCAGTCCGTCAGCCGGCGGACACTCCGAAGGCTTCGCTATCAGATGATGGACGTGCGGGGGTGATCAACTGGCGAATAGGGCTTGAACGGAGAGGCACCAGCCGGGAAACAACGGCGACTCTAGATTTTGCTCCCCAGAGAGCCTCGCCCGCAATTCGTAGTCTGACCCAGAGAGCCTGAACACTTCGACCCGTTCGCCGACAGGGTCCACGATCCAATATTCGGGCACGCCGTGTTGCGCGTACTGTTCGAATTTGGTCACGCGATCGAGCGCCGGGCGATGAGGTGAAAGGATCTCAACCACTAGGTCGGGTACTCCTAGAATGTACTCCGGCCCGATGATGTGCCGCCTGGCAGCGGATACAAAAACGATATCCGGTTGAAAAGCCAGCCGATCATTCAACACGACTTCGAAGGGCGCCGCATACACGCTTCCCAACTTATGCTGCTCGGCAAAAGCAAAAAGGTGGGAGGCCAGGCGCATGGAAACTCTCTGATGTTTCTCGCTCGGGGCGGGAGTCACTATGACTTCTCCGTTGATGAGTTCATAGCGCTTGCCATCCTCAGGCAACAAGCGGAACTCGGAATAGGTGAGACGGTGCTGGACGGCTTTCATACACTCAATGATAGCACGTGAAGCGCGGTAAACAAGCGATGCCGGAGGACCGGCTTCAACCCGGCGCGTTCCCGGGGCGAGCCGGGGCGGGCAGCCCGACACTCCACCCCTCGGCCGGACGCCGTCCTAAAAGTCGCCCTCCCACCACAGATGCCGGCGGTCAAAAACCGCCGTTACAGAATCAACATGCAGTCGCCGTAGCTGTAGAAGCGGTAGCGCTCGCTGATGGCGTGTCCGTAGGCGCGCAGGAGGAGTTCTTTGCCCGCGAAGGCGGAGACCAGCATCAACAAGGTGGATTTTGGCAGGTGGAAATTGGTGAGCAGCGCGCGAACGATGCGGAATTGAAAGCCGGGAATGATGAACAAGCTCGTCTCGTCGCTGCCCGCGACCACGCGGCCGTCGTGTTCGCGCGCCACGTGCTCGAGGGCGCGCACGCTGGTCGTCCCCACGGCAACAATCCGGCGACCGTCGTCGAGGGCGCGATTGATGGCTGCCGCGGCGTCGGCGGAGATATCGTATCGTTCGGTTCCCATCTTGTGCTGTTCGATCTGCAGGGTCCGCACCGGCTGGAAAGTGCTGAGCCCTACATGCAGCGTGATCTCGCAGCTTTCGATGCCGCGCGCGCGCAAATCCACGAGGACGCGTTCCGTAAAGTGAAAGCCCGCGGTGGGCGCGGCGACGGCGCCGCGCACTTTGGCATAGACGGTTTGGTAAGTCTCGCGGTCTCGAGCGTCGTCGGGGCGGCGGACATAAGGGGGCAGAGGCACGTGCCCCACGCGATCGATGGCCGCTTCAATTGAACCGCTGCGCGCGGTCAGGCGGACGCGACGAAGGCCGTGCTCGCCACGACCGATGACCTCCGCCTCGACCTCGCCTTCACCGAATACGAGGACTTCGCCGGTCCTGATCTTCCGCCCGGGATGGACCAACCCCTCCCACACGTCCTCACTTTCCTGACGGGTCAGCATCAATTCCACTTCGGCGGTGAGAAACTCGCGCGCAGCGGGATTGTGTCTGCCCATGCGCTGCGCGGTCGCGCCTCTCCGCCGGCCCAGCAGGCGGGCGGGAAAGACCTTGGTGTTGTTGAAGACCAGCAGATCTCCCGCTCTCAGAGCTTCGGGAATCTCGCGAAACGTTCGGTCGCGAAACGTGCCGGCCGGGCGGTCGAGCACCATCATGCGCGAGGCATCACGCTCCTCGAGCGGTCGCTGGGCAATCAGCTCGGAGGGAAGCGGATAGTTGAACTCTTCGAGGAGCATCCCTCAGGAATTGTAATCTCGAATCCGGCCCCCGCGTAAGATTACCAGCCGGTCGGCTTGCCCTGGTTCTGCTCGTCGAGCCACTTCTTCAACGGCGCGAAGTAGTCGAGCATGGCCGTAGCGTCCATCTGACGCTCTCCCGTGAGGGCGTCGAGCGCCTCCGGCCAGGGACGGCTTTTCCCCATTTCCAGCATTTTCTTCAGCCGCGCGCCGGCCTCCTGGTTGCCATAGATTGAGCACCGGTGTAGCGGGCCGGTATAACCGATCGCCCGGCACAGACCTCGCTGGAACTGGAACTGGAGAATCGCGGCCAGGAAGTAGCGCGTATAGGGAACATTGGCAGGGACGTGGAATTTCGCCCCGGGATCGAAGTCACTCTCCGTGCGCGCCACCGGCGCGGCCACGCCCTGGTATTTGGTGCGCAGATCCCACCAAGCCCGATTGTAGTCCGCCGGCTTCACCTCGCCGGAAAAGACCCGCCAACGCCACTGGTCGATGACCAGCCCAAAGGGCAGGAAGGCTACCTTCTCGAGTGCCCCGTGCATGAGCAAGCCGAGGTTGCTTTCGGTGGAGGGCACCTGTCGGAGCAGGCCGATCTTCTGCAGATACTCCGGCGTAATGGAGAGCGCGATGGTGTCGCCGACCGCCTCGTGGAAGCCGTCGTTGGCGCTGTCCTGGAAGAGGAAGGGTCGGTGCCGGTAGGCGAGCTGGTAGAAGTTATGGCCCAGTTCGTGGTGGATGGTGCGGAAATCTTCGTCGCGGATTTGAATACACATCTTCAGGCGGACGTCTTGCTGGTTGTCGATGTCCCAGGCGCTGGCGTGGCAGACGACGTCGCGGTCGCGCGGCTTGAGGAAGAGCGAGCGCGTCCAGAAGGTCTCCGGCAACGGGTCGAAGCCGAGCGACGTGAAGAAGCGCTCGCCGTAGCGCACCATCCCCAGGTCGTTGGCCTTCTTCTCCCGGAGGATGGGAGTGAGGTCCACGCCTCCGCCGCTGCCCGGCACGTCGAGCAAATCATAGATGTTGGTCCAATCCTGCGCCCAGATATTCCCCAGCAAATGGGCGGGAATCGGCCCGTTGGGCGGCACGACCTGCGGCCCGTATTTCTTCACCAACTGCGACCGCACGTAGGTATGCAGGGCGATGTACAGCGGGCGCACCTGTTGCCACAACCGGTCCAACTCCGCGCTGTACTCTTGCGGGGTCATGTCGTAATTCGACCGCCACAAGGTGCCAAGGTCGGCGAAGCCCATTTCTCGGGCTCCCTTGTTCGCCAGCTCGACGAAACGCGTGTACTTGGGGCGCATGGGCGGAGAAAACCTGCGCCAACCCTCCCAAAGATCGAGCAGGGTGGCGGGATCCTTGGTCCTAGCCATGGCTTCTTCCATCTCGCTTTGGCCGAGGCACTTGCCCGCAAATGGCCCACTTTGCGGGCAGTACTTCCCTTTGCCGTAAGTGCCCTCCAGCCAAGTGCTGAGCTGCGCCAGCTCAGCGCGCTCCTTAGGATCCTGGGGTGCTGGTGCGGAAACAGAAAGCTTCAACAGCTTCAGTTTGCGGGCCACCGGCGGGGGCAGCTTCATTGCCTCGAAGCGCTTCGCCCTGTGGGCCAGCTCAGTGACGGCGCCCAAGAACTCCCCCCGGGCGGAAGCGGCCAGCGCCTCCGTGTCGTTGGTGATGTAAGTAGCTTGCACCCAGTCGGCCTGCGAGCTGGCGATCGCGAGCTTGTTCAGGCGGGCTTCCGCTTGCTCGATGAATCTCTCCGCCTCCTGAACGGTGGGAGGATGGTGCGACGCCTGATTCTTTTCTGCTCCCCAAGTAGGGCCACCGAAAACAATCGCCAAAGCCAGCACGAGAACAGCAATCCTTTGCGCACGCATATGCGGCATTCCTCCTCGAGAGAATGACCGAGGTATCTTAGGCGTTGCAGCAGATCGAATCAACCGCCCGAACCTCCACGAGCGTCGAACCTCGCAGCGATTCATGCGGGGCGAACGTCAGACCCGGGAAGGCCCCGAGCGCAACCTTGTGATACATTCTGCACGTGAGCTCCCCTGCCGTCACCATCACCGCCCGCGGGATTGACCGTATTGCCTCGGGCCATCTTTGGATCTATCGCGCGGATGTTACTGACGCCCCGGGCGCGGCGCCGGGCGACGTTGTGCGCCTGGTTGACAGGAAAAAACATTTCTGGGGTCAAGCTCTTTACAGCGACAAATCTCAGATCGCGTTGCGGTTGCTCACCCGAGAGAGCCGGCCGTTTGACCGCGCGTTCCTCGCCGAACGGATTCGGGCTGCGGCAGCGTACCGCGAGCAGGTTGTCGAGGGCGCGTGCGCTTATCGGCTGGTCGCCGCGGAGGGTGATCTGCTGCCGTCGCTCATCGTCGACCGCTACGGGGATTGTTGCGTCCTCCAAACACTAAGCCAGGGGATGGAGCGCTTGAAGCCGACCGTGGTCGAAATCCTCGAGGAGCAGTTCACACCGCGTGCGATTCTCGAACGGAATGACGTCGCCGTGCGCGCGCTCGAAGGGTTACCCGAGCAGGTGGGCGTGCTCGCGGGCGAAGACGTTAACGAAGTTATCGTCGAGGATAACGGCGTTAAGTTGTGTTACGACCTGAAGGGCGGGCAAAAAACCGGCGGCTTCCTCGACCAGCGCGAGAATCGCATTGCCGCGAAGAAGTACGCGCGCGGCCGTCTGCTCGATTGTTTTGCTTACACCGGAGCTTTCGCGATCACGCTGGCCACGCAGTGTGAATCGGTCGTGGGCGTCGAAGTTTCCGCCGAGGCACTCCGACTGGCTCGCCGGAATCAGGAATTGAACGGCATCCCCAGCATCGAATGGCGGGAAGCCAACTGCTTCGACTTCCTCAAGACCGCCGACCAGGAGGGGCGGCGTTTCGATACGATTGTGCTGGACCCGCCCGCTTTCGCGCGTCAGAAATCCAGCCGCGAATCCGCGCTGCGGGGTTACAAGGAGCTGAACCTGCGCGCGCTCAAGAGGCTGAATCCGGGCGGCTATCTCATTACCTGTTCCTGCTCGTTTCACGTGAGCGACGCCGACCTGCTGGAAACGGTCGCCTCGGCGGCGCTCGACGCTCATCGCACGCTGGTGATCGTCGAGCGGCGAACGCAATCCCGCGACCATCCCATTCTTCTGACCGTTCCTGAAACTCACTACCTGAAATGCCTGATTCTTCGCGTGCTCTAGGCAGCGCTTGTGCACGTCCGGACTGGCGCCGCCACGCATGTATAATGGATTCTTGGGCGGATTTCTTCAGGTCGCGAGTGGCATGGTTGGGCGGAGGCGCGTTCGCTGTTGTGCCGCGACGGCGGTTCTCCTCGCCCTGGCATTGGCAATTTTGGCCCAGCAGGCTCCAGCACAAGCAGCCCCCAGCGACGATCTCAAGCTGCTGATCTCCCTCGAACAGTTGACGATCGCTACGCCCTATCCCGCGCGCGTCACCCTCCAATTCCATAACGGCGGAAAGGCGCCGCTGTATCTTTACCGTCGCGCTCGGAGTCAGGCGGGCGAGGGCTCCGCACTTGAGGTTCGACTCGACCCCCTGGGCGCACCGAGCGCGCAGGAAATCAACACTCCAGCACGTGGAAGTGTGTTTGAGAGTGTGGGGCTTCCTCGGCCAAAACTCGTGCGGCTCGATGCGGACGAGGACACAGCCGAGAAGGCCACGATCCAGCTCCTGCCGGCCCAATCCGGCCCAGAGGGGAATGGAACCTCCTTGTGGGGGCGCTACCGTCTTTCCGTCATCTATCGCGCCCGTTATTCCAACGGGGCGGACTTGGAACGCATTCTCGGTATCGCGCTGTGGCAGGGCGAACTCGAGAGCAACAGCGTGGAGATCGAACTTCAAGCCCCGACGGGTCAGGGTTCGATTGCGGGCAATGTCGCGCGCGCGGAGGGCGGCGGGATAATTGACGCCCTGGTTTCACTGAGCGACGAGCAGGAGCGACTCGTCGCCCAGGCCGAGACGGACGCCGATGGCCGCTACCGATTCACGCACCTGTCGTTGGGCGTCTATTGGGTCACGGTGCGTCGGCCCAACATCGCGGAGGACACCGTCGTCTTTCGGCATATCGAGCTCACCCCAAGCGATCCTGAGGGCAGCATCGAGTTCGTCATGTCCCCACCGGAGACCTATGAGGCGGAGAAAATCCTGCACAAACCAGTTGTCCTGCGGGTGACAGACTCAAAGGGAGCTCCGCTTGGCAAAGTCCGGTGCGAAATTGTCTGGACCAACGGACCGGTGATTGAGAACGCCAAGGGCGAAACGAACGCCGATGGACTCATCGTCGTCGAGCTAATCCCCGGCCCGAATTTCTTGACGCTCAGCAAGCGAGGCTGCACGAAGCAGGAGCAGCGCGTTGAAGTGGCTCAGGGCGGGGGAATCGACGGATTCAAATCGCAGCTCGACTGTGAGAAAGAGTAACCACGCCGGAACGGGTGGGGCACAGTCTTGGATTGCCGTGCACAACGCCGTGCCGCAGGTGGGAGGTCGCGGTAACCCAACTGGCACCTAATGAGAATTGCACAATACAGGGACGTTCTTTTTCTGTAGCGCCCCGATGGATCGGGGCGAAAGACGCCGGTCGCAGGCCGGCGCTACAGCAGCGGTTGTCATCGGCAGGGGGAGAAATGGCCAAGCACCATTCGCCGGGATTTTTGGCGCTGGTCGAGGACGCCAAGAAACGCGTGAAGGAGATTAGCGCCGCGGAGTTGAAAAGCAGGTTGGACGAGGGCGGAGGGTTCTATCTTATCGACGTGCGGGAATCGGAAGAGTGGGCGGCGGGTCACCTGCCGCGCGCCTTGCATCTATGCAAGGGGATCATCGAGCGCGATATTGAGGTGGCAATCTCGGACCCCAACGCCGAGATCATCCTCTACTGCGGTGGCGGTTTCCGCTCGGTGCTCTCCGCCGATAATCTTCAGAAGATGGGTTATAAGCGCGTGTGGTCGCTCGCCGGAGGCTGGCGCGGCTGGAGGGAGGCAGGGCTCCCGACAGAAAAGTAGCACCGGGCTTTAGCTCGGCATGCCCCGATAAATCGGGGCGCTACCTCTCCAAGCCCCATTGAGCCACACAGCATCACAAGGGGCACGGAGAGCTACAAGCGGACTCCTACTTCAGGTCCTCCATGATTTCGTCCAAGGCCGTCTTGGGCGGACGCACTCTGGATTCAGGCAAGGTCGCCAGCGGCTCATCGACGACGTTGAGCAGGTCGAGGAAGCTCTCGCGCTTCGTGTCCACGTAGAAGAGGCCGGTCACCACTTCGCCCTTGTCGTGCGCCTGGGTCAGCACGCGAAGCGCCTCGACTTTGTTCGTCGGGTCATAGTCCTCGCCAAGCTTCTTAAGAATCACTCGCGACCCGTCGTGCAGGGTGATTTCAGTGGCGGTACCTGGCGCATAGTCCACGGTGATGTCCTGGAAAAACGGCACGAAGCTGATGTCGGCGAGGGGCTCGTCATGGTCTTTGACGTAGCTGTAGCTCTTGGTTGACCCCTCGTGGTCGTTGAAGGTGACGCAGGGCGAGATCACATCGAGCATCGAGGTCCCGTGATGGGCGATGGCCCCTTCGAGCAGGGCCAGCAGTTGCCGCTTATCGCCGGAGAACGACCGGGCGACGTAGGTGGCCCCGAGCTGGATAGCCAGCGCGCAGGTGTCGATGGGCGGGAGGTCGTTCACGACGCCGGTCTTCAGTTTCGAGCCAATGTCGGCGGTAGCGGAGAATTGGCCTTTGGTGAGGCCATAGACGCCGTTGTCCTCGATGATGTAAATCACCGGCAGGTTCCGCCGCATGAGGTGGACGAACTGGCCGATGCCGATCGAGGCCGTGTCGCCATCGCCGCTCACGCCGAGGGCGAGCAGCGTCCGATTGGCGAGCATGGTGCCCGTGGCAATCGAGGGCATGCGTCCGTGGACGGCGTTAAACCCGCACGAGGTCCCCAGAAAATAGGCCGGGCTTTTCGAGGAGCAGCCGATGCCGGAAAGTTTCGCCACCCGGTACGGCTCAATGCCCAGTTCGTAGAATGCCTCGATAATGCGCTCGGAGATGGCGTTGTGCCCGCAACCCGCGCAAAGCGTGCTGCGATTGCCTTTATACGCGTGGATTTCCAGGCCGATCCGGTTCACTTTCCTCGGTGGCGCCGGAGATGTTGCCGTGCTGGCCATGGTTATCTCTCCTCCTCCTGCGCGACAATGGAATCCGTCACGCTGCGTGCGTCGAGCGGCAGGCCGTTGTAATGGAGGATGCTGCGCAGCTTCTTCACATCTTGTGCATCCATGTCCAGCCGCAGGAGCTGGCACATCTGCGCGTCGCGGTTCTGATCGACCACATAGACGCGCCGGTGGCGGCGGACGAAGTCCCGCACAACCTCATTGAACGGGAACGCGCGCAGTCGGCAGTAACTGATGTCGAGCTCGTGCTCCTGCCGCAATTGGTCCAGAGCTTCGACGACCGCCCAATGGCTGGTTCCGTAAGCAATGATGCCCACCTCGCGTCCTGCAGCTTCGCGGATGTCAGGGGCCGGAACCCGGAGCCGGGCGGTTTCGAATTTCCGCGCCAGGCGGTCCATGTTGTCGGTGTAATCGTGGGGGCGCTCGCTGTATATGGCTTTCGCGTTGTGGCCGCTGCCGCGCGTGAAGTAACCCGCCGCCGGATGGTCCGTGCCGGGAAGCGTGCGGTAACCAACGCCGTCACCGTCCACGTCACGGTAGCGTTCGAAGGCGCCGAGGCGCTCGAGGTCTTCTTTGCTCAGCACTTTCCCGCGCGCTATCGGCTTCTCCGGATAGGCGAACGGATCCGCCATCCAATTGTTCATCCCCAGGTCCAGGTCGCTCATGACGAAGACGGGCGTCTGGAGCTCTTCGGCCAGATCGAAAGCCGCGATGGCCATGGAAAAGCACTCTTCAACCGAAGCCGGGAAAAGCATCGGGTGCCTGGTGTCGCCGTGCGAGAGGAAAGCCGTGGAAAGGACATCGCCCTGCGAGGTGCGGGTGGGCAAACCGGTCGAGGGGCCCACGCGCTGAATGTCGAAGATGACGCCGGGGATTTCGGCGTAATAGCCCAAGCCCACAAATTCCGACATAAGCGAGATTCCCGGCCCGGAGGTCGAAGTCATCGCCCGCGCGCCCGCCCAGCCCGCGCCCAGCACCATACCAATCGCTGCCAGTTCGTCCTCGGCCTGCACGATGGCGAAGGTTGCCTTCTTGGTTTCGGGATCGATGCGGTAGCGCTTCATGTATTCGATCAGCGTTTCGCAAAGCGAAGAAGAAGGCGTGATGGGATACCAGGTCACGACCGTGACGCCGGCGAACATGGCGCCGAGTGCTGCGGCAGCATTGCCGTCGATGATGATCTTGCCGCGCGTCGCGTCCATGCGCGTCAGGTAGAAGCGGTCGGCTTTGGGCAGCTTCTTTTCCGCAAATTCGTAACCAGCTTTCGCGGCGTTCCAGTTGAGCTCCGCTGCCTTGGCTTTCTTGCGGAACTGTTTCTGCAAGGCCTTGTGGATTTCTTCCATTTCGACGCCCAGGAGCTTTGCCACCACGCCGTCATAGATCATGTTGCGAACCAGCTTCCGCAATTTGGCGTCGGGGCAGACCGGGGCCACAAGCTGGTCGAAGGGGACGGGATAGAAGACGAGATCCTTGCGCAGCCGGTTGAGGTTCAGGCGCTCGTCGTAAACCACTGCCGAACCCGGGCGGATGTCCCGGACATCCTCGTCCGCCGTCTCCGGATTCATGGCCACAAGGAAGTCAACTTCCTTGCGGCGCGCGATATAGCCTTGCTTCGAGGCTCGGATCGTGAACCAAGTCGGCAGGCCCGCAATGTTGGAGGGAAAGAGATTTTTGCCCGAAACCGGGATGCCCATTTGAAAGATAGCGCGCAGAAGGACCATATTGGCGGTCTGGCTGCCCGAGCCGTTGACGGTCGCAACCTGAATGCTCAGATCATTGACGACTTGTTGCGGCTCGACCGAAGCTTCTGCTTCCTGGGCAGCGACATGCGTAGTGGCCATGGCAATCCTCTATAAAACCCTGTTCAACAACAGATTAAGGCGGGCCTCGTCCCCTTCCTACGACCTAAGTCATCACCGGGAGTGTCAGCGGCAGGAGTGCCGCTGCAGGCGGCCCGAAGATCGGGAGGGTGCGGGCGACGCCGACCCAAATCATCGCCCCGAGGTCGCGCGAAAGCCCTGTGTCGTTCGTGTGGGAAGCAAATCGCCCCTTTCCCCACACAATGCACATTATATCAGACCTCCCCGCCGTCGGCGTTCCCAGGAGATACACGACCCCCTTCATCGCGCCAGGAGGTCTGCCTTGCTCACGGATGGCCTGGTGTCAAGCGGGAAAAGTGCCCGGCTACTTCTTCGCGGCAGGATTCACTTGCGGCGTGGCGGGAGCCTCGCCCGCGGGAGCGAGGAAGGCGGAAACCATGGCAGCCACGCGCGCGCGGAGTGCTTGCTCGGTGGATTGCAGAGCCTGCTGCTGCCGCGCCGCCAGTTCGTCGCCGAGATCGGCGCGGAACGTCACCAAAGCGGCTTCCAATTCTGCAAACGCCTGATCGATTCGCTGGGCAATGCGCTTTTCATTTTCATTCGAGAGCTCCGCAAGCCGCTGTTCAATACTTGTCACGGCCTCCCGAGCGACCTCGCCCATGGCCTCCGAGCGGAAGGTCTCAAGCGCTGCCCGCAGGTCGGCTGTGGCCTTCTCCGCACGGCCCTGCATCTCGTTCTCAGCGCCTGAAACCAGGGCGTCCAACTTTTTCTCGAAATTCTGCGCTGCCACACGGTCGATCTCCGTTAACGCCTCGCCCCGGAGGATCTCGATGGCCGACGACAATTGGGCATAGGTCTCTTCCATACCTTGGGTGGCTCGTTCTCGAGCCTCTTTCACCATCACCTCGAGTTGTTGGTGAAAATCCCGCTGTCCTTCACTCACAACCTCATCCGCCCGGGCGCGCAGGCTCTCGGCGGCGGCGCCCACGATTTCTGCCGCGCGCTTCTCCAGTCCAGCCAGCTGCGCACTCAGAACCGCCGGGGCCGCCTCCGGCGCGCGGGGCGGGGAAGGGGGCGCTCCTGCCAGCGTCCGCGGTGTCGCCACCGCCGGGGCACTCCCCTGGTCTGGCACCGCGATCCTTCGCCCCCCAAGCTCGGCTGCCACCAACTCCCAATCGGCGGGGGGATTCTCCACTCCCCACATGTTCCCGGGATGGACGAGTTGCACCGCAATGTCGTGAGTCGCTTCGCCGGGCAGCGCTTCATACACTTGCACGCAGATCGCTTTCCCGCCCTGCCCGGAGCGGATGTTCTCCACCGTGACCATCATTCCCACCAGCACTGGGCGGCTGGTGCGAACCTTGGCGCCGTGCAAGTTGACGATGCGCGTCACGGTCTCTTCGCGGAACGACTGTCCCAAGGCGTCCCGCCCTGACAGGATGATGGGCACTTCGAGATCAAGGCGCGTACTGCGTCGCTGGTTCCGCGGCCCCTGCGAGAAGAGGCTCTTCTTGGCAAACGGACTCTGTCCCATACCTTTATCCTTCTACCAGCAGAAACCGGCCGTCGCAGCTATCGAAGGTTCCGAAAGACGCATAGATCGCCTCTCGATGAACAACCACACGAGCGGTGGGACGTGGCGCCATCCCCCAACCAGTTCCCGCATTGTACACAGTGATACCGGCGCATGCAATCGGCTTTGTCCGCAAGCCGATCGCACACGGCCCATCCCTCGTCAAGGGCTATGTGCCCATGACACGCAACCGAAGTCGCAAGGAGCGCACCGGATACTTCACGCTTTGTCTTTTCGGCAGGGCAGGATCGGAGGCCAATGGATTTATAGGCCCCGAGGCACGCTGGGTCCTGGGAAGGAATCGGCACTGCCAACCGCATCGAGGAATGAGCTTAGGCGCACGGCCAGATCGTCGCGCACGCGCCGGAAGGCTGCCAGTTTTTCTTCCGGGGCGCCCTCGACCGCCGCGGGATCATCATAGCTCCAGTGGATTCTTTTCGGCGCCCCCGGGAAGACAGGGCAACTCTCCTGCGCGCGGTCGCACACGGTGATCACCACATCGAACCGCTGACCGCTGAACTCGTCAACGGATTTCGAGCGGTGCTGGCTGATATCAATGCCGATCTCCCGCAATGCCTCGACGGCCAGCGGATGGACGCAGGAAGGATGCGTGCCCGCGCTCGCCACTTCGATCTCCCCCTTGCTCAGAGCGCGCAGAATCCCTTCCGCCATTTGGCTGCGGGCCGAGTTGCCGGTGCAGAGAATCAGGACCTTCATGGCGGGCTCCTATCCCCTCGAAAGCTCAACCCGAGATGAGCATTTTCATTTGGTCGTTCCAACGGCCTCTTCACTTGACCGCCTGCTGATACGGTGCGGCCTTGGCCTCGCAAACCTCGGAGGCTGGAGCGGCAAAGCTGGCACCAAACAGAGCACGGCGCGACCGGCGAGCGAACCCGACTAGAACCAGCATCACGGGCACTTCGATCAAGGGCCCGACAACCGTAGCCAGAGCCACGGTCGGATTGAAGGCGGTGATGGCAATTGCGATCGCAATCTCAAAATCGCGTCCGGTCGAATTGAAGCCCACGGCGACAGAGTCTTCATAACTGAACCGCAATTTCCACCCCGCGAGGTACGCAAGCGGAAACATCGTCCAGAAAAAGATCACCATGGGGGCCGCCAGATGAAGAATAATCTGCGGCCTCCCCAAGATCAGGTCGCCCTTCAAGGCGAACATGACGACGAGGGTGAAAAGCAGACCCAGGATCGAAAGCGTATCGAGAATCGTTTTGACTTTTCCAAAACCTGCTTCCCCGTAGCGGCGCACGCCCCAGCGCCGGGTCAGGAAACCCGCCACGAGCGGGACGCCCAGGTAAAGGACTACGCTCTCGGCCACGACCTCCACGCTGAATTTGACCTCGCCCAGCAACCACTTCGCGTAGACAGGAATGAGGATCATCTGCAGGATGGAGTTCATCGCCACAAGCACCACGGCCAGGGCGTTGTTGCCGAGGGATAGAAAGGTAAAGACAATGACCATGGCAATGCAGGGTGCCAACCCATAGAGAACCAGCGCCGTGTGAAAGTCGCTTCCCTTGGGGAAGAAGATGTTGGCAAGGAGATACATCCAGAAAGGCGCCACGGCGAAGTTGAGGAACAATACCACGAGGAGCTGTTTGGGAGATTTGACCGCCTTACCGAAATCGCCAAAGCGAATGTTCGCCATGGCCGGGTAGATCATCAGGAAGAGCCCCGCGACCACGCCCAAGGCCAGTGAATTGGGAAGATTGAAAACGTACTCGCCGCGAAAGATCGCTTTGATTGCCTCAATCGGGGGGGTGAGCGAGAAGTTCGAGATCCCGTAGACCCTTCCGATGGCAATTCCCAAGCCCATGCTGACCAGGACGAAGACCGGCAGCAGCTTGAAGTTTTGAACCTTGGCGAGAACCTGCAGAACGGGGTTCTCCCCTGGGTGTTTCTTGTCCGTCATCACTGTTTCCTCCCCACTCGAATCTTGAGTGTCAAATCTGACCCAACTTGACAGGCGAGGCTTCCTCACGCTGGCCTTGGGCCATGGTCATCCTCGCGGGTCCGCCTCTAGAATGTCCGGCGAGGTCTTCGCCAGCGCTGACGCGTTCTGGATCGTGCAGGCGCCATCTTTAATCGCCCTTTGCAGACTCAGCAGATCATCGCAAAGGGTCCGCTCGCGCTCGAAAGCTCCGCGGAGAAACTGGAACAATTCCCGGAGATGCCCCGATGGCGGCTCGGGCAGGCGATAGTAGACCCGGAATCCCTCGCGGCGGTCCCGAACCAACCCTGCATGTTTCAAGTACGTGAGGTGCCGGGAAACGTTCGGTTGCGGAGCATCCAGCACACGTTGAATGTCGCAGCCGCAGAGTTCCCCATGGAGAAGCAGATTGATGATCCGCAGACGGCTGATATCCGCCAGCGCTTTGAAGTAGCCCTCCAACTCCTCCATGCTGCCTCCACGTCTCTATGTGTATACACGCATATCGTAAACCACGGTTCCCGCTACGACAAGCCCTTTTTTATTGTCCGGCTTATGTCGCCAGCAATCGGTTCCGCGCAGCAGCGTCATCCTGTCCAGAAAGGAACGCCCTCGACGCTGCTCATTCGGAGTAGCAAACCGCGCCCAGCCCCTTATGCCTTGCTTTCAGCAAAATTCCAGGAGGCTACGACACAAAGTCGCACAGATTGAGCAGAACTGGAACCTTATCTGCATGGCCATATATGTGGAGAGCGAAATGACGCAACTTTCCAGCTTACTTAAGGCCCTTTCAGACCCCAACCGTTTGCGGATCGTGAACATTTTGTCCTACCGCAACGTCTGCGTTGGCGACCTTCAGGCTGTTCTCGGATTAAGCCAGCCTTTCATCTCACGGCACTTAGCGTATCTGCGCAAAGCCGGGTTGGTGCGTGACCGGCGCGAAGGTGCGCGAGTGTGTTACGCGCTCGACCGGGACGCTCCTTGGTGGCATGCCCTCCGGTCATTCCTGTGCGAGACGTTAGAGCTTTCACCCACTTTCCAGGCTGACCTGAGGAACCTGCATGAGTATGCCTCCTTGGGCCGTTTGAAGTCTGGCATTTTGCAAGTTGAGGGCGAGGATCTTCAGTCGCAAGCGGCTTAGATTCTGGCGGGAGCTAGCGGTGAAAATCAAGACCCCTTCAGGAACACACGCAGGCTGGCGCGTGGCAGCCGCGGCTGGACGTTGAGAGGAGCCCCCCATGCCGTATCCGGGAATTCCGCGCGAGAAACTGCCCTGGTTCCCAACGATGAATCCCGAGGTCTGCCTGCGCGACCTGGACTGCCTCAACTTCTGCCCCTACGGGGTCTTCGCCTATGATGCGGAGACCGGCCGGCCCTTCGTCGCTCATCCGTACAGTTGCGTGCCGGGCTGCGACATGTGCGCCCAACTGTGCCGAGGAGGAGGAATCACACTCCCCAGCCGCGCGGAGTTTCGCGCCATTCTCCGCCGCCTGCGAGCGGAGGCTCGCGGCGAGCGCCCGCTCATCGGGGGCACGTGAATCGCGCGTAGAGGGCCGCAGGATTGCGGTCCGGATTGGTAGATGCTTGCCACCAAGCGCGGAGCGTCTCCCTCCGTGCGCGATTGCTCCAGACGAACTCCGGCGCGACGAGGATCATCTGAACAATTGCGGGCCCAGAAAGAAGCGACGAACAGCTATCCACGGCTCAGGGCGCTACTCTCTAGGGGGTTCTCATGGAGCCGAAGAAAACCTACAAGACTTTCCGTTACCTCACCGGCGTAGCCTGGAAGTCCGGGCGCCGGGCGGTCGTCTCCTCCGACGGCAGGCCTGACATCGAAGTGTCGAGCCCGCCGGAATTCAAAGGCGACGCGGGCTTCTGGACTCCTGAGGACATGTTCGTGGCCTCAGTGGACCTTTGCACCCTGATGACCTTCCTAGCCTTCGCCCAGCGCAAAGAGCTGGATTTCGCGAGCTATGAGAGCACGGCCGAGGGGGTGCTCGAATTCGTCGAGGGCAAGTATCGCTTCACGGAGATCATCCTCCGCCCACACTTGGTGCTGAAATCGGAGTCCGACACCGAGCGCGCGCGGCAGATTCTCGACGACGCTCACAAGGGCTGCCTGGTCTCAAATTCCATTACCGCCGCCGTGAAAATGCTCCCCGAAATCCGCATTGCCGCCCCGGCGGCCTGAGCGGAACACGAAATCAACCGCCGCCGGCGGCACGCCCCACTTCCGCCGAAGGGTGACCAATTCCGTCCCCTGAATGACCATTCAGATTGGCTCGCGACTTTTACCGCAGGTAGGTCTTTCCCATGAGGTGCTGATCGAGGGCGCGGGCGGCTTTGCGGCCTTCGGTGATGGCCCAGACGACCAACGATTGCCCGCGGCGCATATCGCCGGCTGCAAAGACACCGGGATTGGAAGTCATATAGTTCTCATCAGTCTCGACGTTGCCGCGCGCGTCGAGCTTGAGCCCCAGTTGCTCGATCATGCCGTTCCGCACCGGCCCCAGGAAGCCCATGGCCAGCAGAACAAGGTCGACGTCGAGTGTGAACTCGGTTCCGGGAATCGCCTCAAATTTGGGTGGCGGTTCAACGCGCACGGCGTGCAGCCTCGTCACATGGCCGCTCTCGTCCCCGGTGAACTGCGTGGTGTTGATGGCCCAGTCGCGAATGCCGCCTTCTTCATGCGCACTCTCCGAGCGGAGCTGCAGTGGCCAGAGCGGCCAAGGTGTGCTTGGCGAGCGTTCCAGGGGCGGCATGGGCAGGATCTCGAACTGATGAATGGAGGCCGCTTTCTGCCGGTGCGCCGTGCCCAGGCAGTCGGCGCCCGTGTCGCCGCCGCCGATGATCACCACGCGTTTGCCGGTGGCAAGGATCTGGTTTTCCACGCGCTCGCCGGCGCCCACGCGATTCTGCTGGGGCAGGTATTCCATGGCGAAGTGAATGCCCTTCAATTCGCGTCCCGGAACCTTCAGGTCGCGCGGGCTTTCGGCCCCGCCAGCCAGCAGGATGGCGTCGAATTCGTTCCTCAGGTCCTCGGCCGGCACGTTGTGGCCCACGTGGGCGTTGGTCTGGAATTTGACGCCCTCCTGTTCCATTTGCTCAAGACGGCGGTCGACCACATGTTTCTCAAGTTTGAAGTCGGGGATCCCGTAGCGCAGCAGCCCACCAATCCGGTCCGCCTTCTCAAAGACAGTTACCCAATGTCCGGCACGATTTAATTGCTGGGCCGCGGCGAGCCCTGCGGGCCCCGAGCCCACGACCGCCACGCGCTTGCCCGTGCGGCGCAGGGGAAGTTCGGGAACGATCCAACCTTCACGGAAGGCGTGTTCGATGATGGTTTTCTCGATCTGCTTGATGGTGACGGCGGGTTCGTTGATGGCCAGCACGCACGCCGCCTCACAAGGCGCCGGGCAAACCCGTCCGGTAAACTCCGGGAAATTATTCGTGGAATGGAGGACGCGGATGGCGTCCTTCCAGCGATCGCGGTAAACGAGATCGTTCCAGTCCGGGATGATGTTATTAAGGGGACACCCGGTGTGGCAGAAAGGGACGCCGCAGTCCATGCACCGTGCCGCCTGGGTGCGGAGTTTGCTTTCGGGGAACTCCTGGTAGACCTCAAACCAGTCGTTGACGCGCTCGGCGACGGGGCGCCGCTCCGGCATCTCGCGCGTGTACTCCTTGAAGCCGCTTACCTTACCCACGATGTACCTCACCCACTGGACGCGACGCGTTTCGCGTCAGGACAGCGCCTTCGGGGAGACGAGGAATGCCCAACACGCGCTTGTATTCGTGCGGAAACACCTTGACGAACTGCGGCAGCATGGTCTCCCAATTCTCCAGAACCCATCGCGCGCGGGGGCTGCCGGTCACATCGGCATGACGAGCGACCAGGAGCTCGACGAGGTCGATATCTTTGGGGTCCACCAGGGGTTCCAGGTCCACGCTGGCGCGATTGCAGTTCACCTCGAGAAACTCGCCGGTCTCGTCCAAGACGTAGGCGATGCCGCCCGTCATACCGGCAGCGAAGTTCCTGCCCGTCTTGCCCAGGACAATCACCGTGCCGCGGGTCATGTATTCGCAGCCGTGGTCCCCGACACTTTCGACGACGGTCGTGGCGCCGGAGTTCCGCACCGCGAAGCGTTCGCCGGCCATGCCGTTGAAGTAGGCCTCGCCGCCCGTGGCGCCATACAGCACCACGTTGCCCACCAGGATGTTCTCTTCCGGCAGGAAGGTGGAAGCCCGCGGCGGGTACACGATCAACTTGCCGCCGGAGAGGCCCTTGCCCGTGTAATCGTTCGCGTCACCCTCCAGCTCCAGGGTCACGCCCTTGGCCAGAAACGCGCCGAAGCTCTGTCCGGCCGAGCCGGTGAACTTGAACTGAATGGTGTCGTCCGGCAAGCCTTTCGAGCCGTACCGCCGCGCGATCTCGCCGCTCAGCATGGTGCCGACCGTCCGGTGAACGTTACGAATGGGCAGGCTGATGGAAACCGGCGTGGCATTTTCGAGCGCCTCGCGGGCGTGCTCGATCAACTGATAGTCGAGCGCTTTCTCCAAACCATGGTCCTGCTTGATCAGGCAGCGCCGGCCGACGCGCGCCGGGACGTGGGGGCTGTGAAGAAGCGCCGAGAAGTCCAGGCTGCGGGCCTTCCAGTGGTCCACATCCTGCCGCTTCACGAGACAATCGACCCGTCCCACCATCTCGTCAAATTTGCGGAAGCCCAGTTGCGCCATGATTTGGCGGAGTTCCTCGGCGACGAAAAAGAAGAAGTTGATGACGTGCTCAGGCTGGCCGGCGAATTTCTTGCGCAGCTCGGGGTCCTGCGTGGCGATGCCCACCGGGCAGGTGTTGAGGTGGCACTTGCGCATCATGATGCAGCCCATGGAAATCAGCGGCAGAGTGGAGAAGCCGAACTCTTCGGCGCCGAGCAGGGCGGCAATCGCCACGTCGCGTCCGGTCGCCAGCTTGCCGTCCACCTGCAGGCGCACGCGGCTACGGAGGTCGTTGAAGACCAGCACCTGCTGCGTCTCCGAAAGGCCCAGCTCCCACGGGATGCCGGCGTGCCGGATCGAGGAGACGGGCGAGGCGCCGGTGCCGCCATCGTAACCGCTGATCAGGATCACGTCCGCGTGGGCCTTGGCGACGCCCGCCGCCACCGTTCCCACGCCCGACTCGGCCACGAGCTTGACGGAGATGCGCGCCCGCGGGTTGGCATTCTTCAAGTCGTAAATCAGTTGCGCCAGGTCTTCGATAGAGTAGATGTCGTGGTGCGGCGGAGGCGAGATCAACTGTACGCCGGGGATGGAATAACGGATTCTCGCCACTACCTCATCGACCTTATGGCCGGGCAACTGGCCGCCTTCGCCGGGCTTGGCTCCCTGCGCAATCTTGATCTGTAAATCGTCGGCGTTGACCAGGTAATTGGTCGTGACGCCGAAGCGCCCCGACGCCACCTGTTTCACGGCGCTGCGCCGCAGGTTCCCTTGCGCGTCCGGCTGGAAGCGCGCTTCGTCCTCGCCCCCCTCGCCGGTGTTGGACCTGCCGCCCATGCGATTCATGGCGAGGGCCAGGGTCTCGTGTGCTTCCTTGCTGATCGAGCCGAACGACATCGCGCCCGTGGCAGACCGCTTGACGATCTCGGCGGCGGACTCGACTTCCTCAAGCGGAACGGCGGGACCGGCGGGGCGGAATTCCATCAGGCCGCGGAGCGTGTAGAGCTCGCGGTTCTGGCGGTTGATGAGCTCGGAGAATTCCTGGAAGGTCTCGAACTTCGACTGGCGCACCGCGTGCTGGAGCTTGCTGATCGTCGCCGGGTTCAGCAGATGTCGTTCGCCGCGCAGCCGGAACTGGTAGTTGCCTCCGACTTCGAGCTCGGTGTCGGATTCCGAAGGCGGCTGCATCGCGTATTCATGCTTCAGGAGGGCTTCGCGCGCCAGCACATCCAGGTCCACGCCTTCGATGCGCGAGGGCGTGCCGGCAAAATAGCGGTCCACCACGGCGCGGTTCAGCCCAATCGCTTCGAAAATCTGCGCGCCGAAGTAGCTCTGCAAGGTCGAGATTCCCATCTTCGAAAAGACCTTGAGCAGGCCCTTGTCCACGGCCTTCCGATAGTTCTTGAGCACCTTGTCAAAGGTGTAGTCGGGCGGGAAAAATCCGCGCGCGTGCAAGTCCTCCAGCGTTTCGATGGCCAGATAGGGATTGACGGCGCTTGCCCCGTAGCCGATGAGCAGCGCGAAGTGCATGACCTCGCGCGGTTCGCCGGATTCCACAATCAAGGCCACCTGGTTGCGCGTCTTTTCGCGAATCAGGTGGTGGTGCACCGCCGAGAGAGCCAGCAGGCTGGGGATGGGCGCGTAGTCCTTGTCCAGGCCGCGATCGGAGAGGATCAGAATGGTGTAACCCGACTTGATGGCCAGCGAAGCCTGGCGGCACAAATTCTCGACGGCCCGCTCCATTTCTTTGCCGCCGTCCACACGGAAAAGCATCGGCAGCGTCGTGGCCAGGAATTCGCCCCGGCTGACGCGCCGCAGCTTCTCCAAGTTCCAGTTCGTCATGATGGGATGGGTGATTTTGAACGTGTGGCAGTGCTGCGGCGTTTCGTCCAGGACGTTGCCTTCCGAGCCGAGGTAGCTGTTGAGCGACATCACCAACTCTTCGCGGATGGGGTCGATGGCTGGGTTGGTGACCTGGGCGAACATCTGCTTGAAATAGTTGAAGAGCAGTTGGGGCTTGTCGGAGAGGCAGGCCAGCGGCGTGTCGATCCCCATGGAGCCGACCGGTTCCAAACCGTTCTCTCCCATCGGGATCATGATGTGCCGCAGATCCTCATCGTTGTACCCGAAAGCGCGCTGCCGCATCAGGATCGTGTCGTGGTCGGTTGGCTGCACGTGCGGCGGGTCGGGCAACTGCTTCATGCGGATCTGGTTTGCCTTTACCCACTCGGCGTACGGGCGGCGAGCGGCAAGTTCCCTCTTGACCTCCTCATCGGGAACGATGCGTCCGCGCAGGGTGTCCACCAGGAACATGCGCCCCGGCGCCAGGCGGCCCTTCATGACGACATCCTCCGGCTTGATGGGCAGGACGCCGGTCTCGGAAGCCAGCATCACCAAGCCGCTGCGGGTCACCAGATACCGTCCCGGCCGGAGCCCATTGCGGTCCAGCTTGGCGCCGATCACGCGGCCATCGGTGAAGCACACTGCGGCGGGACCGTCCCAGGGCTCCATGAGCGAAGCGTGAAACTCGTAGAAGCCCCTTACATCTTCCGGCATCGTGGGATCGTTGTCCCAGGCGGCGGGGATCAGCATCTCCATCACGTGCGGCAGGCTCCGGCCGGCTAAGGTCAGCAGTTCGATGGCGTTATCGAGGCTCGCGGAGTCGCTGCCGCCCGGGGTGATGATGGGCTCGAGCTTCTTGATGTCTTCTCCGAACAGCGGAGAGGCCAGCAGGGAAGTCCGCGCGTGCATCCAGTTGATGTTGCCGCGCAGGGTGTTGATCTCGCCGTTGTGGCAGATATAGCGGTAGGGATGTGCTAGGTGCCAGGTGGGGAAAGTATTGGTGGAGAAGCGCTGGTGCACGAGGCAGATGGCGCTGCGCACTTCGGGATCGGAAAGTTCCTTATAGAAGTGGGCAATCTGCGGCGCCAGCAGCAGTCCCTTATAGACGATGGTCCGCGAAGAAAGCGACGGGAGGTAGAAGAAATTCTTCTCTTTCAGGTCGGTGGCGGCGATGGCGTTCTCGGCGCGTTTGCGGATGACGTAGAGCTTTCGCTCCAGGGCGTTCTGGTCCATGCCGTAGGCGCGACGGATGAAGATCTGCTCGATGTAAGGTTGGGTGCTGCGGGCGAGACGTCCGATGGCGTTGCCGTTGATGGGGGTGTCGCGCCAGCCGAGGACCGTCAGCCCTTCGTCTCGGACGATTTCCTCCAGGATGCCCTCGCAGGTCATGCGCTCGTGCTTTTCGACCGGCAGGAACACCATGCCGACGCCGTATTCGCCGGGTGAGGGCAACGAGAACCCCAACCTCGTACACTCGCCTTCGAAGAAGGCGTGGGGGATCTGCAACAGCACGCCAGCGCCGTCGCCGGTGTCCGGATCGCAGCCGCAGGCGCCGCGGTGGGTCAGGTTGATGAGGATCTGGATGCCCTTCTCAATGATGTCGTGGGACTTGACACCTTCGAGGTTCGCCACGAAGCCGATGCCGCAGGCGTCATGTTCGAAGCGCGGGTCGTATAGACCCTGGGCCGGTGGTAAACCCCGGTTCACGGTGCGTGCCCCCTGATCTGTCTGACTTCGGGAGGGTGAGGCCCTCCCCCTCGACAGCTCCAACCCCGTCAACGGCCCGGTGGCCGAGGGTATAGCTCTATTTTCCCCGCACGCCGCGCGATTGTGAAATTAGAAGTTTTTATGGTCGGGATAAGTTTGTGCATGGGGGCGTCGCGCCATGCAAGTCGGGCCCGCTTTCCCGCCCGCGGGCAAGAATGGTACGATGGCGCTCCGACTCCCATCCATCCGGGGACATCGTGCGACGAGTGCAGATCCAGCTGCTTAGGACTTTCGACGAATTCAGCGCCTGCGAGCGCCTTCAGGACGAAGTCTGGGGGACGCTGGGGGCCGGCAGAGAGCTCATGGCCGTGACGCAGAAATACGCGGGCGTGGTTCTGGGCGCCTTGGTGGGCAAGAAGGTTGTTGGCTTCCTTTACGCGATTCTGGCGCGGCGCCACGGCCGCTTGATTCACTGGTCGCACATGATGGCCGTGCGGGAAGGGTTTCGCGACCTGGGCCTCGGCTTCCGCATGAAGCTGGCCCACCGGAACATCGCGCTCGCCGAAGGCATCCAGTCCATCTGCTGGACGTACGATCCGCTGCAGAGCCGCAACGCCACGCTCAATCTGACGCGCCTCGCCGCTGAGGTCGAGGAATACGTCCCGAACTGCTACGGCCCCTTTGCGAGCACGATCGAGAGGGGAGTGCCGAGTGACCGCTTCGTCGTGAACTGGCGCATCGCCTCTGCCGCCGTCATCCGGCGTCTGAAGGATGGCCCCGCGAACCTCGGGGCCATCGCCGACACGCCTCGCGCCAACCTCACCCGCGTCAACCCAAAAGGCTTGCTGGAGAACGTCCGGCTGGATGTCCGCTTGCGCGCTCCGCGCGTGCTGGTGGAGATTCCTGCCCAAACCGACACGATGCGCAGCAAGGCGCCGGAGCTCGCCCTCCGTTGGCGCATGGAAACGCGCCGAATATTCCAGCATTCCTTTGCCGTGGGATACCGCGTGGCGGGCTTCGTTTCGCCGACTGCCGCTACCGCTCAAAAGTGCTTCTATGTGCTCGACCGGAAGAGGTCGCGCCGGGCTTTAGCCTCTATGTGATGGCCACGGGTTGGCGTCAGGGGAAGGTCTTAACCGTGCCGCAACTGGGCTGTAACATTTCGTGCTGAAAATTGGGGTTAGAAAGAAGAGAGCGTGTCTCCGGTCGAGATCGCCTGCCGGGAGAGGCAGGAGAAGGGAGGCGCTCTCGATGAACGAGCAGAAGGCAGCACTATCGAGTCTGCTGGCGGAGCCTGGCAGCAACTGCACGGGATGGCTCTGGAAGAGGTGAAGAAGAAAGCGGAGGAGTTGGCGGAGGCGGAGTGGGAGAACTGTTTGGGGCGCGCGATTCGAGGCTTTCCCACGGGCTCTTCAGCACGGCATTTGCCGCCCTAGAGAGCATCGCTACACGTTAATAAGCTGGATAACCCTTCGGTGCCGTAGCCTTGCAGCCCGGCGCGAGTCACCTTACAATCCTCCCACGCGACAGCAGGATGAATGAGCTAATCGTGATCATGACGCGCACAGAGGGGGCCGCCGAGGCACTTGAGCAGCTCATTGCGCAAGCGAACCATTCTCTCGATGCCGCCCTTTATCGCTTCAACCATCCGCGGCTGGCGAGCGCCCTGGCCGCTGCGCTCGCGCGAGGAATCCGAGTTCGGGTCGTCCTCGACCAGAAGAAATACGAAGAGTCGCCTTCGTCCCAAGCGCTGTTCTCGCCGGGGAGGATCCCGTTCCGAGTGGGGCACGGGCGGCGCGGGCCGGGCTCGAAGATGCACCACAAGTTCGCGATCATCGACGGCCAGGTGCTCGTGACGGGCAGCTACAACTGGACGATTGAATCCGAAGAGCAAAACTGCGAGGATCTGGTGATCCTTCGCGATTCCACGCAGGCGGGAGTTTACCAGCAGGAATTTGAAGCGCTCTGGGCGGAGTCCCAGCCGGCACGGTAAAGGCGGCGGCCGCAATGCCCGGAGGTCACCCAGAAGGAGGCGGGACGAGACGATGGGACGGAACGTCTCGGCCAACACGCGATGGCACAGCGAGACAATGCAGAATCCGAACAGACTCGAACGACCGGGTACGACCTTTACATCATGCGTCACGGGATCGCGGTCGATCGGGGGAGTCCCGGCTTTTCCGAGGACGCCAAGCGCCCGCTGACCCCCGAGGGCAAGAAGAAGATGAGGGAGATCACCGCGGGTCTCGTGCGCGCCGGCTTTGACCTGGATTGGATCGTGACCAGCCCGCTCGTGCGCGCGGCCGAGACCGCCGAGATCGTCGGCGAAGAAATGGGCGGGCGCGTGCCGCGCGACTCCTGCGACGCGTTAGGCCCGGGCGGCTCGCCGGAAGCCCTGCTGACATTCCTCGCCAAGCAGCCCAGCCGCCGGCGAGTTATGGTGATCGGTCACGAGCCCGACCTGAGCGAGCTCGCGGCGCGCCTGGTCGGCGCGGGCCGCCACGCGCACTTGGCGCTCAAGAAGGGCGGCTGCTGCCTGATCACCTTTGTTGAGTTCCCGCCCAAATCCCCTGGCCAGCTCGTCTGGTGGCTCACCCCGCGCCTGCTGCGCAAGCTGGCCTGAGGAACGGCGCCGGGGCCGCCCGGCTTGCCGACGCTGGTAGCTACCATCAATTCAAATTGCGAACTGACGCTGGCGGCTCACATCCCCCCTTGCTTTTCGCGTGCTACGGATGTATACCGACCTTACCTCTATGCGGTGGGCATCGCCGGGCGGCCGCACACTTCACAAAAACCACGACGTAAACGCCCCTGCGGTCAAAGCAGGACAGCGGGTCGGGCAGGCCGCCGCTTTCGGAGGTCTGCGGCATCGGCCCTGACCCCGATGCACCCCATCGGGGCGGATCTCGTGGTGCTGAGCCTGAGCCGCAGAGCCTATGAGGGGCGAGACTTCGTGCTATCCGGCTGGTTGTGTGCCCCCCGAGATACTCTTCGGGCAGGAAGATAGTCTTGGAGCCGGAAAGAAAGATCGCGGCAGGTTTCGGCGTGGCGATGGTGCTATTGATGGCCATCGGTGGATTCGTATTTTTCAGCGTGCGGGAACGCGCCGAAACCGTGGGCCAAGCTGGGCGTGCGCAGGAAGTATTGGAAGCGCTTCAGGGGGTCCAATCCTCCCTCAAAGGCGCGGAGTCGGCGGGGCGAGGTTACGCGGTCACGGGCCAGGAAGCCTACCTTCAACCCTACGAAGTCACCCGCGCCGTGATCCCTGGACAGATTCAACGCCTCCGCGAGCTGACCGCCGATGATGCTGACCAGCAACGAAGGCTGAGGGGAATCGAATCGCTCATCGAGGCCAAACTCGGCCTCACCCAGGCCATTGTCGCCGCGCGGAAGCAGCGAGGCTGGGCGGGTTCCGCGGAACTGATTCGCTCGGATAGGGACCGGCGGGCCATGGAGCAGATTCACCAGCAAATCGGTGAGATGGCGGGGGTGGAACGGCAGATCTTCGGTGAGCGCTCGCGCCGGGCGAAAGTGCAGGACCGCCGGACCACGGTCGTCATCGTTCTGGGGATGCTGGTGGCGCTGGGCACCTGTGCGGTGGCAGCACTCCTGGTGGGGCGGGATTCTCGCCAGCGGCGTCGCGCCGAGACGGCCAGCGAGGAAATGCGGCGGGAAGCCGAGCTGATTTTAGGCGCTGCGGGAGAAGGGATTTATCGGTTGGATGCGATTGGAAACACTACCTACATCAACCGTGCCGCGGCGCGCCTGCTCGGCTACGAGCCGGAAGAATTGATCGGCCGACCCATGCACGCCTTCATTCATCACTCCCGGGCAGACGGCAGCCCTTATCCCCGCGAGGACTGCCCCATCTACACCGCCCTCCAAGGCGGCCTGTCCCGCCACGTCGAATCAGAGGTGTTCTGGAAGAAGGACGCCAGCCCTATCGCCGTCGAGTACACGAGCGCGCCGATGCGCGAGGGCGCGAGGATTATTGGCGCCGTCGTGGCGTTTCGAGCCATCGGCGAGAGGCTGTTGACGGAAGAAAACCTGCGACGATCCAAGCAGCAACTCGAAGTCAACGTTAACCAGCTCGAGAAGCGCGCGCGCGAGATCATGCTCCTGGGCGAGGCTGGAGAGCTGCTTCAGTCCTGCCAGAACGTCGGGGAGGCTTTCGAGGTCATCGTGCACGCCATTCGCAAACTGCTCCCCCAGTGGTCTGGCGCGCTCTGCATCACCAACAACTCGCGGAGCATGGTGGAAGCGGTGGCCACCTGGGGAGAGAGCCTGGAGGGCGAGCTGAATTTCCCGCCGGAAGATTGCTGGGCGCTGCGGCTGGGCCGGCTGCACCGAGTCGAGCACGCCGACACGGACCTGCCCTGCTACCACCTGGGGCGACCGGTCCGCGCGGCATCCTTCTGCGTGCCGATGGTGGCGCTTGGCGAGACGCTCGGCGTCCTCCATCTGGTTGAACCCGTCGTCGGGTCGGGCCCGCCTGGCGGTCCGACAGACTCTGCCGGGGCCCTGGCCCTGGAAAACCCTCAGCGGCTGGCGATGGCGCTCGCGGACCAGATTGCCCTGGCGCTGGCCAATTTGAACCTGCGCGACCGGTTGCGCAGCCAGTCCATTCGCGACTCCCTCACCGGACTGTTCAACCGGCGATACCTGGAGGAATCCTTGGAGCGGGAGTTGCGCCGCGCGGCGCGCGAGGAGAAGTATCTGGGCGTCATCCTGATCGACCTCGACCATTTCAAGCAATTCAACGACACGTTTGGGCACGAAGCGGGTGACGAGCTCCTGCGCAGCCTGGGCGAGGTGCTCACCGCGCGCACGCGCAAGGAGGATATCGCCTGCCGTTACGGTGGAGAAGAGTTCCTGCTGATTCTCCCCAACGCCACGCTCAGCATCTGCCGCCGGC
The DNA here is from genome assembly GCA_020072655.1 of Terriglobia bacterium. GTDB lineage: Bacteria > Acidobacteriota > Terriglobia > UBA7540 > UBA7540 > JAIQGB01. The sequence goes on along the minus strand of JAIQGH010000004.1, from coordinate 8,011 downwards.
GCGCCGAGCACATCCGCAAAGCGGCCCGCTCCCTCAACGTCACCCTGCGTGGCCAATCCCTCGGATCCGTCAGCCTCTCGATCGGCATCGCCGTCTTCCCGCAACATGGCGCGACCGCGCAAACCCTGCTGCGCACCGCGGATTCGGCCTTATATCCCGCCAAGGCCGAGGGTCGCGACCGCATCGTCGTCCCCGCGGACGCCGAAGGGGGAGAGGATGAAACGGAGCCCCCCTCTCGCTCCCAGGCTTGAGTGGGGAGCGCGGACCTCGGCGGTTTTCAGAGATCTGCGGCTCTTGATCGTGGGGATACGCAAGGCCGCGGACTTACACACCAAGTGTGCGCTACCAAGCTGCTCTGCGTGGATTGCCGATACATGAGGAGGACGAGGACTAGTCCGTTTTCCAAGTCGCAGACCCCACAAACCAGGAGTCGGCGCCAGCCCGTTAGTGGAGCCGGGTTTGATTTCGATTCGAGCGCGGTCTAGGTGGTGCAGGATGCGAGCGATCTGGCGTGGCCAAATCGGAAATGTCGGATAGCTTTACTCAAAGGAGATCGCTTATGCAGCAGCGTACGACCAGAGTCAATCCTTCGGAAGAAACCATCAAGATTGGTCCCCTAGGGATCCGGTTCCTCCTCACGGGCGATGATTCCAACGGCAGCGTGTCGGTGTTCGAGGTTCTCGTCCCCGTCGGGCAGAAGCTGGCGGCGCCGGCCCACAAGAACGACGCCTACGAGGAGGTCCTCTACGGCATCGAGGGCGTCCTTACCTGGACGGTTGACGGCACGCCCATCGAGGTTGGTCCCGGGCAGGCGCTGTGCATCCCCCGAGGCGCTGTGCACCGCTTCGATAACCTCGGCAGTGAGGATGTGAAACAGCTTGCCGTCATAACCCCCGCGATCATGGGCCCCGCGTACTTCCGCGAAGCTGCCGAAGTAATCGGTGCCGCCGCCGGCGGCCCGCCCGACCGCGCGAAGATGACGGAGGTCTTCCGACGTCATGGCATGACGGTGGCCGGCCCCCCGCCTGCTAAGTAGTGGGTGGCGCAGACCTCCGCGGTTTTCAGAGGTCTGCGCTTCCATACTGCTGTTTCACTGCACGGTGAGATTCAACGTCATGGTGTGCACCAATTGATCGGAGCCGGATGTATACGATCCCCTAACGGTCAGATTGTAAGTGCCCGTCGGCGTCCCTGAACTCCCGGCAGTGGTCATCCCTCCTCCGCCACTCCCCCCGCAGCTACCCCACAGGAGAAGAGAGAGCAAGGCCAATCCCAGAGCCAGCCGAGTTCGCCGTTTCCTGGAGAATCCCGCCCAGGCCAGTAGCGCCAAGCCCGCCAGGAACCATGCGGCCGGCGGCCAGTGCGCCCCGCCGAGGGGCGCGCCTCGTTGCCTCAGTCCGGGGAGTGTCCATTTTGCGGAGGGAGCCAGCGCGGACCGCGCGGTCGTCGCTACGGTGGTGGTCACTACAGACGCGGTGGTCCCGTTCAGGCTGACGGAAGGCGGGGAGATGGAGCAGGTTGCGTCGGGAGGCGCGCCGGAGCAGGAGAGCGAGATTGTCTGGTTGAAGCCATTCTCCGGGTCGATATCGAGTTTATAGTTAGCGGATTGCCCGGCGCTTACCGTGGCGGAAGTCACGGAGCCTGCGCCCGCCGCGATCGCGAAGTCCATCCCCGCCCCATTCAAAACGATCGTCTGCGGGCTGTTGCTGGCGTCGTCGCTGACGGCTAAATTTGCGGCTTGTTTGCCAGGCGCGGTGGGCGTAAACGTGAGGTTGATGGCGCAGCTCGCGCCGGCCGCCAGGCTCGAGCCGCAGTTGTTGGTTTGAGCAAAGTCACCGCTGTTAGTCCCCGTGATCGCTATGCCGCTGATGCTCAGCGCCGACGAGGTCCCGTTCCTCAAAGTTGCCACCTGCGGGGCGCTGGTCGCACCCACTGCCTGGTTCGGGAACGTTAAGGCTGCTGGCAGAAGCGTGACGACCGGCGGGGGGGTGAAGAAGTCCGACATGTTAGCGGCGCCCGAAGAAAAGCCCGGGAAGGTCGCCAGGCCGAGCGCCTCTGACATCAGCCGCAGCGCGCTCTCGTGGTGATAGCTGGTTGAGGACTTGAAACCCTTCGAAACTAGCAGCGGGCTGATGAGCACGGTGGCGACCTGGCCGCCGCACCACGTGCCGGCTTGGATGTCGGAGTCGGTGCAGCTTCCACTGCCCGAATCTTCGTCAAAGGTGATGATGAGCAGCCCGTCCTGCTGAAAGACCGGGCTCTTGACCAGTGGATCGAGGTTCGTTTGCAGCCAGGAGTCTGCCGTGGAGAGCGAACAGTCGTGCGCATCGTCGCAACCATTGGGCACAATCCAGGAAAGGTCGGGCAGGTTCCCATTCGCTAAATCGGTGGCGAACTGGGTGAAGTCCACACGGTTGGCGCTGTTAATGTTCGTCATATACGCCAGCGGATCGTGACGAACATAATAGGTTCCGGTCATCTCCCGATAATCCTTCCAAGTCCCCCCCGTCAGCTCCAGTTCATGCGCGATGTTGTCGGCCGAGACGGGGAAGCTGGAAGGCGTCTCGCTGTCGTTGTTCGTCAGGATATGCCCGGTCGTCAGCATGAAGTAGTTGCCGATCGAGGGATGCGTGTCGGCAACATAGTTGGTCGCCAAGCCGTACTGCGAGATCAGGGAATTCAGGTAGGGCATGCTGGAGCTGCCCACCACGGAGGAGTAACCGTGATTCTCTTCGACCACAATGAACACATGCCCGAAATGTGGGAGCGAAGGGTCTTGGGCCCGTGCCGGCGCGGAGCCGCAGACAAAACTCAGGAACAATACCAGGGAAAGTCGTCGCGATTGCTTCATGTTGACAGCCTCCCATTCCAAAGATGTATTGGCCCGAGTAGGTGAACACGCCGAGGCATTCTACCATGAGCAGCTCAGCTATGACCAAATGTCCGATTTGGCCAACTCATGGGAGGTGGAGAGACATGCCAGTTGTGGGAGGATCCTTACGTAGCTGGAGTTTCAGGGGAGGCGGCGGTGGCACCCCCTTGACATGCAGCGGGGCGGTCTCTCGGTGCCTGGATTGCCCTTGCCACGCATTGGGTTGTAACCCCGACCCGGCGGGAGTAGACTTGGCCGTCGGAATCAACCGCCAGTCTGCGATTCGAGCCCGGAGGCAGGGCCTCCGAGGGCCGGAGAGCCGCTGCGCGGCGTGGCCAGCATTTCGCCGAGGCCTCTCCCATGAACCGGTCGAATCACGCCAGGGAATCTCCCGCTCCTGATGTCGAAGCCGCTCCCAGCCCGGCGGTGACGCCGGAACCCATGGCGTCGGAGTCCAAGCCCTTCGACCCGTGGAGAAAAGTGCGCAAGCTGGCGCTCCGGCAGCTCGATCGCTTCGTATCACTTGAGCCGAAAGTTTTACGCGGCGACGATCCGGATGCCATCCATGACCTGCGCGTGGCCAGCCGGCGTCTGCAACAGGTCCTCGATCTGCTTTATCCCGCGCCCCGCGCGGCGGAAGTCCGCAAGTTGCGGCGCAAGATCCGTCGTTCGCGGGGGGCGCTGGGCGAGGTTCGTAACTGCGACGTGCAGCTCCAGCGCGTCGAGGGAATTCTGGCCAGGAAACGCACCGCCCGGCGCAAGATTTGGGAGGCGGTGAGGCATTACCTCCGCGAGCGGCGCGCCGAGAATTTCGAGAAGGCGGTGCGCAAGCTGAGCAAAATCAACCTCGCGGTTTTCTATGTTCACCTCAAAGATCTCTTGGTGCCGGGCGGCACAGGCCGCGCGACGCCGCAGGCGGACCGTACGCCGACGCCCGCGGCGGAGGAATTCGGCACCCGCGTTACGCAATCGCTCGAGGGCGTCTGGCAAAGGTTCGAGGCGCAGGTGAGCCGCTCCGATCAGGATTCGAGCGCGAGCGTCATTCACGCCGTGCGCATCGCCGCCAAGCGCCTCCGTTACTTAATCGAAGTCATTCATGCGTTCAACGTTTCGGGAAGCGGCAGCACCCTGGCCTGGTTGCGCTCGCTGCAGCAACACCTGGGGAATTGGCACGACCGGGAAGTCCTCGAACAAATGATGATTGCCATGGTGGCGCGGCCGGAATTCCTGCGCGATCAAATGGATGTCGCCATGGGGGTCGAGCGGCTCATCCTTCAGAACCGGAAGCAAAAGCAGGCCGACCAAGCCAAATACTTCCAAATGACCGCTGACTCGGCGGAATTCGAGAAGGTCCGAGAGTGGGTGAGAGGGCTGTTGGAATCGCCCGCGAAGGCCTTTGAGCCCGCGGATCAGGGGTAGCGCCGGACTTCAGCCCGGCACGCGTGGATGCCGCCCTGAAGTGGTAGCCACGGTGAATTCGCAGGTTAAATTAGCCGTGGGTTTGTGAGCTCAAGCCCGCGGGCAGAAGAGCGTCAAGCTGGCTACGCACTGGTTGCGGTTTAGACGTCCAGTCGATTGGACGCCGACACACGGCCATACCACCACCCTGAATCCTTAATCGTGCGCTTCTGGTCCCGATAGTCCACGTAGATCAACCCATAACGCTGGCAGTGGCCTTCCGCCCACTCAAAGTTATCAAGAAGACTCCAGGCGTGGAAGGAGCGGACCCGGGCCCCATCGGCAATCGCGCGAGAGAGTTCTGCAAGTTCTTCGCGAAAGAACTCTATCCGCCGCGCATCGGGCACGCCGCCCTTCGCCTTATCGTATGGGGTGTCGAGATAACTGCAGCCGCTCTCGGTGATCTCGATGATCGGATGGTTGTATTCCCGCGAGATCTGGGTCACCAGGTCGTAGATCCCCCGCGGCCAGACTTCCAACCCGGCTTCCGTCAGCGGACCTTCCGTCGGCATGGCGGCACGAAAGCGTGTGTATGGATCGCGTCCGCCCGAGCTGTCCTGCTCGATCTCGGTGCCGGCGAAGCTGCCGCCTCCAAAGGAAGGCGCGCCCATGGCGTCCGAGACAATCCGGCGCGTATAGTAGTGGAAACCGACCCAGTCCAGCGGTGCGCGCATGATCTTCTCGTCGCCTGGCCTGAAGCCCATCAGTTCATAGGGTGGCTCTCCAACGAAGGCCTTAGGGTAGCGGCCATGCATAGCCGCCTCTAGAAAATACACGTTGTTCATAGCATGATACCGGGCGGCAGCGGCGCGATCAGCCTCGGAATCAGTTTTTGCGTATGCGGGACACATGCCATAGGCGCTCCCCACCGTGGCCTTTGAAGACGCCGCCTTAATGGCGCGCAACGCCTCCCCCTGGGCCAGGCTGACCGTGTGCGCTGCCTTCAAGAAATCACCATAGTTGGAGCGGCAGGGTGGAAAGGCACCCACGCCATACCCCATATAGGTGAATGACCAGGGCATGTTGAAGGGCGCCCATACCGTGATGCGGTCGCCAAGATGCTTGGCCAGAATGCCTGCGTAGTCAGCATAGTAGCCAGCCAGGTCGCGGTTTGGCCAGCCTCCACGATCTTCCAGTGCTTGCGGCAGGTCCCAATGATAGATCGTGCAAAAGGGGCGGATGCCGGCTTCAAGAATCGCGTCGACGAGCCGGTTATAGTAATCCAGCCCCTTCGCGTTCGGCGTCCCAGTGCCTGACGGTTGAATGCGCGGCCAGGAGATTGAGAAGCGATAGCTTTTTTGATGGAGGCGTTTGGCCATCGCCATGTCCTGTGGATACAGGTGGTACTCGTCACAAGCGACATCTCCCGTCGTGCCACCCTTCACCTTACCAACGGTATGGGTGAACCTGTCCCAGATCGACTCGCCCTTCCCGTCTTCGTTCCACGCCCCTTCGACCTGATATGCCGCAGTGGCCGTGCCCCAAAGAAATCCCTCAGGAAAGCGCGCCTGCTCAACGGTTTGGGAAGGAACAGATCCCGGAATCTGGTCTACACCGGCAGTTGCGGCAGCCGGGCGGCTACCGCCGCCAAGAAGTGTTGCACCGGCGGCTGCCGCGGAACGAGTCACAAATTGACGACGGTTCATAGCCTTAATGGATCCACAGGTTCTTAATGACGCAGGCTGGTCATATCGCGCCCACTGGGCGTGCGCCACGGCAGCCCTCCTCCAACTGACAGCTCGAGAGCTTGGTGGCGCAACCTCGCTCCGTAAGTTTGCAGCTTCTCGCTCGCCACGACCACGAGCCGCGGACTTGAGTGCCAGCTCTCCGATACCCGGCCGCGTGCTGGCCCCGATGAATCGGGGCGCTACTCGCCGCTGGCGGCAGCTTTTTCGGGAGGGGCTGGCTCAACGGCTTTTGGCGTGGCAGGTTCGGGGGGCGGCTCTTTGGGGCGCGCCAGGGCGAAAAGCGGTTCGCGCGGCTCACCGCTCAGAACGCGCGCGACACCGTCGCGGAGGCGCTCGAAGACCGTGCGGACGTCGGCGGAGGCATCGACGACCTCGAACCCGTACTCCTCGGCCAGCACGTCAAATTGCTGCAGGAGCGAGGTCTGATACTTGCGGAAGCTCTCGTACATGTCCTCGCTGGGGTGGACGTCCATGCCGGATTCCCAGTAATCGAATCCTCGCCCAAAGACCACGCGGGGAATCAGTTCGTCCACGCCAATGCGCAGGTAGAAGACGGCGTCCGGCTTGAGCGCGACGGCGTAGGCGCCGCGGATCCAATCCAGGTCGATGCCACGTATAACGGCGCGCGCCATCAAGGAGTAGATGTAGCGGTCGGTCAGAACCACGAAGCCCGCGCGCAGTGCCGGAACGATTTCGTTCTCCAAGCGATCGGCGAAATCGGTAGCGTAAAACAGGCTCAGGGTAATTCGCCCCAGGGTGTGCCCTTCCTTGGCCTGTTTGATTCCCCTGCCGGCCAGCGACGACCGGCTCATCCCCGTCTCCAGCACCGCCCGGCCCTGCTGCTCGAGCCAGGGCTTGAGGAGGTTGATCTGCGTCGTCCGGCCCACGCCGTCCGTGCCTTCGATGACGATGAGCTTGCCGGTCAGGTCCGCCAGATTCATCCCCGGCAAGACCGCTCCGTAGGTTTCTCTCACGGCGCCACCCTCAAGCGTTTCGCTTGCGCCAGCCTGGCCTTGACGATTTGGCGCATCTGCACCTGCTGTTCCTCAATGGGCAGCGTGGCATCGATCACGGTAAGGTCGAATTCCGGCACCATCTTCTCGTACTCTTCCAGGATGCGGCCTTGAAAGATGCGGAAGCTCTCCTCCGAGTCCTCGCTGAGCCCCAAATCCATTCCGGCTTCGTAAAACTTGACTCCGGTCCGCCCGTCCAGGATGCGCTTCATGGCCACATCCAGGGGCACGCGGAAGTAGAAAGCGCCCGTCGGCTTGGCGGCAAAGCTGTAAAGGTCCCTCACCCATTTCGGGTCCATCCCCCGCACCACGTCGCGGCCAAAGGCCGTATAAATGTACCGGTCGCAGAGCACCACGGCCCCCGCCTTGAGCAGCGGGATAATGTTGTGCTCCATGCGGTCGGCGAAATCCGTGGCGTGGATCAAGGAAAACGTCGCCGGGGTGAGCATCTGCTTCTTCTTGCCGCGCCGCGTCGTCTCTTTGACCAGCGGCGAGGAATTCCACTCGCTGAAGACGGTCCCGTACCCCTCGGCCTGCAACCACTGGTGAAGAAGCATCAACTGCGTTGACTTGCCGGAGCCATCAATCCCCTCGACCACAAACAGCTTGCCGGGGAAGGTACCCTCCAGGGGACTATCGGGAAGTGGAATATTACCGAGAAGCGAGGAGATCAGAATTATGTTTTTAAACTGAAAGCCACGGATATGGCAGGCAATGTCAGCTGTGTCACAAGCGCTCCACTTTCTTTTGACAAAGCGGTTGATATACCTGTTCTGACGCAAGACAAAGTACTTTTCTCACCAAATGCCGACAACGTATTTGACTTCATTAATGCTTCGTACGAGATTGACAAGTATGCGCAGGTCGACGTAAAGGTCTTTAAACTAATAGAAAATCAAAATACACCTCCCGTCCTTGATACAACACCTGTTAAAACCATCATATCAGGACAAACATACCTCTCCGGAAGGGAATACACC
>JAIQGH010000003.1 GCA_020072655.1 Terriglobia bacterium | reverse complement strand
AGTAGATTCTCTCACGAGGAGCCCGGAATGAAAAACAAGCGCATTCCAAAACGAAAGTATCGGAACGATGTCGATCTGTCCATTATCGGCCTGGCTGGGCAAAGAGACGGTCCAGAACCTTCAGGTGCTGCGTTTCGCCAACGGCATTTTTGAGCCCATCTGGAATCGCCGCTACATCGATCAGGTTCAAATCAGCGTAGCGGAAGACTTGGGGATCGAGAACCGCGGGTCTTATTACGAGGAAGCGGGATTACTCCGCGACATGATCCAGAACCACGTGCTGCAATTGCTGAGTCTTGTGGCGATGGAGCCGCCCGCCACTTTCGAAGCCTCCGCCGTGCGCGACGAGAAGGCGAAGGTCCTGCGGGCGGTTCGGCCGATTCCTGTGGAGCGGGTCCACGAATTCGTAGTTCGGGCGCAGTACGCTGAGGGGTTTGCCCGCGGCGAGAGGGTTCCCGCTTACCGCTCGGAGCCCAAGGTCGCTCCGGATTCCGCGACGGAAACCTATGCGGCGCTGAAGCTCTACATCGACAACTGGCGCTGGGCCGATGTTCCATTCTACTTGCGGTCCGGGAAGCGATTGGCCAAGCGCGCTTCGGAGATCTCGATCCAGTTCCGGCACGTGCCGCACCTGCTTTTCCGCAACGCGCAGAACGGGCACATTGATCCGAATGTCCTCTCGATTCAGATCCAGCCCAACGAGGGGATCTCGCTGAGGTTCAGCGCCAAGCTCCCGGGCCCCACCATGCGGATCCGGCCGGTGCTGATGGACTTTCGCTATGGGGAGTCGTTCGGCGCGTCTCCTCCCACGGCCTATGAGACGTTACTGCTGGACTGCATGCTGGGCGATGCGACCCTCTTTAACCGCGAAGACGCCGTGGAGCTTGCCTGGGAACTCATGGACCCGATTCTCGCCCGCTGGAGGCAGGACGGCGCGAGTGGATTGGCCTTCTACGAGGCAGGGAGTTGGGGGCCGGCCGAGGCGGATCGTTTCATCCAAGCAGACGGGCGGCGCTGGCTGCGGCTCTGACGGGCAGCGGGCAGAACGCAGAAAGCGGAAGGCAGCTAGCCGCGAAGGGTTGGCTGAGCCGGAAGGAACTGGGGATTGGCTGAAACAAATCAAATCCCGCAACTGGGGGAGCCGCGCCCTGCAAATGTAGCGGCGATCGAACGGGATCTCGCGGCGCTCTGGAAGGCGATGGCGGGCACCGACGCTCGCCAGAAAGGGGTCACGCGGGCCTGCGCGCTCACCTTGCTCGTGTACGTCGAAAGCGAAGAGGCTGGCCGGGAGGTCATGAATCTCATCGCGGGGGTCATGCTGCAGAACCCGTGTCGTGTCCTGGTGATGGTGGTTCAGCCCGATGCGCCAGCGGCCTCGCTTTCTGCCCGGATTTCTGCCCAGTGTTATTTGCCGAGGGCCGGCGAGCAGCAGGTTTGCTGTGAGCTGATCGAGCTTCTGGCGCGCGGCGATTCTGGGCGCGACCTTGACAACGTCGTTGTCCCCCTGGCCGTTCCCGGCTTGCCCGTTGTCTTGTGGTGGCGTGCCGGACGCTTTGCGCCGCCCGGTTATTTCCGAGACATCCTTCGCATTACTGATTATTTGCTCGTGGATTCGGCCCGGTTCGCTGATCCGCCCCGAGACCTGGGGCGACTGGCGGGGGAAGTCAAGCGCCTCTCGGACGTCGTGGCGGTCTCGGATTTGAACTGGACCCGCATGACTCCCTGGCGGGGGCTCGTCGCGCAGTGCTTCGATCCTGCCGAGACAGCCGGGTATTTGGACCAATTGAGCGAGGTGCGGGTCGAGTACGAGGAAGCGTCGCCGCGCTGGAGTGCCCAGAGCGCCCAGGCAATGCTTCTTGTCGGTTGGTTGGCCAGCCGGCTGCATTGGGAACCCGCGGCTGACGACGGAGGTCGGACGGGGAAAGATGGCTCGATCTTGTTCAGATCGCCTCGCGGCAAGGTGGAGGTGCGGCTCACCCCCAAGAGATTCGAAGGCGGCGGAACGGGCGTCTGCTTCTCGATTGAGATGAAGGCCGATGGAGCCTCGCCCGCGACGTTTTCTCTCCGGCGGGGGGGAGACGGAAAATACGCCGTCGTGCGGCGGGAGTTGCCGGGCCGTCCGCCGATCGAAGGCACGGCCCGTCTGGAGGTCTATGGCGAGGTCGAGCTCGTGAACGAGGGGATCAAATCGGCGGGACGAGACGTGGTCTTTGAAGAGGCGCTGGAGACGGCAGCCGGCATTGAGTGGAGTTGAAAGAGCAACTCCTGGCCCCCGCTACCTGGGCTGCAATGACTGATATGATGGAAGTCAGCGTCCACACCTTTGCCAACCTCGAGGAACTCAGCCACGCGGCGGCGGCGCGCTTCGTGGAACGATGCCCTGAACGCGCAGAGAAGGGGAGCGTCTTCGCGGCGGCGCTTTCCGGCGGCTCAACCCCGCGCCGTCTCTATGAGCTCTTGGGAGAGCCGAGATTCTCCCCGCGCATGGCCTGGGACCGCGTGCACCTGTTCCAAGTTGACGAGCGGTGTGTCCCGCCGGATCATGCCGAAAGCAATTACCGCATGATCCGCGAGTCGCTGCTGGATCGAGTGGGGATTCCCTCCGCCAACGTTCATCGGATTCAGGCGGAGTTGCCGGATCCGGAAAATGCCGCGGAGCTTTACACTCGAGAGCTGGGGAGAGTTCTCCGGCCGCCCAGGGGGGAGCTTCCCCGTCTGGATCTGGTGTTCCTGGGAATGGGTCCGGACGGGCATACCGCGTCGTTGTTTCCAGGCTCGTCGGCGCTTGCGGAGCGAGCGAAGTGGGTCTCGGCCAACTTCGTCGAGAAGCTGCGCGCGAACCGGATAACGTTGACCTATCCTGTCCTGAATGCGGCCCGGGAAATCATTTTCCTTGTCGCCGGCGAGGAAAAGGCAGAGACTCTGCGGAGGGTTCTCGAAGGGCCGCAGGAGCCGGAGCGATTGCCGGCGCAGGGCATTCGGCCGGTGGACGGCCGGCTCGAGTGGTTTCTGGATACGGCAGCCGCCGCACGGCTGAAATTGCGCGCGGGGAGTTCCGGATGATCCGCATTGCTCCTTCTATCCTTTCCGCCGACTTCCTGCGGTTGGGCGAACAGGTTCAGGCGGTCGAAGCGGCAGGGGTCGACCGAGTCCAGATTGACGTCATGGACGGGCGGTTTGTACCCAACATCACCTTTGGTCCCATCGCGGTTTCATCTCTTCGTCCGCTGACCCGGCTGACGCTGGAAGCGCACCTGATGGTGGACCGCCCCGAAGATTTTATCGACAGTTTCGCGCGCGCCGGCGCGGACACGATCATTATCCACCAGGAGGCCACGCCGCACGTGCATCGGGCGATCGAGCACATCCACGCCCTGGGCAAAAAAGCGGGCATAGCGATCAATCCCGCAACGCCGCCGATTCTGATCTCCGAAGTGCTGGCGAACGTCCAGTTGGTCCTGGTGATGACCGTGAATCCGGGTTTCGGCGGTCAGGAATTCATCGCGGAAACCCTGCCCAAGATCCGCCGGGTGCGCGAAACCATCCGTCAACACCACCTCTCGTGCGAAGTGGAGGTGGATGGCGGCATCGACGAAGATACGGCGCCGAGGGTTGTGGAGGCGGGCGCGGATGTCCTCGTGGCCGGCTCGGCTGTCTATGACGCCAAGGATGGCGTCGCGGCGGCGATCCAGAGACTCCTCGCGAGCGCCCGAGCTGCGCCCGTCTGACCTTGCTGGCGCGGAGCTATCAATTCCTGCCTCTGCCCAGCCCCTCTCTCAGTCGTGCAGGAACTTCCGAACGTAAGGGGAATTCCGCTCAAAGCCGGTTCCTTGGCGGCGAAAGTGCCCGGAAGGCCCTTCTCCTAGAAATTCCGAGAACCAAGCCTCGTGCTCAATCTCCTCGTGCAGGATGGCGAGGGATAGGTCGTAGGTGCGATGGTCCTTCCCCGCGGTCATGTTACAGATGGCCGTGTAGCCGCCGATCGCGCACCGCTCGGCTTTCACCAGCACGTCGAGCATGGCTTTGATGTCCGTCGGCTTGTCCGGCAGATAGGCGGGCGGACAGGCGGAGATATCGTGGAATTCGTTCATGTTGCGTGGCAGTTTCCCGCCTAGCTCGTAAATGCGCGGCACCAGCGCTTCGAAATGATTTCGATCTTCGATGCGGGCGTCTTCCGTGATCTCCTTCAAGCCTTCGCCCTCCAGCCCAATCAGGTTCACGCGCAGGATGGTGTAGTAATAGTAGGTGGTGAGCTCAGCAGAGGCGTTGCGGACGAGCATATCGAGCAGCTTGTCCAGGTCAACCCCGGCCTTTTGCACCACTTCGCGGGCAACTCGAGCCATATTCTTGTCCTCCTCTCATTGTCGGACGGATGAATTCTCGGGAACCAGTCCCCATGCCCATAAGCCCTGTAGGCGAGACGGGAGAATTTTCGCTTGCGGCGTTCCATAGGTCAAATATATTATTCCTATGTCTTTGATAGGTATTCGATATGGAATTTCATCAGCTTCGGTACTTCCTCGCCGTGGCACGCTATCGGTCGTTCACGCGCGCGGCTGAGCACGAGCACGTCGCGCAGCCTTCGCTCAGCCAGCAGATCCGCAAGCTGGAGGACGAGTTCGGGGCGCGGCTCTTCGACCGCTTGGGCCGGAAGATCGCTCTGACACCGCTCGGGGCGAGCTTTCTGAAGCGCGCCCGCCGGGCTCTGGAAGAAGTGGAGGGAGCCCGCCAGGAGGCCACGGAAATGCTGGGCCTGCGGCGCGGCTCGGTCGCTCTCGGAGCGATCCCCACGGTCGCGCCCTATCTGCTGCCTCGCTTCCTGCCGGCTTTTCGCCGCTCTCATCCGCAGATTGCCGTAACGGTTCGCGAAGACTTGACGAGCGCCCTGCTCGCCCAACTGGCCGATGGGGAACTTGACCTGGCGCTATTGAGCCTTCCGGTGCGAGGGAACGAATTTGAGGCCACACCTCTTTACACGGAGGCAATGGTCCTGGCAGTACCGAACAGTCATCCATTAGGGACGCGCGCGCGCCGGCGCGTCGGGCTTTCGGATGTTGCCCGGGAACCGTTCCTGCTTCTCAAGGACGGGCACTGCTTTCGCGACGACGTCCTGGAAATTTGCCGGCAGTCTCACCTCAGCCCCCCTGTGGCTTTCGAGGGCGGGCAGTTCGATACGCTGGTGGCGATGGTGGCCGCGGGAGCCGGGATCACCCTGCTGCCGGAGATGGCCTGTGCCCACTTCCGCCGCCGGGGAGTGAAGCTAGTCGAGCTGCGGCCTCCGCGGCCGACACGGACCATCGGGTTCGTGCGTGCGCGAGAAAAGTACCTGACCCCGGCCGCGCGGGCGTTAATCCAGATCTTGAAAGAGACGTGCGCCGTCTGATCGTAGGCTACCGGCCCACAGCGCTAATGGACCAGTGGCCGACCCGGCGCTTGCTCTCTCTCGCGACTTCTGGGCGCGGCCGGCTTGACTTCACGAAGCTCAGCAGGAATACGATTGCGGCCAAGGCCAAGAGGTTTCTTACGATTCTTTTCAAGAAAATTCCGATTCTTGCGTTCGCGCCGTGAAAAGTCTTGACAGCTCGGGACGTGCCGGGTATAGAATCCGACGATTCGGAAGCGCGTGTGTCTTCTTGCGCAACGGCCGGCGAAGGGCCCGGCCAAAATCGGAGAGGAGAAGCAGTCATGATCAGCGCGAAAGGGAAGGTGGGGAGCGCTCTGCTGCTGGTGGGGGTGCTGGTGCTCGCGGCCTTACCGATGTTGGGGGGCTCGGCGGTGGTGGGCTCGGTGGCGGGGAGCCTGAACGCGACGCTGGGCGGGCAAGCGCTGGTGGCCAACGCGACGGTGTTCAGCGGGGACAGTTTGCAGGTGAAGGACGGGGCGGCGGTAATCGCCCTAGGCAACGGGAGTCGGCTAGTGTTTGGCCGGGAGACGGTGGCGTCGTTCCTGCGGGAGAGCGGAGAAGTGACGGTGCTGCTGGGGCAAGGGAACGTCTCGCTGTACCAAGCAGGGGCGGGTGTGGGCCTGCGGGTGAAGGTGGGGACGGTCTCGGTGGTGCCGGCGACGGGTTTCAAGACGCTGGGTGAAGTAGCGATGGTGAACGGGGCGGTGGTGGTGACGGCGAAGGAAGGCCGCCTGCGGGTGGAAGGGAACGGCCCGGCGGTGGAAGTGGCGAAAGGGAAGACGCTCACGCTGGATGGGAAGGTGGCGCGGGCCCCGCAGGGCGGAGCGGCGGGCGCCGGTTCCGGGGCGGCGGGGATGAGCGCCGGGGCGGCGTTGCAGGTGGGCTCGATTGCGGCGGGCGGAGCGTCGGCGGTGCTGTCGGGGGTAGCGATCTCGCGGGCGGGCGATGCGCGGGACGCGGCGGCGGCGGCCAGCGACACGGGGACGAAGGCGGTGACGGCGGCGAACACGGCGACGGCAGCGGCGACGGCGGCCAGCGACACGGCCAGCGAGATCCTGACGACGCTCTGCACGTCGGAGCTCAGTCCGATCTTCCCGTCTTGCCAGCAGTAAAGGCCCCGGGGAATGGAACGGCAACGGGCGGCAGTCCCGATGAACTGCATCGGGACGCCGCCCGTTTTGCTTTTGAGGCTTGAGTGAGGGAGTCCGGTGTAGAATAGGCGCCTTTCAATCCCGTGTAACATTGACGCGAGATGACTCTGACGTGGCTGCATCTTGTGGGGTTGATAGTGCTCGGCGTCGCCGCAGGCGGGGCAGGCGCCTTGACCGGGATCGGCGGTGGCCTGGTTATTACACCGGTCCTGACACTCCTCTTCGGGATTCCCATTCATCAGGCTATTGCCACCAGCCTCTGCTGTGTGATCGCCACTTCCACAGGGGCGGCCGCGACCTACGTCGAGCATCGGCTCGCGGACATCCGGCTCGGCATGACGCTGGGGCTGGCAACAACCCTGGGCGCCATCACCGGATCGTTTATGGCCGGACTGCTGAGCCGCGAAGCGCTTGCCATCCTATTTGCGATCTTGCTCGTGTACGCCGGCTCGACGATGATTCGCCGAGCCCTCCAGGGCCAAGCGTCGGACCCCGCGCCCCAGCAGGTATACCGGATCAAGCATTTCCCTCTCGGTCTCACCGGTTCGGGCGGCGCCGGGATAATCTCGGGCATGTTGGGGGTTGGGGGAGGCGTCATCAAAGTGCCCTTGATGTATCTGGTGATGGGCGTTCCCTTCAAAGTGGCGACGGCCACTTCCAATTTCATGATTGGCGTGACCGCGACGGCGAGCGCGTTCATCTATTATTCGCGGGGCGATGTCCGGCCGTTGATTACGGCTCCGACGGCGGTCGGCGTGTTTGCGGGAGCTTGGCTAGGATCGCACTTGATGCGGCGCGCTTCGAGCCGTTGGCTGGTAACGCTGTTTTCGGCCATCGCATACTATTTTGCGGTGCTGATGGTGTGGCGGGCGCTTCGCGGAGGCTTTGCCCAATAGGCCGGCCCGCGCGGCGGCAAGGTACGCACCCGGCTGGACGCTCGAGAGGAATGCATGGCCCAGCTTTCCGATGAAAAGGCGCAAGACGCGATCTCGGCGGTCCTGCGCTACGGCTCCTTGCTCTCTGCGGCGGTGATGGCGGTGGGCTTGGGGCTAGCCCTCTGGAAAGGAGAGGTCCTGCCCCGATCAGGGAGCCTGGCGGCTCGGGAATTGCTGAGGAGTGTGCCTCAGCTTGATCCTGCCGGGATTACGGAACTGGGCATCCTGCTCCTTTTGCTGACGCCGGTGTTCCGGGTGGTGGTAGCGGGCGTCAGCTTTGGCCTCGAACGAGACTTCAAGTATCTTCTCGTCTCTCTGGGTGTTTTTGCCGTAGTGTTGGGCAGCATCCTGTATGCCATCCACTGACTTTCCACGGCATCACGCTCACTCCGAAAAGCGGCGAATCCTTGCGCCGACTCGGTTTAGCTTCTCCTCGATCCGTTCGTAGCCTCGGTCAATATGGTAGACGCGGTCGACGAGGGTCTCTCCTTGGGCGGCAAGCCCGGCCAGGACCAGCGAGGCGCTGGCGCGGAGGTCGGAGGCCTGGACCTTGGCGCCGCTCAGCGGCGTCTTCCCGCGCACAATCGCGTGTCGTCCCTCGACGGTGATATCCGCCCCCATGCGCATCATTTCCAGGGCGTGCAAGAAGCGGTTCTCGAAAATATTCTCCGAGATCACTGAAGCGCCTTCCGCCTGGGTCATCAAGGCCATCCATTGGGCTTGCATATCGGTGGGAAAACCGGGGTATTCCTGCGTGTCGAGGTCGACGGCACGGAGCGCCCCGTCCTTTTCCACTTCCAGTTCGTGAGGGCCGTTGGCGCGCACACCTACTCCGGCTTCGCGCAGCTTAGTGATCACCGCCGCAAGATGCCCGACTTCCGCTCGGTCAACACAGACGTGGCCCCCGGTGATGCCGGCAGAGACCAGGAACGTTCCCACCTCAATGCGATCAGGAATGACCGGATGGTCCGCGCCGTGCAAGCTTGAGACCCCCCGGATGCGGATGGTGTCCGTGCCGGCGCCCTCGATGGAAGCGCCCATTTCGTTGAGCAGGTGGGCCAAGTCTTCGACTTCGGGTTCACGCGCGGCATTGTCCAGGGTGGTTAAACCCTCGGCCAAGGTCGCCGCCATCATCAGGTTTTCGGTGCCGGTCACGGTAATCGTGTCGAAATGGAAGGTGGCACCGCGCAAGCCCTCCGTACGCATCTCGATATATCCGTGATCCATGCGCACCGACGCGCCGAGCGCCTCAAGCCCCCTGAGGTGCAGATTGATGGGGCGCGCGCCAATCGCGCAGCCGCCGGGAAGAGAAACCCGCGCATGCCCGAAACGCGCCACGAGCGGCCCCAGGACCAGTACCGAAGCGCGCATCTGCTTCACAAGCTCGTAGGGGGCGACAGGATTCAGCAACTGGCGCGCCTGGATTTCCAGGCGGTTGCCATGCTCTTCATGCTTGACCGACGAATCGACCCCCAACTCGTCGAGCAGGCTGCGCATCGTGCCGATGTCTCGCACGCGGGGGATGTTGCGGAGGACGACGGGCTGTCCGGTGAGCAGGGAAGCGGCCATGGCCGGCAGCGCGGCATTCTTTGCGCCGCTTGCCGAGACTCGCCCTTCCAAGGGGCGTCCGCCTTCAATTAGGAATTTGTCCATTTCGTCATCGAGTCATTTGTTTTTTGAAACGCGCTCACTCCTGCCGGTCAAGGCAGCGCGCAATACCTTGGCCGGGTTGGAGGCCTTGTGGAGCATCTGCGAAGCCTCGAATACCCCCATGCCCTTCGCGAGCATCAGGACCGCGACGGGCAAGCGGCCACCCGATTCCTCGAGTGCTCTCGCGGCGGCCGTTGCCTTTGCGCCCGTCGCCCGGACCAGAATACTCCTGGCTCGTTCCCGGAGTTTTCGGCTCGTCAACTGGACACTTACCATCCAGTTGGAGAGCACCAGACCCGCGCGGACCATGCTGGCCGTCGAGAGCATATTGAGAACGAGCTTTTGCGCCGTGCCTGCCTTCATGCGCGTGGAGCCTGCAATCACCTCGGGACCGACGACGGGCACAATGGAAATCCGCGTCCGCTTCGTCAGCGGAGAGCCCGGGTTTGAAGTCAGTCCGATCGTCACCGCTCCAAGGCGGTTCGCGAAGCGCACGCCTCCCAAGGTGTAAGGGGTGCGGCCGCTGGCGGAAATTCCCACGAGGACGTCGCGCGAATCCAGCCTGACGCGGCGCAGGTCGCGTGCCGCCTGCCGGGGATTGTCCTCGGTGACTTCCGTCGCCCGGCGCAACGCTTTCGGCGCCCCGGCCATCACCGCGACCACACGATCCGTGCCAAAAGTGGGAGGACACTCCACCGCATCGAGAACGCCCAGGCGGCCGCTCGTCCCCGCACCCAGGTAGATCAGCCGTCCTCCCTGCGCGAGAGCCTTGGCGATCACCTCCACGGCCTGGGCAATCTGCGGTATGACCTTGGCAATGGCGGCCGGAACCTTGCCATCCTCGCGGTTGATTATACGCAGGATTGCTTCTGTCGACTTCGTGTCCAGCCGGAACGAAGCCGGATTCTCACCTTCCGTGATTGCCGCAGACGAGCGTCGCTTCATGAGTATCATCGCAACGGGTGCCGCCGAGACCACGCAGGGTACTAAACGGCGGATCGTTGCCAGTCGAGTTCACTCCGCCCCTGATGAGCTCCAGCGCGGCGGGCGGCGCTCCGTGCCCGAGAGGCTCTCCCAACCGCGCCGCGAAAAATCCCAGTAGATCGCATAGGCCGAGAGGGCAGAAATGAAAAGAAACAGAAGGCCAACTCCCAGGGAGCCGAGCACAATCTTCCCGATGCCGAACAGCGCCATATAAACCATCAGGCAGCCGAGAAGCCAATCCATCAGATTATACCAACCGCCGTGGGTGGCCGGAATTTCCGGCGCCTGCGCGGCGATATGCTTCCAGCCCATAACTCCGGGACGCACGCGGCGATAGAAGTCCAGGAGCTTCGTATCAGGTTCGGCGGGCGTCAGGAAGGTCACCGTGAGCCAGACTAGCGAGGTCACGGCCACCGTAAGCAAGATTGATTTCCCAAAGACCAGTGAGTCAGAACCGGAGAGGTGAATCGTCGTGCGCAAGAGGATGGTCATGATCCCCGCCGTCGTCATCGCGGAGACTTCGGACCACGCGTTGATCCTCCACCAGTACCAGCGCAGCAGATAGACGGCGCCTGTGCCCGCGCCGATACCCAGGAGCAGTTGCCAGGCTCCGCCGACCGATCCCATTACCAGTGACACGGCCGCACCGAGCAGGGCGAGGAAAGCGGTGGCGAGTTTCGCCATGAAGACGTAATGCTTTTCGTCCCCACCGCGCACCAGAAAGCGCCGGTAAAAGTCGTTGATCACATAGGAGGAGCCCCAGTTTAACTGCGTGGCGATCGTTGACATATACGCCGCCGCAAACGCCGCCAGCATGAATCCGCGGAAAGCTCCGGGAAGATGGTCGACCCAGACCTTGATATAGCCCACCTCGGGGTCGGGTAAATGGGGGTAAAGAACCACGGAAACGAGCGCGGTCACGATCCACGGCCAGGGGCGCAGCGCATAGTGCGCGATGTTGAACCAGAGCGTCGCCCAGAGCGAATGCTTCTCATCCTTGGCGCAGAAGATGCGCTGGGCCACGTAGCCGCCACCGCCCGGCTCCGCCCCGGGATACCAGTTGGCCCACCAACTCACGCCGATATAGACGCAAAAGGTCAGCAGCGGCATCCAGGGTGAACTGAGGTCGGGGACAAAGGAGAGAATGGATCCGGACCCGCCCACGGTCGCGCCGCGCTCGAAACCCACCTGCGCGAGTTTGAGCTTCAGCGCGCCCATGCCGCCCACGGCGCGCACGCCATAGTAAGCGAGAATGATGACCATCCCCATTTTGAGCACGAATTGAACGACATCAGTCCAAAGCACGCCCCACAGGCCTGAGATCGTGGTGTAGAAGCCCGTGATGGCCATCAGGGCAAGACAGACAGCGACCGCATACGTTTTCGGGATGCCCAGGGCGGTCATGAGAATCTTTTCCATGGCCAGGTTGACCCAGCCGACGATGAGGCAATTCATGAGGATGCCGAAGTAGAGCGAGCGGAAGCCCCGCAAGAACGCGGCGGGCTTGCCGGCGTAGCGGAGTTCGACAAATTCGGCGTCGGTGATGACTTCGGCCCGCCTCCAGAGGCGCGCGAAGAAGAACACGGTCATCATGCCGCTGAGGAGAAAACTCCACCAGATCCAATTGCCGGCGATTCCCTGACGAGCCACAAATCCAGTAACCGCAAGCGGTGTGTCGGCAGCGAACGTCGTGGCCACCATGGACGTTCCGGCCAGCCACCAAGTGACCCCACGCCCGGAAACGAAGAATTCACCCGTGCTGGCGCTGGCTTTGCGCCGGTAGTAGAGCCCAATGAGCAGATTGATCAGGAAATAGGAAGCAACAACAACCCAGTCGAGCAGGGTGATTTTCATGAACGCTTAGGGTTTTGGAACGTAGCGCCGGGCGGAACTTGGCCCCGCCGAAAGGCGGGGAGCCCGGCATTCTTCCCAAATGCCCCGATGGACTCCATCGGGCTCTACGGGTAAAAGGCTCTCATTGACAGGAGAGCCGCGCGAGTATATAGCAGGTGCCTGATTCATCGAAAGCCCAAAGTCAGAAGGGAAGGCAATGGGTCATCTCAGGCTTGCAGCTATTGTGGCACTGGCGCTCGCGACGATAGCGACGTCTGCGCCGGGCCTCCCGGCTCCTGAGAGCATCAGCGAAAGCCGCCTTGCGAGCATCGACGGCGCCCTCCGGTAGGCGATTCAGAAGCGCGAGTGCCCGGGAGCGGTCGTCTTCGTGGGTCACCAGGGGAAGATCGTTTACCGGCGGGCTTTGGGGAATCGTTCCCTCGTCCCCAAGAAGTTGCCGATGACCGAAGACACGATTTTTGACATCGCCTCTCTGACCAAGGTGGTGGCTACAACCACAGCCGTGATGCAGCTTGTCGAGCAGGGGAAGATCCGGCTGGAAGATCTGGTGGGCAAGTACTGGCCGGAATTCGAAGCCAACGGCAAGCAAGAGATCACCGTGCGCGAGCTGCTGACGCATTATTCCGGACTTCCACCCGACCTCGAGCTGAAGCCGGAATGGTCAGGATACGAAACGGCCATGAAGATGATTGTTGCTGCCGCGCCCGTGGATCCCCCGGGCACGCGCTTCATCTACAGTGACGTCAATTTCGAGACACTCGGAGAGCTGGTACGGCGCGTTTCCGGCCAGCCGCTTGATGTTTACTGCTCGGAACACATCTTCAAACCTCTGGGGATGAAAGACACGCGGTTCAAACCTCCGCGCGCCCTGCGCCCGCGAATCGCCCCAACCGAATACCAGTATGGCACCTCCGGCAAGATGCTCTGGGGCGAAGTGCACGACCCTACGGCCTACAACATGGGCGGGGTGTCCGGCAACGCGGGCCTCTTTTCCACCGCCGCCGACTTGGCGGTCTTTGCGCAGATGCTCCTGGACGGTGGCAGTTCTCACGGCGTGCGTATCCTTAGCCCGCTTGCGATCGAGAAGATGACAACTGCGCAGAATCCATGGAACCAGCTCGCCTTGCGAGGCCTTGGCTGGGACATCGACTCGTCATTCTCCTCGAACCGCGGTGATCTCTTTCCCATCGGGTCCTACGGTCACACGGGGTTCACCGGGACTTCGATTTGGATTGATCCCGTCTCCCAGACCTACGTCATCTTTCTTTCGAATCGGGTCCATCCGGACGGCAAGGGCGACGTCGTCAGCTTGCGGGCGCGCGTTGCGAACGTTGTGGCGGCGGCGCTGGACGCGGTCCAGGGGCGGGAGATTCTTGCCCGCCCGAGCCCTCTGACCGGATTTGCCGAAATCGCCAACAGCTACCGGACGCGCGGAGCGCGCAACGGCCAGGTGGAGACGGGAATCGATGTACTCGAAGCCGAAGGCTTTGCGCCGCTCGTTGGACTGCGCGTCGGGCTGATTACGAATCCAACGGGCCGCGACCGGCAAGGACGCCGGACTGTCGATCTGCTCTTCCGCGCTCCGGGCGTAAAGCTGAAAGCGATCTTCGGGCCCGAACACGGCTTTGACGGCACCAGAGCGGAAGGCGCCGTAGGGTCGACTCGCGATCCGGCAACTGGGCTGCCGGTCTATAGCCTTTATGGCGAGACCCCTCGCCCTACGGACACGATGCTCGAGGGGCTGGATGCGCTGGTTGTTGACATTCAAGACGTAGGCGTGCGGTTCTACACCTACACCACGACGCTCGCGTACGCGATGGAAGCCGCGGCCAAGAAAGGCCTCAGGGTTTTTGTCCTCGACCGGCCCAATCCGATCAATGGGCTCTCGGTCGAAGGGCCGATGCTCGACCGCGACTTAACCTCGTTCGTGGGCTACTTTCCCATGCCGATCCGTCACGGCATGACTGTCGGCGAGTTGGCGGAGATGTTCAACGCGGAAAACAAGATGGGCGTCAAGCTGGTAGTCATCAAGATGCGCGGCTGGGAGCGTGCCGATTGGTTTGACGAGACCGGCCTCACTTGGGTGGACCCTTCCCCCAACCTGCGCAACCTGACAGAGGCAATCCTCTATCCGGGTGTGGCGATGGCCGAGGGCGCCAACGTCAGCGTAGGGCGGGGGACCGACACGCCGTTTGAGCTTGTCGGCGCACCGTGGATCGATGGGCGTGAGCTCGCAGCCTACCTCAACAAGCGGCAAATCCAGGGGGTCCGTTTCCTGCCTATCGAGTTTTCGCCCCGGAGTGGTCCGTTTGCCGGCGTCAAGTGCCGAGGCGTTAGCCTCATCGTGCTGAACCGCCTGGCTCTGGATTCGCCCGCTCTCGGGCTCGAAATCGTTGCGGCCCTCTATAAGTTCTATCCGCACGATTTCGAGATCGAGAAGACCCTGCCGTTGATCGGCTCGCGCCGGGTGGTCGAGGGAATTAAGCAGGGCCGCGATCCGCGCACCATCGTTCTTCACGGCTTCGAGGACCTCGATGAGTTCCGCCGAATCCGGACGAAGTACCTGCTCTATCGGTAGAGTTCAGCCAGAGCGGGCCGTCGGTTTGTTGGGGCGATTTCGCGGGATAGCCTTAGCCTCCCCCCGGACCGGTGGGTGGAAGAGCGGCCCGGCCAGCGCCCTTGTCTCCGCCTATTGGAAGGAGTAGTATGGCCGCAGCAGTCTCACTAGAGAAGACCCTTTACGGATACCCTCGGCCGATGTAGCATCGGCGGCTCGCGAGGAGGGAACATGAAGCAGCGCATCTCGGGACTTAAGATCCTTCTGGCATTTCTTCTTCTCGCTGGCCAGCAAGGCGCCTTCGCGCCCGCCGTCTCGGCGAAAGACAAGAGCGCGGCGGCGGACCCCAACGACCTCACGTTCCGTCTTTATCAACTCCTCGATGGCAACTATGGCGGCAAACTGGGCAACTTCTACTTGATCACGGATGTTTATAGGGACCCGAGCAGCCCTCAGGAAGAGCTCCAGCACATCCTGCGCGTGGATTACGACAAGGACCGGGGGTTTGGAAAGCTCAACATCTATGTCCGCAGCGTGGGCAAGATCCAGCCCGACCAGATGAAGGCGTATACGACGAAGGAGTTCTACGAGTTTGGCGAGTCGGACCAGGAGAAGTTCGTAAAGACCGACCCCGGCCCCTTGGGGAAGACCGGCGACGTGTACCTCCGCGCCGAGGGGGATCGTCCCCTGGCCACCACGCCGATTACCGACGATGCGCGCAAGTCTTACGAAACCATCCTCACTCAGTATCTGATTCCCGCGCTGCAGAAGAAGTGAATTCACTCTTCGAGGGCTTTGACCAGGACCAACCGCTGGTAGCTGGCGGGATTATCCACGTGTATCGGGAAGAGCGGGTCGCTCTTTGAGCTGAATACGACCCGCACCAATTCCGTTTCCGCCGCGGTCGAGCCCGCAGGTTTCAGGACTTTCTGAGCGCCGAAGGCAACCCCGATTTCGTAGCCTTCCGAAAATCTTCCGCCGTCGAAATATGAGACGGGAATGGCGATGTCGCCGGAGAAGCCGCTCGGCGTCTTCTTCCAGGCAGTCTTGATCTCGCGGTTGTAGTCGTGGGCTGCCGGCCGAGGCGGGAGATAGTCTTCGTCCGAGAAAATGCTGGGCGCGACGGCAGAAAAATCCCCAGGGCTGAAGAGCAGGCGATATTCGTCGCCAGTGGGTCGGGTACTCGCAAAATTCTTCCGAAATGCTGTTTCGAGCACCAGGATGAAGACATCCCCAGCCTCGATTCCGCGCCCCGCGAAAGGCTGATAGAGGTCCGGGTCGGTGACCTCGGCCCCCAGGTAGAGAAAGGCGTCGTCCCAGGCCGGTGCGACGCGGAGAGAAAAGCGGTCGGGGCCCCTCCAAAGCTTCTCGCCGACGCGAATCTGCGCGCTCTGATCGAGTGCGTACACCGGGCCGCTCCGCCATTTGCCAAAATCCCCGTCGAGTGTCGGCGGGCTGGCAAGGCGGGGCGCCGTAATCGTGTCGTAGTCAGGCCGCCACAGCAGTTTGCCGTCTGCTAAGCGCCGAAACGCCGAATCGGTAGCTACTTTGGGCAGGCGCTCGCGCGTGCGGGCGAGGAGAGGAGCGATCTCTGCAGTCAAATTCTCGAAGCTGCCTCGATTGCGCAGAGGTGGCAGTGCGGCTTCAAGTTTGGCGAGTCGCTGCTCGATTGCCGGCAGGTCAATCGCGTAGCGTCTTTCGGAAAAAAGCGGTGTGAAGACATTCTCGTCCCACCAGTAATCCCCGTAGGTCTCGAGGAAGGGTGCGAGCAGGCGGAATCCATCATTGCCATACTGGTCTCGAATCGCCTCATGCCAGGCGCGCTCAGGGCTGTAATCCGAGGGGTTCCAGAGGTAGTCCGCAACCGTCGCCAGCGGGATCATCGAAGCGCGTGGCTGGTTCATGGGATTGGAGAGGAGCCCTCGGATCACCTCGGAGAGCCGCGAGTCCCTGCCCCGTATTGGCCCGAGGTGCACGCGCCACGCCCGGCCATCGTTGACGGGGAAGTTGTCCCAGACGAGCGGCTTGCGGCGCAGGTACTCGCCCCACTCCCGCGCCTGGGCCACGGTGATTTCCGGCGAGGCGACTTGCGGGCCGGTCCAGACAATTGGGACGTCAGGATTCACCGCCGCGCCCAGCTCCCGAATGTAGTCGCGGCTGCCCCACTCGTTGGTGTACACGGTCGGCGTGACCACGAGACGGTTCTCGGCTGATTGCAGCTTGAGATGGTCGTAGAGCTTGTTGATCAAGGTGGCGTGCGCTTCAGCAAGGGTTTTGAAGCGCGCGCGGTCTCGCTCGTCCTGGAGCTCTTGCGGTACATCGTCCAGGAACAACGCGAAACACGACACGCCGAGCTTGCCAACACTCCCGAGCTTATTGGTGAGCTGCGCAAAATCGGCGTCGCTCGAATAGACCATCGAAAGACCCGGGCTGATAGCGAAACAAAAGTCCACAAAGTTCGTGCGGGCCATCCCCACGAGCTCCCCGAGGCGTTTCAGCTCAGTCGGCGGATACGGCTCTTTCCACAACTTACGGTGGTAAGGATCGTCCTTGGGCGCGTAGTAGAACACGTTCATCCCGTGCCGGCCGGCGAAGCGCAGCATGTCGATCCGGTCCTGGTGGCTCCAGGGCGTCCCATAGAAGCCTTCAACGATCCCTCGCTCCGTCAAGGCCGGGAAGTCGGCGAGCTGCGCCGTCGTACTTCGGCCCGTCCTTGCCACGGCGAGGAACTTGGGAGCAGGCAAGAGCGATGCGGCCAGTTCGGAGGATGGCAGGCGCAGAAGATCGGGGATCCGCAGTAAGGCGTGATGGAATCCCGCGGCCGTCGCCGCGGCGATCTTGATGCGCTCCAGCGCGAATCCGCGCGGGTAGATCACGCTTAGTTGATAGCCCTCGCGCGCCAGTGCAGGCTCGAGGCCGCGGGCTTGCTCGCCCGCCTGTTGCCTCAGAAGGGCCTCAAAGGAGTCGCGGTCCTTTTGTTCCTCCAACTCCAGGGTGAGGCCGCCGCGGGGAACTTGAAAACGTGCAGCCTCGCGCGTGCTGTGGAACCAGCGGACCAGCGCTTGGTCCCGCGCCGCCATTTCCTCCACCTGCCGCTGGATCCTGGCGTCGAGGTCGGCGGGCGCGATTGCCGCCCACGTGTAACCAGGCGGCGAGCTGGCTCCAGCCGGGAGTGCGGACGCTACGACGAGTATCACGGCAAACCACCTAATACGCACTTGAGTCTCCTCGGAGTCACTTTTTTGGCGACGCAGCGCGGTTGGCGGCGGGCGCGACAGGCCGCCGATTTCTATCTTGACCTGGATGCTGACCCTGCCGACGCCTTCCGGCGGGACACCCGAGCCGGCTGCCGGGCCACGGGCACGAGTTTCTTGGACATCTCCGCCGCGACGGACCAAAACTCGGGGTCCTCGGTGCCCAGCCGCCAGGCGGCGAAACCGCGGAGGCGGAACTGTCTGATCAAGTCCAACTTCTCTTTGAAGCTGCGGCGGTCGTCAAACCAGATTGTGTGCACTTCCGCGCCCTCTTGGTACTGGAACCACGGCGCGCGCCAGCGCGTGTCCCACTGCACCTCGACGCCCGGCCGCTGCAACAATAGCTGGAGATCGTTGAAGGCAAGGGGGCGGGAGAGCCTCGCATCGGCTGTCTGCACCCACTCCCGGCCGTAGAAGGGCAGCCCCATGACAATTCGCGAGGGCGGCACACGCCGGACGGCGTACTTGAGGGCCTGCGAGATCCACTCATGCCCGGCGACCGGTCCGGGGGGCGTCGCGTTGCTGTGATGGTCGTAGGTCATCAGCACCAGGAAGTCCGCGATCTGGCCGAGCGCCCGGAAGTCGAACGGAGCGCCCCATTCGCTGGTGCGAAACTCGGTCGCGCCCCGATGGAGCGCCCTGGGGTCGGGATAGCGGTCAGAGAAACGTGGCACGACGGCGATGCTGAGCAATCGTCCGTCCGCGTGCAGCTTGGCGGCAACCCGGCGCGCGAACCTCGTGTAAAGCGCTTTGTCGCGGGGATCGATGTTCTCCAGATCGAGCTGCCAACCCACATAGTCGTCCCGTTTCGCTAGGTACGCCAGGTAGGTTGCGGCTCGCTCCTGGGCATGGGGATCACGTAGCACCGCGGAGGCTGTGCGCCGGTCAAAGCCGGGGTTGACCACCAGGGGCATGAGCGGCAGGCCGGAGCCTCGAGCAATCTCCATCACTTGAGCGGGGACTTCCCCGCGCACGACACCGTCGGCCTCGACCCGGAAGGTCTGCGGGCCGAGCGCCGTCATTTCCCCCGCCCGGGCCCGGAGGGACTCGATGCCGCGTTCGTCAGGGTAGTAGTAATACATGGCGAGTGGCCGAGCGCCGAGGACACGCTTGCCCATCGCCATCAGCGTCGGGTGGGATTTCGCCGAGGCGCGGCGTTCAGGGGTTTGCCCGGCGGCGAGAACGCTGGCCAGCGCAAGGGAAGCCGCCGCGACCACGGTCGCCCTCACCAGCCGGGTTGTGGGCCTTTTTTTCGTCTCCACAGCTTCCATAAGTAATAAGCCGGGACCCCAGTCGCCATCAGGACGAGCCCCCAGAGCGAATCGGAGCGCCGCTCGAAGAAGGTATTCGTGAGCAGCAGCCCCGCCAGAATAACAAAAACGCCTGGCACGAGGGGAAATCCCCAAGTGCGATAGGGCCGGGGCAGGTCAGGACGCCGGCGGCGTAGAACAAAGACTCCCACGGTGACCAGCGCATAGAAGAGCCATTCCGAAAAGATCACCTTGGTGAAGAGGGCCTCGTATTGTCCGCTCAGGGCGAGCGCTCCGGCCACCACCGCTTGCGCGGCGATGGCGACGGCAGGCGTGTGGAAGCGGGGATGCACGCCAGCCAGCGCCTGCGGAAACAGGCCATCGCGCGCCTGTGCGAAAGGAATTCGTGAGCCGGCGAGAATCGAGCCATTCAGGGTTGCGAAACTGGAAACCATCACCCCCACCGCCACGAATGCCCCACCCGCTGCCCCCAGGATGCGCCGAGCGGCGTCAGCGGCCACCGTGCCCGTCCCCGCCACTTCTGCGGGCGAGAGGAGGTAGAAATAGGCGAAGTTAGTCAGGGCGTAAACGACGATGACCAGCAACGAACCGAGGATGAGCGCTCGCGGCATGTTGCGCTGCGGTGCCTCCACTTCGCCCGCCACCATGCTCAGATTGTTCCAGCCATCGTAAGCCCAAAGGGCGCTCACGGTGGCCAGTCCGAATGCGGAAATCATTCCTGTTTCCGCTCGCGAATGGACTGCCATTTGGAAATGGCCAAACGAGCCGCGTCCGAGACCCAGGCCTAGAACCACGAGCAACGCGAGAACCCCCAGCTTGGAGGCGGTGAAAATCGTCTGCACGGTTCCGCTGCGCCGCACGCCCAGAACGTTCAATGCGGAAAGCAGAAGAATGAGCGCCGCGGCGCCGAGCTGGAGTCCCGTCAGACGAAGCGTAAGCCCGGCCGGATGGGTCTCGTAAAGCACATTGTTCAAGCGAGGAAAGAAGAAGCCGAGGTAAATCATGAACCCCGTGGCGATGGCGGCGATGGAGCCGGTCTTGGCGACGAAGAACTGCGTCCAGCCATAAAGGAAGCCCGCGAGCGGCCCGTAGGCGCGATGGAGATAGACGTACTCGCCACCGGCTTCGGGTAGCGCCGCCCCGAGCTCGGCATATCCGAGCGCGCCAAACAGCGTGAGGATGCCGGCGAAAATCCAGACGAACATGACTCGCCACGGCGAACCCACGTGCTGAACCATGATGCCGGGAACCACGAAGATCGCCGTTCCGATCATCGTCCCGGCAACGACCGAGGTCGCGCCGTAGATTCCGAGTCCTTTGACGAGATCGTTGCGGCCAGACATGGGATTGAGTACTTAGCCCTCAGCTATCATGGCGCCGGGCTTCCCCGGCCCATTCCCGGCGGGAGCCGGGGCGGGCAGCTCGGCATGCCCCGATGAATCGGGGCGCTACTTCTGCAAACCTATTCGGGACGCAGCGCGCGCGCACTTGTCATGACGCTCAACGTCCAGCCCACGGCGAAGGTAACACATGTTCCGATGGTTACATACCAGGTCCACGCCACCGAGGTGAGGCCCATGACGGCGAACAGCACCGCGAGACCCGCGACGGCGCCGGCGGTTGCGGCGGCTCCCGAAGTGCGCTTCGTCAGGACCCCGAGCAGAAAGATGCCCAGCATGCATCCGTACGGAACTGAGGCGATCGTGAGCGCCAGTTCGAGCACACTGCGTTCGATGTGCTGTGCGGCCAGCGCGATCAGAATCAGGACGACGCCCCAGGCGAGCGTCATGAGGCGCGCTGTGCGCAGATAATGCTTCTCGTCGGCTTGCGGCTGGAAGAAGGGTTTATAGAAATCCACGACCGAACTCGAGGCCAGGGAGTTGAAAGCCGCGCTCAGGTTGGCCATCGCCGCGGCTAGAATCGCGGCCACGACCAGCCCCGCAAGCCCCGGCGGTAGAGAGCTCACCACAAAACGCGGAAAGACTTCATCAGCTCGCGCAAAAGCCTGGGGGGAAGGGAAGTGGCGATAGTAGGCAAAAAGCACCGCCCCGGCCAGCAGGAACAAGCTGAATTGGACAAAGACGATGAGCCCGCTCGCCATCACCGCCGCTTGACTCTGGCGCATACTGCGCGCTGCAAGCAGGCGCTGAACGATCAATTGATCGGTGCCATGGCTGGCGGTGGAAAGAAACGTGCCGCCGATCAACCCTGACCAGAACAGATATGGCTGATGCCAGTTAAAGTCGAAGCGGAAGACGGCCAGCTTGCCGCCGGCCGCCGCGGACAGCCTCACGACTTCGTTCCAACCACCTGGGATGGCGTGTAGCGCGATAACGAGCGCCAGCACCGTGCCTGAAATGTAGATGATGAGCTGAATGACGTCGGTCCAGATGACCGCCGTCAAGCCGCCTCGGTAGGTATAGAAAAGTGTGAGGGCCGTAATGATGATGACGGAGGCGAGAACGCCGGTCCGGAGGATGACTCCCACGACGATGGCAATGGCGAAGATACGGACCCCTTCGGCGAGCGCCCGGGTGATGAGGAACAACCCAGCCGTAAGGATTCTCATCGGCCGTCCGAAGCGCTGCTCAATGAGTTGGTAGGCAGTGTAAAGCTCTCCGGCGAAGTAGCGTGGTATTAAAACGAGCGCCACAACCACTCGGGCCACAAGGTATCCCAGGACGAGCTGCAGGAAGTTAAGGTTCGAGGCGTAGGCGATGCCCGGCGTGCTGATGATGGTCAGGATGCTGGTTTCGGCGGAGACCACCGAGAAGGCAATCGCCCACCAGGGCAGGCGGCGCCCGCCCAGGAAATAATCATGGATGGTGCGTTGGCGCTTGCCGAACCGGGCCCCGAAGAGGGTAATGGCCACAAGGTAGGCAGCCACAACCCCGAAGTCTACCCATCCAAAGGCCACGCGGACTCCCAGAAAAGCAGTGGTCAGTTGTCAGTTCTGCGTTTTCAGTTTGCCCTGGGGATTGCAGATAAACTGAGAACTGACAACTGATTGCTGACAACTAAGTCGCGGCGAGTCTAGCGAAGGGGCCGAGGGGAGTCAAGCAAACGGGATGATGGGTGGCGGCTCATCGCGCTTTTTGGTTCGGCGCCGAACTTGCCCTGGCCGACAGGCGGGGGGAGCGCGGCAGCGCCCCTAGATGCCGGGCTGAAGGTCGGCTTTACGGCGGTCGAGCCGCTATTCCTGAATTTCGGTACATCTTGTCCTAATTGCCGATTGCAGGCGGACGCGGATGCGTGTAACTTGGTTAGAGCGCCGTCATCGAATCAAGATGGGGAGTTCCGCTCCGTGTCTTGAGCATGGCCGGACCAGGTTAGCAGGGCCCGAATTACGAAATCCAATGTGGGCCGCGAACGGTTGGGCAAATTCGATGAGGTGCGTCGGGAGTGGGGATGGCCGAATCACCTCAAGTCGCACTCAAGGACGATTCCGCCCTCGTCACAGAAGCCAAAGCGGGAAGCTACGCGGCGTTCGAGGAGCTGGTGAACCGTTACGAGAAGAAGATTTACCGCTTGGGAATGAACCTGACGGGGAACCCGGAAGACGCCGAAGATGTTTTGCAGGAGGCTTTCCTGAAAGCCTTCGTGCACCTGCCGGATTTTCGCGAGGACTCGCGTTTTTACACCTGGCTGGTGCGTATTGCGGTCAACGAAGGGTTGATGAAGCTGCGCAAGCGGCGGTCCGACAAATCCGTTGCCATCGAAGACAAGGTGGACGACGAGGGCGACGTGATGCCTCGGGATTTTGCCGATTGGAAGCCGAATCCCGAGCAACAATACGCGCAGGCGGAGATCGAGGCCATTCTTCGCAATAGCGCCCAGTCACTCTCGCCGGGCTTTCGAACCGTGTTCCTGCTGCGCGACGTTGATGGGCTGTCCACGCAGGAGACCGCGGAAATTCTGGGCATCTCCGAGGGCGCTGTGAAAGCACGGCTTTTCCGCGCGCGCCTGCAACTACGCGAAGAACTCAGCAAGATCTTCAAGCGAGGTTGAAGCTGGTGAAATGTAACGATTGCTTTCAGCAGATCTCGAATTACCTGGAGGGGGAAATCGACGCGGCCCTGAGGCGGGAGCTCGAAGAGCACCTGGGCAAGTGTCACCGCTGCCAGGTTGTCTACGACTCGACGCGGAAGACCATCGAACTCTACTGCGACGGCAAGCTGTTCGAGCTTCCGGTCGGGGTCCGGGCGCGCCTGCATGCCGCTCTGCGCCGCCATTGGGAAGGGCAGATCCGGTAGGGATCGCGGCTTACGGGACGGCGCGCCGCATCTTCGATCCAGGTCAAGTTTCTGGTAACCCTCGAATTAATTCCCCGACATGCTTGACAGCACCCAAGGGCCTACCTAAAATTGTGGGTTTGCTGAAGGCTAGCGTTGCGAATAAGGCAGGTCATGGATAAGAAGAAAGCGGAGTTCTACAAGAAGCGCTTGCTCACGAAGCAGGACGAACTGCTTCGGCTCGTTTCGAAATCGGAAGCTGACGGTCGGCAGGTGGACGAAGAGGTCACTCAGGACATCGCCGACAAAGCGGCCAACTCTTACGCCAAAGAATTCCTTTTCCACCAGAGCGACGACCATCGGCGGATCCTCCAACTCGTGAACGAGGCTCTCGACCGCATCGAGGACGGCTCTTTCGGCAAATGCGTGGCCTGCCAGGAGGAGGTCCAGGTCAAGCGCTTGGACGCTGTCCCCTGGGCGCGGCACTGCATTGAGTGCCAGGAAAAACAAGAGAAGGGCCTCCTCTGATCAGGGACGGCCCCACGGAAAGTGAGGTTCGTCTTCCCCTCGGCCTCCGATCATCGCCCCATGCTTCCCAGGCTCCTGCAAGAGATCGGCGGGAGCCTGCTCTCGGTCATTTTCCCTGCGTCCTGCTCGCTGTGCGGCGAGGAACTTACTGAACCGGCGCTAGCGGGCATTTGCGCCCCGTGTTGGGAGGCTCTCGAGCCCTGGCGCGGGCCGATCTGCACCGCCTGTGGTCTGCCCCTTGCCTCAACGCAGGTTCTGGACGCGACGACAACGCTCTGCGGAGCGTGTCGGACCGGCGAGTTCCGGCTGGATCGCGCACGCAGTTTCAGCTTTTATTCGGGCCCGCTTCGGGCGGCCATCCTCCAGCTCAAATTCCGGCGGCGGGAGCGGCTGGGCAAGCGTTTGGGCGGGCTGTTAGTCCAGGTCTGGGAAGGAATCGCAACGGAACTCGGAGATGACACAGTGGTCTTGGTGCCCGTGCCGCTCCACATCTCGCGCCAACGCGAGCGGGGTTTCAATCAGGCGGAGCTGCTCGCCGATGGCCTGCGCGCCGGGCTGGCGAAGTCGCGAGGGGGACGCGTCCCAGATATCGACACGCGCTCGCTACGGAAGACTCGCGCCACACCTCCGCAAACGGGGCTGAGTTTGAGCGCGCGACGTGAAAATGTCCGCGGCGCCTTCGCTGTCGCCCGCCCAGAGCGCATCCGCCACAAGAAGATCGTGCTGGTTGACGACGTCATGACCACGGGGGCCACGCTTTCCTCCTGCGCACGGGCGCTGGAGAGCGCGGGGGCCCAGGCGATTTGCGCGCTGACACTCGCGCGCGCCACGCCGGAATTCCCCGATTTGGCCCCGTCTGTTGACGATTCTGGCTTGGGACCGTCATAATGGAGGGTTCGACGAGGCTTTGGGCCCGTAGGGATTGATGCCATGTCGGAGGAGAACCCACGACTGCTCCACGCCCCGGTGCTGGTGCTGAACGCGACGTATGAGCCCATGAACGTGACGCCCGTGCGCCGGGCTATCGTCTTAGTGCTCAAAGGCGTGGCCACGACCGAGGAGGAAAACGGCAGCTTCCTGCACTCCGCCAGCCTGGCCATCCGGATTCCCTCCGTCATCCGGCTCACCGAGTTCCGCCGTATCCCTTATCAGACGCGCGCCCTCTCACGGAAGAACATCCTTCTCCGCGATCGTTACACCTGCCAGTTTTGTGGTCGCGTCTTTCCTGCCAGCGAGCTGACACTGGACCACGTGATCCCCCGTTCGCGCGGCGGCCAC
This sequence comes from Terriglobia bacterium, assembly GCA_020072655.1. Classification (GTDB taxonomy): domain Bacteria; phylum Acidobacteriota; class Terriglobia; order UBA7540; family UBA7540; genus JAIQGB01. Next base: position 31,726 of record JAIQGH010000003.1, on the reverse strand, counting down.
ACCGACTGGGACAACCTTGTCACCTGTTGCCACGCCTGCAACAACCTCAAGGGCGACCGCCTGCCAGAGGAAGCTGGGGTGAAGTTGCTTCGCTCTCCACGACCCTTCACCCTTCACACCAGCCGTCAGCTCATGCGCATGATGGGAAGCTCCGACGAGCGTTGGCGGAAATACCTCTTCTATTGATGGGCGGGTCCCCACGCGGTCTTATGCCACCCGCGCGTCGCGTGCGGGAGTCTGATTAGCGGACTTTCGGCGCGAGATCCTCGCCCACGGCGACCGAGTTGCCGTTCAGGCCATTTCCACTAAGTACCGGTGCAGGCTCTTGAACCGGCACGCCGCGGCGTCTGTGGAAGATGTGGCGCATCCACTGCTGGAAGGACTCGAGGTAGGTGAAGTAGACCGGCGTGATGTACAAGGTGATGACCTGGGAGACCAACAATCCGCCGACCACCGCCAAGCCCATCGGCCGGCGCGCTTCCCCTCCGGCGCCGTATCCGAGGGCGATGGGCAGAGTTCCCATCAGGGCGGCCATGGTGGTCATCATGATGGGCCGAAAGCGGATCAGGCAGCCTTCGTAGATGGCGTCCAGGGCGTTCTTGCCTTCGTTCCGTTGGGCGGCGATGGCGAAGTCGATCATCATGATGGCGTTCTTCTTCACGATGCCGATCAACATGATGATGCCTACAAACGCGTAAAGGTTCAGGTCGAGGTGGAAGAGCATCAGGGTCAACAGCGCGCCGAGTCCGGCGGAAGGCAGTCCGGAGAGAATGGTCAGCGGGTGGATGAAGCTTTCGTACAGGATACCCAGCACGATGTAAATCACCAGGATGGCCATGATCAGCAGGATGCCGAGACCTTTCACCGACGATTCAAACGCCTGGGCGGTCCCCTGGAAGCTGGTGCTGATGGTGGCGGGCAGGGTTTGGCGCGCCACTTCTCCCACGGCCGTCACCGCGTCACCCAGCGCCACGCCGGGTTTGAGGTTGAAGGACAGAGTAACCGCCGGGAGTTGGCCCAGGTGGTTCACAGTCAGGGGGCCCAGGCTACGACCCAATCTCGCCACGGCATTCAGCGGAACCAGCGCGCCAGTGGACGCGCGGACATAGAGCATGGACAGGGCGGAAGGGTCCGCTTGGTGTTGGGGTTGCAGTTCCATGACGACCTGGTACTCGTCGTTAGGTGCGTAAATGGTGGAGACCTGCCGGGAAGCGTAAGCCGTAAACAGGGCGTCTTCCACCTGTTGCAGTGTCACTCCCAGGGCTGAGGCTTTGTCCCGATCAATCAAGACATTCACCTGCGGGTTTTTGATCTGCAAGTCGGTGTTCACGTCTTGGAGGCCGGGCAAATTCCGCACGCTAGCTTCCAGGATGGGCGCATACTTATAAAGCTCCTCGGTGTCCGGGCTCTGCAAGCTGAATTGATACTGGCTCCTCGTCCTGTACCCGCCGATTTGAATCGGTGGTGGATTTTGCAGGAATATCCGAATGCCCGGCACGGTGGAAAGCTTGGGTCGCAACTCCTGGATCACTTCGTCAGCGCTTAGCCGACGCTCGGAGCGGTCCTTAAGCCGGATGAACATCCAGCCGCTGTTCATCCCGCCTCCTCCGGGACCGCCGCCGACGCTGGAGTTCAAGGAAGCGATGTTAGGATCCTGGCGGACGATGGCAGCAAGTTGTTGCTGAAGCCGTGCCATTTCCTGAAAGGAAACCCCTTGCGCTGCTTCCGTGGATCCGGAGAGCTGTCCTGTGTCCTCGCTGGGAAGAAACCCTTTGGGCATCACGACGAGAAGATAGCCGGTGCTCACTAGGATGACGAGCGAGGCCGTCAGGGTGACTAAGCGGTGCCTCAAAACCGCCCTCAGGCTCCAGTCGTAGACATCCCGCATGCCGTCGAAGAAACGTTGGGAGACCGCATACAAGTGTCCGTGCCTCGCCTCTCGCGACGGCCGCAGGAAGCGGCTACACAACATAGGGGTAAGGGTCAAAGAAACAACCCCAGAAACGAGGATTGCCACGCCGATCACTACAGCAAATTCGTGCAGGAGACGGCCGAGAATTCCTCCCATAAAAAGTACGGGAATGAAAACCGCGACCAACGACAGCGTCATGGAGACGATGGTGAATCCAATCTCACGCGACCCGTTGAGCGCCGCCTCGAGCACGCCCTCGCCCTGCTCCATGTGCCGGACAATGTTCTCGAGCATCACAATGGCGTCATCCATGACAAAACCGACAGAAAGTACTAAGGCCATCAGGGAGAGGTTGTCCAAGCTGTAGTCGAGGAGGTACATGAAGGCGAATGTGCCCACAATGGACATGGGGAGCGCCATGCTCGGAATGGCCGTGGCCGACAGGTTGCGGAGAAACAGAAAGATCACCAACACCACAAGGCATAGGGCCAGCCAAAGCGTGAACTTGACATCGTTGACCGAATTCCGGATCGACTCCGAGCGGTCATACATGATGTCCAGGTTGACCGAGGCGGGCATCAGGGCCTTGAAGGTCGGCATGAGTTGCTTGATCGAATCCACGACTTGCACCGTATTGGTGCCGGGCTGACGCTGCACGGCGAGGACTATAGAGCGCCGGTCATTGAACCAGCCGGCGGTCTTATCGTTCTCGACGCTGTCGATGACCTTGCCTAATTGTTCGAGGCGCACGGGAGAACCGTTGCGGTAGGCCACGACAAGGGGACGGTAGGCCGAGGCATCGAAAAGTTGGCCGTTGCTCTGAATCGTGAACGCTTGGTACGGTCCCCAGAGTGTGCCCACTGGCAAGTTAACGTTCCCCTGCTGAACTGCATTGGCTACCTCGTCGATGCCTAATTGGCGCGTCGCGAGAGCGTTGGGATCGAGCTGGATACGCACCGCATACTTCTGCGCCCCGTAAACCTGGACTTGTGCCACACCGCTGATCGTGGAGATGCGTTGGGCGATGAAGGTCTCGGCGTATTCGTCCACGGTGGACAGCGGCAGGGTAGGTGAATTCATCGACAAGAAGAGAATGGGTGCGTCCGCAGGGTTGACCTTGCGGAAAGACGGTGGGCTCGGCATGTCAGGCGGAAGCTGGCGTAGGGCGGTGGCGATGGCTGACTGCACGTCCTGGGCGGCTGCATCGATGTCGCGGTTCAGAGAGAACTGGAGAGTGATCCGCGTGCCCCCCTGGGAATTGCTCGAAGTCATCGAATCTAGGCCCGCAATTGTGGAGAATTGGCGCTCGAGCGGCGTGGCGACCGCGGACGCCATGGTGTCGGGATTGGCCCCGGGAAGATTGGCGCCGACCATGATGGTCGGGAAATCCACGTTCGGTAGGTCGCTTACCGGGAGAACGCGATACCCCACAATCCCAAACAAGAGGATGGCCAGCATGACCAGGGTGGTCATGACCGGTCGGCGGATGAAAAGCCCTGCGATGCTCATGATCGCTTCTCCTGGACGCCGGCCCCCGGGGCCTTGATCGCCACCTTCATGCCGGGAGCCAGCCGAAGCTGCCCGTCGATCACGACCCGCTCATCGGGTTGGAGCCCCTGATCCACGACCGTCTCACCGTCCAGACTGCGACCCACAATTATCGGCCGAGACTCCGCCGTCATGTCTGGCTTGATCACGAAGACGTATTGGCCTGACTGCCCGGTCTGGACAGCCTGAGACGGCACCACGATGGCGTTGGGCTGGGTGGTGAGCCTCAGCACCACGTTGCCGAACTGGCCGGGCCAGAGCTGTCGGTCAAGGTTGTCGAACTTGGCCTTGAGCTTGACCGTCCCCGTGGTGGTATCAACGGTGTTGTCCAGGAAGGTGAGGAGTCCTTCCGGCGGCCGGTTGACATTGGGAACGATCGCCTGCACTCGAAGCTCTCCCCGTGCCCAATACCTCCTGATGTCCGACAAATACCCCTCCGGCACAGAGAAGTTCACGTAGATAGGAGAAATCTGGTTGATCACGACCAGGGGCGTGTCGGCGTTGGCCTTGACGAGGTTTCCCTCATGAACAATGTGACTGCCGGTGCGGCCGGCGATGGGTGAGCGGATGGTACAGTAACTCAGGTCGAGTTTGGCCTTCTCGATAGCCGCCTTGTCTGCGCGAACTGCCGCTTCGTAAGACTCGGCGCTGGTTTGGAACTGATCATACTGTTCTTGGGAGACGATGCCGGCCTCGAAGAGCTTGGTATAACGGTCAGCCTGCGCTTTGGCATTCTTCTCGACCGCGGCGTCACGCGCCAGATTCGCCTCGGCTTGGTGAAGGGCCGTCTCGAACGGTCGGGAATCGACCGTGAAGAGCAGGTCCCCCTCTTGCACGTCCTGACCCTCCATGAAGTGTGCACGCTCGACAATGCCCTCGACCTGGGATTTGACAGAAACGGTGGAGAAAGCCTCCACGTTGCCAATCGCGCGGATTTCGACGGGGACGGTTTTCTGGACCGCGGGCACGACAACGACCGGAACCGACGGCGTATCTCTCGTTTTGGGCGCCTGGGCTTGCGAACTGCACCCGAGCGCAAAAGCCAACAGAGACAGATTGAACGCCAGAATCAGAGGTATCCTCCCCTCAGGCAGACCGTGTTGACCATTCATGATTCCATCCTGCAGGGTGTTTGCCCTGCTGATGCCGGAGAATTGCACTACCGCCATAACTCTATGCCTGGCGGCCGCGTCCGTCAATAAGGCGGTCGTGGCAGGGCGGGAGTCGAGACGGTGATGTGCGCCGATGGAATGCGCGGAGACGCGATCCCCGCTCTGTGCTTCGCAGTCCGGCCCTCAGAGCCTCCCGTCGGAGATCCCTCGTGCCTAACCTCCCGATACTCAATTTGGCGCGCAAGCAGGAATCTTCCTTTCTGACCCACCTTGGGTTTCAGCCAAATGTGATTCCACCGAACCGGCGCGCGCGGGGCTGTTTCCAGGGCTATATTGGATGGAGAGGGGCGCTGGTTTTTTCGTCGGTTGGGGTGCTTCAGAGGCCGTTGCGGATTAAGTGCTTGCGCAGATCTGAGGAGTGCTTTTCGGGCCGAAGGTCCCGCCCTGTCGGAGGAGAATTGCGGGGATGAGGTAGCTGCGGAATGGTAAGTTCGCTTTTGATCTACGGTTTCTACGCCCTGGTGATTCTGGTCCCCATGGCCTTGTATCTGCGGAGCCAAAAGAAACGGGCGGCTCTGGCGCGGGAGGCCGCGGAGAAAGGGAAGTTGTTTTCTGAGGGGCCCAAGGCGCAGCACCCCCACATCGACACGACCCATTGCATCGGCTGCCAGAGTTGCACTGCGGTGTGCCCGGAGGGCGACGTCCTGGCCATGCTGGGTGGCAAAGCGGCGCTCGTGAACGCCTACAAGTGCGTCGGGCACGGCCTGTGCGCGGAGGCTTGTCCTGTCGGCGCCATTACGATGGTGATGGCCAGCCCGAGCATGGGCGCGGAATTGCCGTACCTGACTCCCGAGTATGAGACGAGCGTCCCGAACATGTTCATTGCCGGGGAACTCGGCGGCTTGGCTTTGATTAAGAACGCCATCAACCAAGGGCGCGCTTGCGTCGATACCGTTGCCAAACGACTCGCCAACCTGGGCGCTGCCCGGTCGCTGCCGGGCGTTTATGATGTGTTGGTCCTGGGAGCCGGCCCCGCGGGGATCAGCGCCTCGCTGCGCGCCATCGAGAAGAAGCTCAATTATCTGACCCTGGAGCGGGACGAGATTGGAGGCACGGTGGCGAAGTACCCGCGCCAGAAACTGGTGATGACGAGTCCGGTAGAATTTCCCATGTACGGAAGATTCGCGAAGATGGAGCTTTCCAAGGAGGACCTCCTAGCCTTCTGGAAGAAAATCCTCGAACGGGCGGATTTCAAGGTTCGGACCGGTGAGCTGGTCGTGGATGTCCGGAAAGGCGCGGATGGCATCTTTACGGTTGTGACGAACAACGGCCAGTACCGCGCACACGCGGTGGTCCTGACGCTCGGACGGACCGGCACGCCACGAAAACTTGGAATCAAAGGGGAAGAACTGCCGAAGGTCATGTATCGCTTGATCGAGGCGGACCATTACATCAACAAGAGAATCCTCGTCGTCGGAGGCGGCGACAGCGCCGTTGAGGCGGCGATGGGGCTCGCGCAGCAGAAAGGCAACCAGGTTACACTCTCCTACCGGAAAGAGGCCTTTAGCCGCATCAAAGAACGGAACGCCCGGCGCATCGAAGAATGCATCCGCGGGGGGAAGGTGAATGTGGTTTTCAATTCGGCCCCCACGGAGATCCGGAAGGACGTGGTCGTCCTCGATATCAACGGGGAGGTGCGGGAGATTCCCAACGATTTCGTCTGGATTTTCGCCGGCGGGGTCCCGCCCAATGATTTCCTAAAGAGAATCGGTGTCGAGTTCGGAGCGCGCGACCTCACCGTGGAAGCGAGCAACGAGACCAGACAACAGGCCCTGGCCAGAAAGCAGCCGGTTTCAGCTTAGCGCGCCATTTGCGCCGACGGCCCCCAAGCGGAACGGCGAAGGGATACGCGGGACGGTTACTCTGGCCGGGCTCGCAAGCGGTACCCGCAGCTTCTTCGGCCCGTGCCCACCTTAACGAATCCCAAAGAGTATGGCCACGGTGATGTGAATGAGAGCCAAGAGAGCAAACGAGTAGCTAAACGGCCTGTGAATCACGTGCCAGTAATGAAACACCTGGTGCGTGCGCGAGAGGAACAGGATGCGTTTCGAGAGGCCGGCTTGCCTCCGCGCCATGGCAAACACGCGCTCAACTTCCGCATTCCCGGAGGGGAGGATGCCGCCCAAAGTGCCCAGCCTGCTCCAGAAGCCCAGCACCCGCACGCGCAAGCGGGCGATGTGAAGGAAACGCAGGAAATCAAGGAGCATCATGCTCCCGAGCGCAAAGAGCAAAGGCTCTGAACGAACTTTCTCCTCGCTAGGGAGTCGGAACCGCGGAGCCAATGAGGAAGCCGAAAAAAGCTGCTGACGGCCGAGTTGTTCGGTGAGCCGCGCCTGCTCGTCCCGGGCCTCCTGGAGTGAAAGCTCGGCGGTATTCAGGCTGCGCGGGATCTGCGCATAAAGATATCTACCGACCACCCCGCTGACCGCCACGGCGGTCATAATCCAGAAAGCCACTCCGGCCAGGCCGCCGAACTTGAACGACGCATGGAAGGCAATGATAAAGGGCGCGGTGAGGCCCATTAGCACATGGAAATCAAGCCAATGCCTTGTGTTCCCCCGACTCCGGAGCCAGGCCGAACGTTTGCGGATGGGATAGAGAAAAATTCCGAGAAAAACGAGCGCTCCGAAGATGCCGAGCCACAGGCCCAACTCACCGTTCGGTTTCAGGATCAGGTGCTTCGGCGAAAACGGCCGTTGCGTGGAATCCAGGAGGTAGTAATCAAACCCATAGAGGGCCACCGCGACGACGAGAGACGTCGCCAGGAAATAGCCCGCTCGCAACTTCAGGCGGTGCCATCTTGGGGAGGACGGCGGAGCCGATTCAAGTATCGCAGGGGCAGTGGTTGTACTCATTTTGGCGCGCCCCTCTTTTCATCCACACTCGTCGCGAACCGGTGATACGAGGTGAACCGATGCAGGTTTCGCCAGTGCTGATGCGGCGATTCGACGTCGATGACCGCGGAAGACGGGAGCCAGTAAGGGTGGGATACTCCCTGGAAATTCACCGGCGCATATTGGACTTCCGTCCGAAGGGAGCGGAGGCCAACGTCCTCCATGGAGTACTCAAGAGCAGCGGTCATTCGCACAACCGCCCCGGAAGATTCGTCAATATCAGCCGTCCCTTCGAGGTCCAGTGGATACTCGCGGCCGCGGAGCATGAGGACGCTGGTGGAGCGCAATCCCTTGATATGCCGGAAATGCAGTTTGAAGCATTCGCGGCCGTCAACGGACTCGTCTCCCTCATCCGTAAACTCAAAACTCGACGAGTAATGCGGGTGAAAGATCAATAACAATATCGAAAAGCCGTTCGTGATCAACATGGAGGCTTTTGCAGCGCGGCGTGGGCGTTGCTTGGCCAGGCGTGATTCTGTCAGTGTCGGCTCGCCTGACGTATCCTGAAACAGCACCACGTAGTCGAACTCGGACTTCTCCTGGTATTCGACCTTGTCGCTTTTGGAAAACTTGAGTTGCGACACTTCCTCGAGGCATTCGACGTCCGAGAGTTCCTTGAGGAATCCCTCAACAAGGCCTGCCGTGCGGTCGAGCGCGGGGGCAACGCGAGGAGAGACCGGCGCGGAATCTGCGGCCCGAAGCACCTCGGGGGAAAAGAGCAGGCTCCCTGCGAGGAGCGGAGCGGCCAATAATAAAGCCTTTCGTCCTGTCATTACTTAGCCTCCGATGCGCGCCCGCGCTGCCTAAAGGAATCGAACCGATAGCCGAGGCCGATGTACCACTGGTTGTAGTTCTGAATCGTCCCGTGCTGCCGCGTAAAGCCGCCGTCGAAATACATCGGCATTCTCGGGAACCAGTTGACGTTGCCCCCCAAGCTTCGGTAGCTCGAATTACGGGTGAGAGGAGAAACGAGATTCTGTTTTCCCATCAGGAATTCGCACTGGAGCGTTTCCCGGAAAGAGCGGGACAAAGAGAGCACGCTATAATTCCCCCGCCCAAAGGAGCTGCTGAATTCTGAATACTTCACGTCTCCCCGGATTCCCGTTTTCCAGATCCTGCCCATCGTGACCCCGTACATTTGGTTCAATGAGCTGCGTGCATCTCCGGTCGCGGAACTCCTGCCCACTTCCAGGCCAGCGTTGTTGCCGTGATCCAAGTACACTGCTCCGGCTGCAACATATTTCACGCGGAACTCCGTGCGCAGGCCGGCGTCAGAACCCTGGGCCAAGAGGCGGCCAGCGCTGATGATCAGCAGGACCATCGACCCAGACGCAACGCAATGCGCATTCTGGAAGAAATTACTGACAGACCGGCGATGTGCCAATCCCCGACCGGTGGAGGCGACCCCTCACTTTTGCCGTAGGACAAAGTGTCATGCCCGTCGTAGTTCCCTGACGCCTGAGTTAGGAAAAGAGCCAAACCTTCAGCAATTAGTGCTCCGGTGGAACACAATTCGGACATTATACCCATATGACGTTCCGGAGACTGGGGTTTCCGGAAGTGATGATGAAAATTGGATGTTAAGCTGGTCTTGACAAGGCCTGGTATCCGTCAATTGCGCAGATGACTATGGCGAAAGATTTTCTTCCAGGTTGGAATTTTATTGCCTTCCCTCGCGTCCCGGACCGGCCACCAACAGTTGACGAGTCTACTTATTCCGGGGTCACCCCGGTGGTCTGACTGGGCTTGCCGGAACCATGGCAGGCAGCGCACTCCTTTGGGGTCGGTTTATAGAAAAGAACTGGTTTGTTCTGGACCTCTCGAATCAATTTGTGGCAACCCCCACACGGAACATTCTGGTGGGCCCCCTTCAGGGGGAAGTCCGTCCGAGTCTCGTGATCGAACAAAGACGGTTTCCATTTGTTCGTATTGTGGCAGTCGGCGCAACCGGGGCTGCGCCCCCCATTGGCAAACTGGCTAGCGTGTGGATCATCGTGGCAGCCCTCGCATTGGGTCGGCGCCGCCTTGAAAACCACATTCTTCATTGTGAGCTCAAGGTTGGGCGGCTTGTGGCAGTTTGTGCATGAAACCGCGCGATGCGTCCCGATAAGCGGGAACGTTGTGGTGGAATGGTCGAACCGGACGTTATCCGACCAAGCTTTTGTGGAGTGGCACGCCTCGCAGCCTACTGGCCCGCCGTTCGTCCCCACTGTTCTCATTCGCTCGGCAAACTGGCCGTTATGTGGATCCGTGTGGCACTCCGTGCAAGATAAGTCTTTGAAGCGGTACGGCGCCGGAAGGCTCGCCTCCAGCGGCTTCTTAGCTTGATGGCAATCGCCACAGGGTACGGCAATATGGGCACCTGTGAGGGGAAATCGTGTCTTGCCATGACGGGTCAGAGGAAACGTCGAGGGGGTAAACTCGGTAACCGTATGGCAGCTCTGGCAGTGGTTGTTGTACGGTAGCCCCGCGAACTGGCCTTTGTGGATGTCCGCATGGCAGTTCCAACACTCGTCGTGCTTGACCCTGTAAAGCGTGGCCGTCCCGGCAGGGATATGACACTTGGCACAGGGAACGGCGGCGTGCCTTCCTTCCAGAGGGTAGGCACTGGCGGCGTGTTCCTCCACTCCAAACTTCGAGGGCTTGAATCCCTCCACGGTGTGGCAAGCCTCGCAGGCGCCGCCATCTTTGCGTGCCCGGAACTGCCCCTGTGAGGGTCGGGGGTATGGCAATCCGCACATTTTGCGTGGGGTAGGGGGGTATTGAATCCGGCCCCATGGTGACATATGTCGCAGCGCACCTCGGCGTGCTTGCCCAGCAAAGGGTAGTTGGTTCTTGAGTGGTCGAAGGTAGCCGTCAAGCGGTTGGGGGCGATCTGCTTCCAGTCAACCGAATTGTGGCAGGATTCGCAGTTTGCCTTGAAGCTGCCGTGGTGCGGGTCGTTATGGCACGCCGTACAACTTTCGAAGGCCAATCCAACGTAGCGGAGAACCTTCGGATCGCTCGGCGATGGCTTGTGACACTTCTCGCACGCAACCTGCGCGTGCGCTCCGATTAAGGGGAACCTAGTCTTGGCGTGGTTGAAACCTGTCGCCTTCTTCCAATCGTTGAACGTGTGACAGCGGAGACAGTCCTTCCCCAACTGCCCGCGGTGCTGGTCCGCGTGGCAAGTGAGGCAATCGCGCGACAAGCCGAGGAAGGTGCGGCTCAGGTCCTTCATCTTGATGGACCCGCGCTGGGCCTCGGGAATGTGGCTGGCATGGTGACACTGCTGGCACGTAAGCTCGGAGTGCCTACCCTCCAGCACGTATCCCGTTTTGCTGTGATCGAAGGCTTTTTCGGACGGTTCCCAGTGAATTAGCTGGAAATTCTCTCCGTTGTGTTCGGAATGGCAAGCAACGCAATCTTTGTCAGTGCCAGTAGGACGGGGCACGGTAGCGTGATAGCCACGCCCCGCGGAGATCCGCGAGGCGATGTCGGTGTGGCATTCCCGGCACCGATAGAGTCCCGAGCCAGCCGCAAGCCTGTGGCAACTCGTACACTGCAGAGTGCCGCTGAGCGACTGGTGAGCCCTGGACAGCGAGCGGCCCCGGCGAGATCTGAGCCGGGGCATTGACGGGCCACAAGAAGGTCAACAGTGCCGAAACGAGGAAAGCCCCCCCTCGGCTAGGAGTGACCATCCGCTGGGAGGAGCTAAGATGTAGCATCGGTCGGAGCCCTGTGTGGGATTCCTCAGTCCCTTAGCGTGTAACTCTGCGGAGGATAAGGCGATGGCGACCCAATAGTCAAACTCCCCACCCGCGCAGCAAGCACGAGATTTCAGAAAACGTAGGAAACGCTCAGGTAGAAATTCCTTCCCGGCTCAGGGACCTTGGTCCCGGGGCCGAACCCGTCTTGGTGAACTGAAGGCTACGCATGATAGAACTTGTCGAGCAGGTTGTCGATTCCGGCCCCGAGGCTCAGTAATACTATCGTAGTTCTTCTTTTGGCCTTCCGGCTCCCACACTTTCAGCTTCTGGTGGGTTTGCTCGACGACGATCGCGGCATCGACGCGCGCCCCACTAGCACTGGCAGTACCGGGCTTGTCGGACTTATAGGCCGGATGCATAGGGTCGCGGTAGTAAAGGATCCGGTGTCCCGGGGCGGAGGATTCGCTTTCCTCGCGCCGCGGGCTGAGCCGATAACCCAATAGGAGCGGGATGACTAAAAGGGAAAGGACATTAAGGTGGAAGACTTTCTCGTGGCAGGCAGACATGGGCCGAGGCTTACATTGATAGGAACCCACGGTTGAGCAGGTTCGCAATGTTCACGATTGAAGTGCTCTCACAAACCGGGCAGCGGCAATTCTTGGCCCGCGTGATCATGTCGCAGTTGGCACACAGGACTGCCTCGCCAAAGGGGATGGACTCCAGCGGTTCCCATTGTGGTTCTAGCGAATTATAGGGAATACTCATGTGTGCCTCCTCTGCCCTCCTCCTCGGGATGGGCTTCCCGCCGACGTGGCACGGAGAAAGGCGCAGGGGCGAAGCCCAGCCCGCCCCTGCGAAAGGCCTCGCGCGGCCTCGAGCGTAGCGATATGTGCTCCCATATCCGTGACATGCGATAAGCTTGCGTGTTCTTCGGTCGGGTCCCGCAGGTCCCGGCGTCCCGATGCCCTTTGTCGGGACGCCGGATTGGTTGGACCTGCGACCTACCCCTCGTATGCCCCGAAGGAATCTCGCGCTCCAGGCGAAAAGACGTCAAACTACCGGCGCCAATTGCGACTGCACAAACCGGTAATCGAGAATTCTGGCGGCGAGGCCGGGCTGAGTGTCCATGGTTGCAGGCACCACCATGCGCACGACCTCCCCTTGGCATATGATCTCGGCCACGGTCTCGCCGCTAAGCCCCACCAGCGTTACAAAACTGATCTCGATTTGGGTGTCCACGGCCATCAACCATTCGGCCGAGAAGAACACCCCCGTTTGACTGATGTTATCGGTTCGACCTTCGTGCCAGGCAGCTTCGCCCACGGCGCGGTAGCGCAAGGGGAGCTGAAGATCAAACCGCTGGGCGCGCGCGGGGGCACCCTGGAAGAAGTCGCCTTCGCCCATGGCCAGTAGCCATTCGAGAGCTGTCGGAACGCCATCCGTCATCGAGGTTCCTCTGGACTTGCCACAATCAGATAATGAGCGAGCCTAATACGCGGCACACTATTTGCCAATTCCCCGAGGGTGGGAGAAAAACCCCACGAAGGTCGTAGGACAAAACGTCTGGGCCCTCCACTCCAACTGGTCACAAAATGCTGCTGGGCGCGCCAGCGCCGTAAGTGCAAAGGCCCTGCAGGGAGCGGGTCAGAACCTCTTAGCAGAAGAGCAGGGCGGGTCAGGGGCGCGTCCCAATTCTGGGGAGGAGCCGTTGCGGGACGGGTTCGCCTGCGCGTGCTCTCTTGGGCGAGCGCGCCTTCGTACAAAACGATATTTGTGAATTCGGGCGGCAAGACGAGGCTGGCCATCCCTGGATGCGGGCGGCACCGTGCGTACGATCTCTCCTTGGCATATGACTTCGGCTCCAAGCTTGCCGCCAATTTGCACTGGCATTCCAAATCGCATCTCCACGGGGGTGTGCACTGCCAGCAGGCCATCAGCCTGAAAAAGGATGCCGGTGGGGCTGAAGTTTTCCAAGCGTCCTTCGTGCCACGCAGTACCGCCACGGGCGCGAAAGCGCAAGGGCAGTCCAATGCCAAATCTCCGCGCCCGTGGCGGCTGTCCGGCAACGAAACGTTTTGCCTCATGACCAACAGTCATACCGGCTTTAGCACATGACAATCTGTCTTTCCTTGAGTGGGGAACTGTGCCTACCCCACCTGGCACGCTAAACCCAGAACAGCGAGCCGCCAATTCCCTGGGGGTGGGAAGAGAATACGACCTAGGTCGTAGGTAAATAAGTCCGAATGCTACGGCCGCATCAATTCATCATGTGGCGGGAATCTTCAGGAGGAGTGATTGCGGGCAACCACGTGCAGCAAGGCAGCGGCGATTTCACATCGCCGGCAGCCATGGTACCGATTAGGTGTAGCGGAATAAATTCGCCGCTACAGGTCGCCGACGAGCTGATGCTTGAGGGCAAATAGGGCGAGTTCCAGGCGGTTGGAGACTCCCGTTTTATCGAAGATGTTGGTCAGGTGACGCTTTACAGTGTCTTCGGTGATCGAGGCCTCGTGGGCGATGTCCTTGTTGGTGCACCCCAGAACGATCTTTCCGACGATCTCGAGTTCACGCGACGTGAGCCCGAAGGTTTTCTTCCGCGCCCCCTCCGCCACCTGCGGCATGAGGTCACGCAAGGTCTTCACCAGGTCCGAGACGCTTTCGTGGCCGACCCAGTATTGGCCCGCCATGACGGCGCGGACGCTTTTGATCAGCATTTGCGCAGCCCCGACGCTCTTCAGGACGATGCCACGCGCTCCGAGTTGGAGCGCCTCGACGACCTGGGGCGGCTCGATGGCGGCCGTCAGCACGATGACCCGCATCGGGATGGCAGCGGCGGACAACTCGCGCAGGGCTTCCAGGCCGGTCCGGCGCGGCATGGCGAGGTCCAGCAGCAGGATCTCCGGTTTGAGTTGCTTGGCCAGTCGAATCGCCTGCTCGCCGTCGGCGGCCTCGCCCACTACCTGGAATCCCGCCTCGCTCTCGAATACCCGCCGCAGACCGATCCGATAGATTTGATGGTCATCCGCGATCAGGATGCGGACCGCCGGAGGAGTCCTATCCATAGAATTTCGATTACAGGTCAATATCGGTGTGTTTCCTACCACTAGAAGTGGGTGGCGTCCTCATTGGGGACGTCGTGCTGGGCTTTCGCCCGGCCTTTGCCCCCATGAATCGGGGTGCTACCCAGGCGCGGATTCTATCGCATTCCTTACGACGGTGAAACCACTTATTCCTGAGTGAATCTGTGTCGCCTGGGCTGTCGAGGCGTGGAATCTTGCGATCCTCCGGCCTCGCCCTCAAGCGGTTCTCGGGAGGCGTCGGACCGCCTGGGGCATGATAAAGGTCGTCTTCTCCGACAACGCGTTTAGGGCGGCAATGAGATCACTCCCCGCCTCGGACTTCAGCACATACCCTCGGGCCCCCACCTTGAGAGCGGTCTCGACCATCTGTTCCGAATGGTGCATGGTGAAGATGAGCACCTTCGTGTGGGGAGCGGCCTCCATAATCAGGCGCGTAGCATCAAAGCCATTTATCCCCGGCATGGTGATATCCATGACGACAACGTCGGGCTTGAGCTGGTTCACCTTTTCGACGGCTTCTCGGCCGTTGACCGCCTCGCCGACTACTTCCCATCCCGCCTGGGTTGCGAGCAAGGCGCGCAACCCCCGGCGGACCACTTCGTGATCATCAACGAGAAGGATGCTAAGCTGCTTCATAATTCTCTCCGGGAAGCGGTACCGTCGCGTGGATCGTCGTACCTTGAGGGCCGCTGCGGATCTCCAACTGTCCTCCGAGCAGCCTCAATCTCTCCCGCATGCCGGCGATGCCGACTCCGGGCATCGCCGGTGCCGCTTCGGCAGACCCAACAGAGGGTGTCGGTATTCCTCGGCCTTGGTCCTGAACTTCCAGGACGACTCCGTGGGAATCGCGGCCAATCCCGATCTTGGCGGTGGGGCTTCCGGCGTGACGGAGAATGTTCATCAGGCCTTCCTGGACAACCCGAAACAGAGTCCTCTCCACGTCTTTTGGCAAACGGCCCAAGTCGGGTGAGATGGCCAGGGACACTTGGATCCCACTTCGCCGACTAAAGCCATCCACATAATATTCTAAGGCGGAGGTCAAACCCATCTCGTCGAGGAAGGGTGGATGGAGCAAGTAAGATATGCTGCGGATTTCGTCGAGACAGAGCTGGGTCAGGGAAATGCTCTCCGCAACGCACTTTTGCGCGGCCTCGCCCATTTCCACCGATTTTTCTATGACGCTCAGGTTCAGTCCGACGGCGGCAAGATTCTGAGACGTGCTGTCGTGCAAATCTCGGGCGATGCGCCGACGTTCCTCATCCTGGGCCTGAAGCAGGCGGCCGGAGAGTTGACGCAGTTCCTCTTCCATCCGTTTGCGCTCGATAATATCCCGAGCCGCCGCAAACACTCCGATGACCCGTCCCGCCTGGTCGCGATACACGGATGCGTTGTACAGGACAGGCGTGACGTGACCATCGCGATGCTGAACCCGCAGCTCGTAGTCCTGCACCCAGCCTTCGCGGAACACTTTTTCATATCCCGCGCGGGCCTTGTGCGGGTTGGTGAAGTAATCGGAGAAATCCGTGCCAATCAATTCCTCCCGGGAGAGACCGGTAATGTTCTCCGTGGCGCGGTTGACATCGGTAATCTTGCCTTCCGGGCTGATGGTCACCAGCGGATCGAGGCTAGCTTCGATCAAGCTCCGGTTGTAGGCACTGGCGCGCTGTAACGCTTCCATCGCCCGCTCACGTTCAGCACGGGTACGCAACGCCTGCAGGCCGAAAGCGATGTCGAGCGCCAGCTCCGTCAACAACCGTGTCTCCGCGGTATCGAAGGCATCCGGCGCCGGGGAATAGACGGCCAGTGCCCCAATCGGCTCGCTGCCCAGGATTATCGGCAGCGCGCACGAAGAAGCATAACCCCTTCGGGCCGCTTCCTCGCGCCAGGGCCCAAATCGGGGGTCTTCCAGCATGTTCCGGCAAACCGTAGGCTGGCCCGTGCGGATGGCAGTGCCCGTGGGGCCGCGCCCCCGATCCGTGTCGGCCCAGGTGATCTTCAAATTCTCCACATAACCTTCTTCGACCGCCGAGTGGGCCACCGGCCGAACGGTCTTCGCTTCGTCCTGCTCGGCGAAACCGACCCAAGCCAGCCGGTACCCGCCCTCTTCGACCAGAATCCGGCAGATTTCTTGCAGCAATTCCGACTCGTCCCGAGCGCGGACCATGGTTTGGTTGCACTCGCTGAGCGTCCGGAGCGCGCGGTTGACCCGGTGCAGTTCTACCTCCGCGCGCTTGCGGTCGGTGATGTCAATGCCCATCTCCAGGATGAGCGTGGAGCCGTCGGTGTCGGTGAAAGGGAAATCGGAAATGTCGTAATTGCGGCCGTCCGGGCCGGTCCACTCCCAACGATGGGGCGCGTGGGTTTTTAGAACGGTGAAGGTCTCGCATATCTCGCAGGGCTCGCTGCGGCCAAACAGGTACTCATAACAGCGCTTACCGTTGGACTCCCCGAAGCGTTCCCGGAAGAAACGATTGGCAAAGGGCACGTGATAATCCGGCGAGAGCAGCACCACATAGGCCGGAAGGTCATTCAGGATGTCATTGAACCGCTGCCGTTCGGCCCCCACGGCCTGCTGGGCTCGCTTTACCGTCTCTTCCGCCCGCTTGCGCTCGGTGATATCGATGGAAAGGCCGATCATGCCCGTGATCTTTCCGTCCCCATCGCGAAGGGGCCTGTACAGAGTCTCAAAGGCGTTGCCATTCGGCACCTCTACGACCGCGGTGAACGCCTCGCCGCTCAAGACTCGTCGGAAATAGTCCTGAGCCGGCGGGTTGTTGGAAAGCACTTCCTGATAACGCTTGCCGATGATCTCGCCGGGCTGGCGTTCGGTTGCCGGGATCGCCTTGCCGGTGTGCACGGTGAAGACACCTTCGGCGTCGGTGGCAAAGAGGATCACCGGCGCGTTGGAGGTCACCGTTTCGAGGAGGGCCATGGACTTGGCCAACTCCGCGGTGCGTTCTGCGACGCGCCGTTCCGATTCCTGCTCAGCCATCTTCTGGTCATCGATGTCCGTGGCCGAGCCGATCCAGCGGATGACTTCGCCCTTTTCGTTCCGCACCGGCACGCCGCGGGTCAGGTGCCAACGCAACTGGCCGTCGGCACGGCGTATCCGCTGCTCGTTGACGAAGATCTCGCCCGTGGCGAGGGACCGACGCCAAGCGGCCAGAAGTGTCTCCCGGTCTTCGGGATGGACAATGGACGCCCAATTCCAACCCTGGATGTCTGCGGGCCGCACGCCGGAATACTCGTAGGTTCGCTGGTTACAGTAATCCAGCAGGCCCATGGCGTCGGCGCTCCACACGAGCTGTGGCATCGCCTCGGAAAGCACTCGGAAGCGCTCTTCAGAAGCGCGCAGAGCCTCCTCCGCCCGCTTGCGCTCAGTGATGTCGCGGGCAACATGCACGGAACCGACGGGCTTTCCCTGCTCGTCCACCAGCGGTGTGGTGCTGACCATAAAACTACCACCCAGGTGGCCCTCGCACACCTCGGTCAGATGTCCCTGGCCATCCGCCAGCGTGTGAGCGTGAGGGCAGAAGGCCGGTGGGCATTCCAGCCCGTGCACCACTTTGTAGCAGGTCTTCCCGACGCACTCCTCCGTAGATACCCCCAAGCGTTGAGCCATGGCCCGGTTCGCGCGGAGGATCCGGTATCGGTCGTCCAGGATGGCGATGAGGTCCGGCACGGCGTCAAAGGTCCGCTCCCATTCCTGTTTGGCGCGTAACGCTCCCTCCTCCGCCCGCTTGCGCTCGATGATTTCTCCCCGTAGTTGGGTGTTAGCTGCCTCAAGCTGCGCAGTGCGGTCGATAACTCGCTGCTCCAGTTCCTCATTGAGCTTGCGGATTTCTCCTTCGGCTTCCAGCAAATGTTCGGCTTTCCAAAAGACGATGAGCGCCAAGACACCAACACTCATTACGACCGTCAGGGCTATGCCTACATCCCCAGCGTACAGGCCCCCGCTCTCCCCGCGCCATGCCAACCAGCCGACCAGCATCGGCAAGACCACCGCGGCAGGCATCAAATGGCGGATGGCCGTGGCCGCGAGCCCTGGACTCGTGAGAAGGAGCCGAATCCGGTGTTCCGGGCGGACGGTCAAGAGTGCGCACCCGAGGAAGACGAACAGCACCGAAGTGTTCACCGCAATGCCCGTGGAGGAAACCGCAGGGTGAAGAACGTAATCGAGAATCCCAAAGACGCCATCGAGGATCCCAACGAAGGCCAGGACCTCCGTGGGGCAACGTCCGCGGCGTGTCCTGCGGTCCAGCAGAAGCAGTGCGCAGCCGATAAACGCAAAACCCAGCGCGCTAGTCGGTGGGAGACGCAAGGAATGCGCGCCGCCGAAGTCCGCGGCGAGATTATGGAATAGCAGTCGATCGGTTCGCAGGTCCACACCGAGCAGGGATTCGGTCAGGCTTAACAGGCCAATAAGTGCAGCCGTCGCGGCGAAGAGCTGGCCCACAAGCCGTCTGCGCAAGCACCCTGCCCCCGCGACCCTCTCATCGCGAAGTAGCCAGAGGGCGACGCCAAGAAGGATAAAGCACAAAGCGGCGTTGGGGCGCATGGGGGGTTGCCCAGGAAAGAAACTCCTCAAGATGGGGACGCGGAACTCCCACCCGCTTAGGACAATCAACGCCACGAGGATGGACAATCCACCTGCTACGTTGGGAACTATCGAGAGCCATCTCTCGAGACGGGGGGCACGCCTTTTATCCATAGCTTACACACCTATGCATGAATTCAATTGCTCGGGATCGAAAACCTGTCTCTGGAAGCGTCTTGCCGCAGCCGGCGCCGCCACAAACCAGGGGGGCACGCGGCCGCGAGGTAGCCTGCCGTTCGTGATGTCGTCGAGGCCTGGGATGCCCGTGGGACATTTCGGCAAGGCAGCAGGAGGTCGGTCGAGCTTCATGCGGCGCTTCATCATATGTTCGCTTTTCTCATGAAAAACCCAATCGGGACGTCGAAACTGGCAGGTTGAGCCCTCGGTGATGAAAGATGGCAGGATCTGGAACGGGACCAAGACCTCGCACCTTGCGTCCCGGTATGGGAAGTCTCTTGCGCGTCTGGTACGCCTGCACAGTCCCCCCCTCCTGCTATCCGCCGTGCGGCGGAGCTCAGCGCCTTTCTCCCAGGGGGTCCACAAAACGCGAGCGCTAAGAGGGGGGTGAGAAACCATCAGCACCTTGCGAGGGGCCCCTCTCGCTCACCTGCGCACAATGGCAGGTTGCGACAATGGTACACTCGCGGAGTGGAGAGTCAAGCGGTGTTTCAAGGCCGGGTCGCACCGATGGCGCTGAGCGAGGCCCCAGGGATCATCGAGGTTTGGAGGAGGGGGTACAATGAGAACCGTTCTCGCCGGACTCTCGGAGAATGGACGCCGAACGAATTCGCCTGTCAGTAGGGACGCGCGCAAGAATCGGAATACGCCCAAGAAGCCGTTGAGGTTGCCGGCGTCCTTGGCGCTATCAGGGAACCTTTTATCAAAGGAGAAGCATAATGAAGACCAATCTAGCCGTATTGGCAGGGATGGTTTTCCTGGTGATGGTTGGATCGGCGATGGCGGAGAAACCGCTCGGCGACTACGGTTTCGTCAGGGGCGTTTGCTATCCGCGCGCATGGAGAAATGACCAAGCAACCCTTGAAAGGGAACTGGGCTATGCACAAAAGGTGCAGTTGAACAGCACGCGGGTATGGCTCAGTTACCGCGAGCATCAGAAGAATCCCGAGGGCTTTATTAAGGCTCTTCAGAACTATGTTCGAACGGCGCATCGCCTGGGCATCTCAACCATGCCCGTACTGTGGAATGGCAACGGTCTCAATCCTGATACCCTGAAAGAAACGTTCCGGCCGGAAGGCGAAGCCTACACTAAAGCCGTGGTCGAGGCCCTCAAAAACGAGGAGGGCCTGCTCATGTGGGACATCATGAATGAGCCGTTCATGAATGATTATTACAACCGTGCCCCTGCAGAGGAAAAACCGAAACGTGAAGCAGAGATCAGGGATTTTGTGCGGTATTACATCAAGTTTGTCAAAAAGTTGGACCCCGTTAACGCCGTTACCGTGGGGTATGCCTTCTCAAGGGAACTTGAAAGCAGCGCTGATCTTGTGGACGTACTCTCTTTTCACGACTATCTGGGAACTCGCCAACGCGTGGAAAACAGTTATCGCCTAGCCGAAGAGGTCTCCGGGAAGTACGGCAATAAGCCCATGATCAACACGGAGATGGCCTGTATTGCCCGAGCCAATCCTTACGACATGGCCCTGGAAATCTGCACGCGCCACAAGATGGGCTGGTATGTATTTGAACTCATGATCGAGGGATACTGGAACGAAGTCCACGGTCTGTTTTATCCCGACGGGACCATTCGTGACCCTTCTATCATCGCCGCCCTGCTCGGCTTCTATAGAAACCGGGACCTAAAGACCAGCATTAAACCAAATCCCAACAGGGAAGGCGGCGTCACTAGGGCACTCCAAGAACTCGAGGCGGCACTCGAAGGAGAGCCCAGCGTATTTGGTTACACGAAGACGTCCACCGATAAGATTTTGGAAGCGGCTGAATATTGCGCCAATTTCTTGGAAGCCGCCGAAATGGTTCCCATGTATGAACCCCCCACCACAAAGATCAGATTCTGGCGCGAGCAGCCTGAGAAGGAACGGGACCGGGATGCAATACGCGCTTTTGCCTATGAATTGGGACTGACCCTCAAGAAACAATGCAGGATCTTCTAGAGAAGATGAGCACAGACTGTGTTGAGATTCCGACCGCCGGCGCCGCAAGCAATTCTGCTGTTGCTCCCGGCTTCCGCTCCACCCGGGGGGCCAACGTGATGTAGAATTCTTAACTTCCGTTAGGACAAAAACTCGGGTAGGTCAAATGAGCGGGGGAGGAATATGGCTCACGAAAAGATCAATGTAGCAATCGTTGGACTCGGGTTCGGGAAAGAGTTCATTCCCATCTACCAGCGTCATCCCCACACGAATATGTACGCCATCTGCCAGCGAACCAAGGAGCGACTGGATGAGGTCGGGAACCAGTTCGGAGTGGAGAAGCGCTACACCGACTTTGAGGACTTGATTCGTAACCCAGAAATCGACGCCGTTCACATTAACTCACCGATTCACCTCCATGCTCCCCAGAGCATCGCGGCGTTGCGAGCGGGCAAGCACGTGGCCTGCACGGTGCCGGCGGCGACCACCATCGAGGAGTGCCGGGGAATTGTGAAGGCCGCCCACGAGTCGGGGAAGAACTACATGATGATGGAGACCGCCATCTACACGCGCGAGTTCCTATTCATCCGTGAGATGCGCGACACGGGCAAGCTCGGACGGATTCAATTCCTACGCGGCTGCCATCAGCAGGAGATGGCCGGCTGGCCGGGGTATTGGGAAGGACTGCCGCCGATGCATTACGCCACGCATGCTGTCAGCCCCTGCCTCGCTCTCGTGAAGGGCGAGGCGGAATACGTCTCCTGCTTCGGGTCGGGTCGAATTGCTGACCGGTTAGCCGCTAAGTACGGATCTCCCTTCGCTGTGGAGAGCGCCCTTTTCAAAGTCCGCGATCAGCCTCTGGCGTTTGAGGTTACGCGCTCCCTCTTCGAGACGGCCCGGCAATACGTTGAGAGCTTCGACGTCTACGGCGACCAAGCCTCATTTGAATGGACGCAGATCGAAGGGGAAGATCCCGTCGTCCACATCGGCGAGGAACCTGAACGGGCGAAAGTGCCAGATTATGCGCGCCTTTTGCCGGGACCGATTCAGCGGTTCACGCAAAAGGGGGTCTATGACAGTGAACATGCGCATCTTTCGTTTATCCAAGGGGGAGGGCATGGAGGCTCTCATCCCCACCTCGTTCATGAGTTTGTAAGCAGTATCGTCGAGAAGCGCCCCTCCTTCCCGGATGTCTTCCAGTCGGTGAACTGGACTTGTGCGGGCATTTGCGCGCACGAATCCGCTCTGCGGGGCGGAGAGACTGTGAAGTTGCCGGTCTTCAAATAGGCAGGGCGGGGAATTGTACGGCACGGGATAATCCTTGCATGCCTGCTTGCGAGGATGGCAGACATGCCGCTTGGGAGCCCGAGGAGGCCTGAAAATGAAGTTCGCTGTCAACGCGCTGATCTGGACCACCGATTTCGACAGCAAGAGCTATGCGCTCTTGCCCTCGATTCGGGAGCACGGATTTGATGGCTTTGAGGTCCCTGTCTTCCAGCCCGCGAGGGTTGACAGTGCCTCGATTCGCCGGGAGTTGGCGGCCAACAGTCTCGCCTGCACGGTTTGCTCCCTCCTGCCTGCAGGGATAAGCCTGATCGACTTGGATGCGCAAGTTCGCCAGAAGGCGCGATCTCATCTCGCGGATTGTGTCAAGGTGACGGCGGACCTGGGCAGCAATATTATGGCAGGTCCACTGTACGCCCCGGTCGGCTATCTGCCGGGCCGCCGCCGCACTCGTGAGGAATGGAATTGGGCCGTGGAAGGCTTCCAATCTCTCGGAGAAACACTCCAGGCAAACGGCGTGACCCTTGCCCTTGAGCCGTTAAACCGGTTTGAGACCTTCTTCTTGAACACTGCTGCCGACGCCGCAAGATTGTGCGAGGAGATTGACCATCCACATGTCGGTGTTCTACTCGACACCTTCCACACCAACATCGAAGAGAAAGTTGTTGCCAACGCCTTCCGGTCGCTGGGCAAGCGACTGAAACACGTCCACGCCTGCGAAAATGACCGAGGCATTCCGGGGACCGGCCACGTGGACTTCCGCGGTATTGCCGCGGCGCTTAGAGACGTTGGGTACGACGAGTGGGTAACGATTGAGAGTTTTGGCTTTGCACATAAGGAACTCGCCGCAGCGGCGGCCATATGGCGAGACCTCGCCCCAACGCCGGAGTCAATCCCCTTTGAAGGAATCCAATTCCTTAGAAGCGTAATGGGTCGCGCCAGAACAGGCGATTGAAGGCTGGGCATTCAGGCATTCCTACCGCAAAATGCCGTTGAACGATTCGATGCGCGCATTCCCGGTGGCCTTGCCCGGCCGGGAGACGTCGATCTGCACTCATTCCCAAGTTGTTCCCAGGTTGCGTCATTTTAGCGGCCCACTCCGGAGCCGGAAGCAAGCGTGCCACCGGATTGACAATAACAGCCTGATCGACTAAGTTGATGTCCGAAAATCACCGACTTATTCGCCGAGGGGGATCCCATTATGGCAAAAATGGTAACGAGATTTTGTGCTTTGGTCGTGGCGCTGGCGGGGATGGCCTGCGGCGCCGAAGCGCAGGAAGCTACCAAACCTGCCTATCTGGACCCGAGCTTGCCAGCCGAGCAGCGGGCGGTGGATCTGGTACGCCGCATGACGCTCGAAGAAAAGGCCTCGCAACTGGTGAACCAGGCGCGCGAGATCCCACGGCTCAAGGTTCCGGCGTACGACTGGTGGAGTGAGGCGCTGCATGGTGTCGCCGTTGATGGCACGACGGAATTTCCTCAGCCCATCGGTCTTGCCGCCACCTTCGACGTGCCCGGCATTCACGAGATGGCCACCGCCATCGGCATCGAGGGACGCATTAAGCACGCGCAGGCGGAACGCGCCGGCCACAGCAACATCATGGAAGGCCTCGATTTTTGGTCTCCCAATGTCAACATCTTTCGCGATC
Source organism: Terriglobia bacterium (assembly GCA_020072655.1). Taxonomy (GTDB): domain Bacteria; phylum Acidobacteriota; class Terriglobia; order UBA7540; family UBA7540; genus JAIQGB01. The sequence goes on along the minus strand of JAIQGH010000003.1, from coordinate 7,790 downwards.
CGCGCTGGGGGCGCGGTCAGGAAACCTATGGCGAGGACCCCTTCCTCAGCGCGCGTATGGCGGTCGCCTTCGTCACCGGAATGCAGGGCGATGATCCGAAGTACTACCGCGTGATCTCAACGCCCAAGCACTTTGCCGTGCACAGCGGCCCGGAGCCGACGCGACATTTCGCCGACGTGGATGTGAGCAAGCACGACATACTCGACACCTACGAGCCGGCTTTCCGTGCTGCCGTCACCGAAGGCAAAGCTGGATCGGTCATGTGTGCTTACAACGCAATCAACGGTCAGCCGGCCTGCGCCAGTGAGTTCCTGCTGCAGGATCAGCTACGCGGAAAGTGGGGTTTCCAGGGCTATGTGGTCTCGGATTGCGCCGCCGTCCGCGACATCTTCAGCGGCCACCACTACCGCCCCACGCAGCCACAGGCATCGGCGATCTCGCTGGAACGCGGCATGGATAATGAATGCATCGACTTTTTTGCCAAGGTGAAGGACGACCACGACTACAGGCCGTACGTCGAGGCTGTACAGCAAGGCTACCTCAGTGAGAACGCGATGGATACGGCGCTTATCCGCCTCTTCACGGCACGGATGAGGCTGGGCATGTTTGACCCGCCGGAGATGGTTCCGTATACAAAGATCGATGAGAAAGATCTCGACAGCTCGGAACATCGCGCGCTGGCCCGCAAGCTCGCCAATGAGTCCATGGTGCTGCTCAAGAACGATGGCACTCTGCCACTCAAATCAGGAATCACAAAGATAGCGGTGGTCGGCCCGCTGGCTGATCAGACAAGGGTCCTGCTCGGAAATTACACCGGAAGGCCGACGCATACCGTCTCCATGCTGGAGGGCCTAAAGGCTGAGTTCCCGAACGCGAAGATTACATTCGTTCCAGGAACCCAGTTCCTGCGCGCCGACGGCAATCCGGTGCCGGACGATTTGCTGACGACTGCCGATGGCAAACCTGGTCTCAAAGCGGAGTACAGCAGGTGGCAGGGAAGAGAACTGACTGCCGGAGCGAGGCCGGCACCGCTCATGAGCCGGGTTGAGCCGAATATCGACCTCAGCGAAAGCAATCTGCCGGCGGAAGTCGCGGGAGAGAAATCCCTTGACGTGCAATGGACGGGCTTCTTGACGCTGCCGGATTCCGGTGACTACCTCATCGGCGCACGCGCCGACGGCTTTGCCAGGGTGACGGTTGAGGGCAGAACGGTCGCGCAGGAGTTCAGAACCCACGGAGTCGAAGCGAAAGTCGGGCGCGTGCACCTAGCCAAAGGGCAGAAGGTCGCGCTGACCGTCAACTACGGAAATAGGGGCGGAGGCCAGCCTCGCGCGCAGCTGATCTGGGCGAAGGTGAACATTGCCCCTTCGCCTGAAGCTGTTGCTGCGGCGAAGAATGCCGATGTCGTGATTGCCGTCGTCGGCATCACCAGCCAACTCGAAGGCGAAGAGATGCCGGTGAACGAACCTGGTTTTCTGGGTGGAGATCGCACCAGCATTGATCTGCCCGAGCCGGAAGCGGCACTCATCGAAGCCGTCGCAGCGACCGGCAAACCCCTGGTCGTCGTGCTGATGAATGGCAGCGCGCTGGCCGTGAACTGGGCCAACGAACACGCCAACGCGATTCTCGAGGCGTGGTATGCCGGCGAAGAAGGTGGCGCCGCCGTGGCCGAGACTCTCTCCGGGAAGAATAATCCCGCGGGCAGGCTGCCCGTGACTTTCTACAAAGATGTCAGCCAGTTGCCGCACTTCGAAGATTACTCCATGAAGGGCCGCACCTATCGCTACTTTGAAGGGACGCCGCTCTTCCCGTTCGGCTACGGGCTCAGCTATACGAGCTTCAGTTACAGCGATCTCAGCCTCCCGCAGACAAAGGTGAATGCGGGCGATCCAGTTGGAGCTGATGTAACGGTGACCAATACAGGGAAAACGGCGGGGGATGAAGTGCTGCAGCTTTATCTGAAATTCCCGCAAGTGAAAGGGGCGCCGCTAATAGCTCTCCGTGGATTCCAGCGCATTCATCTCGAACCGGGCGCAAGTCAGAAGGTTCATTTTGAGCTGAAGAACCGAGACCTGGGCATGGTGACGGATGACGGCAATCCGATCATCGCCGGTGGTGACTACACCATCACCATCGCCGGCGGCCAGCCTGATACCGGAGCCCCGGGGGTCACCGGGCACTTCCGTGTAGAAGGACAGATCGCCTTGCCGGAATAGAGGGTGTCCGAGTCTGCGAAGAAAGGGACCTTCGGCCTCCCAGCGACACAAAACTTTCATTCGATGACGGAGTCTCAATGCCTGGAACTCCTCCTCCCCGTATCTCGCCGATTAGCTATTCAATTTGCTTTATTGCGCTCCTGCTTTTCGGTTACGGCCTCCGGTCAACGGCCGCGACACCGGCCGCGTCACCGCCCCGCCAATCAGCCCCGCAATTCGAGAATCCGGTTTTGTGGGAGGACCTTGCGGACCTCGATATCTTCCGCGTCGGCAAAACTTTCTACTACTCCGCATCCAACATGCACTACTCGCCCGGCGCGCCGATTCTCCGTTCCTACGACCTCGTCCATTGGGAATACGTCGGGCACTCGTTGCCCACGCTGGACTTCTCGCCCGCCTACGATATGAACGGAGGCAGCGCCTACGTCAAGGGTACCTGGGCCTCTTTCCTCGGATACCGCAAGAGCAACAAGACGTTCTATTGGGGAGGTTGCATCGAGTTCTCCAAGACTTACATCTACACGGCGCCTATCGTTGAGGGGCCCTGGCAGAGGAAGGCGATCCTCAACAAGTGCTATTACGACGCCGGGCTGCTCGTTGACGAGGACGACACCATGTACGTGGCATATGGCAACACGACGCTCAGTGTCGCTCAACTCTCGCCCGATGCTACGAGCGAGGTCAAAAGCCAGAAGGTGTTCACAGCTCCCAGCAACATGGGGATGCTCGAGGGATCGCGTTTCTACGAGGTGAATGGCACCTACTACATTTTCACCGACCATCCGCCGGATGCTGAGTACGTCCTGAAATCAACGAATGGGCCTTTCGGGCCTTACACCCTGCGGCCGCTCGTGGTCGAGGCAACGAGCCCTGTCCCAGGCGCAGGCTCACCGCATTAGGGTGGAATCGTGCAAACGCAACGCGGCGACTGGTACTACATGGCATTCATTGATGCCTATCCCGGCGGCCGAATTCCAGTGCTGGCTCCCTTGAAATGGAACGCCGACGGCTGGCCGGTCCTGCAGATCACCGGCAATGCCTGGGGCGTCTCCTATCCGTATCCCCTTCCGCCGCACCCCCTGAAACCGCTCACCGGCGTTGACAACTTCCGGGGCACGACACTCAGCCCCGAATGGGAGTGGAATCATAATCCGGACAACTCAAAGTGGTTCGTCAACAACGGGCTCAGTCTCAAGGCAGCCACGGTGGCCGATGATCTATATCGGGCGAGGAACACGCTGACTCACCGCATCCTGGGGCCCGAGTCAACCGCCACCATCGCGCTCAATTATTCCGCCATGAAGGACGGCGACCGGGTGGGCCTCGCAATGCTCAGGAACTCTTCCGCATGGGTCGGGATCAAACGAGATAACGGATCATTCAAAGTCGTGATGGAAGACAATCTCACGATGGGCAGGAAGTGGCAGACCACCAGCACGGGGACTGAAGTCGCGAGTGACCCGGTTTCGGGCGGCCGCATCTGGCTGCGCGTCTCCGCGGACATTCGCCCCGGAGCAGGTCGAACGGCAAAGTTTTCCTACAGCACCGACGGCCACACCTTCAAGCCGATCGGCACGCCGCTCGTGCTGGACAACCACTGGCAGTTCTTTATGGGATACCGCTACGCGATCTTCAGTTACGCCACGCAATCCCTCGGCGGGGAGGTGAACGTCTCCTCGTTCACTATGACGACTCCCTGACAGCGACGCAGGCGGTCACGGCTGAAAAAGCGGGTCCACTCCAGCCCCGTAGTGCGCCAGACGCTCGGAGGCTGGCAGCTCTCCGGTATCACCACCTTCCAAACCGGGCTGCCCAACACTCCCAGCTATCCCGGGGACATTGCGGGAACGGGATTTGGCAACGTCCGCCCCGATCTCATCGGCGATCCCAACATGGGGCCGAAGCCCGTCCTCCAGTGGTTCAATAAAGCTGCATTTGCAGCCCCCGCCAATCTCACGTTCGGCAGCTCGGGACGGAACATCATTTGGCGCCCGGGCCGGAACAATCAAAACATCTCGGTCTTCAAGGTCTTCACCCTCTCGTCCCTTCGGGAGGGTGCGCAGATCCAGTTCCGGCTGGAGATGTTGAACACCTTCAACCACACCCAGTTCTCGAACTGTGACACCGGTTTCCTCTCGGCAAACTTCGGGAAGATAACCTCCGCCCACGATGCACGCCGAATTCAGTTCGGGCTGAAATTCCTTCTCTAAAGGCCCGTAGACACGCTTGTGGGGGCGGTCCGGAGACGGATCGCCCCTTCTCTTTCTGTGCAGCTTGCGAGGCCCTTCACATCTTCTGCCCGCCAGACGAAAAGTTAACACATTCCCGTCTCGACTCCGCCCGTCCGCGCACGCCCGCGTGCACTTGGTTGGGGGGAGTTCGCAGAGAGTTTTCTCCCCTCGCGCCGCCGGGCCATGCCCGGCGGCTTTCGCGAACGGTCCAGAGGACTATAGGCCCGACTGTCGGGCGTTCAATGCGCTGGGGGCTTCTCAGCTGTTCTGCTCGCGGTAGGTTTAGGCCTCGCTGGACTTCGCCCCAGAAACATCACCAGGCTTTGAGAGAGCCTACTGCGGCCGGGACCTGTCCAAGACGCCAGCCGCTTCCATTTCCCGGATTATCTTTCGTATTTTCTCGGCGAAGCGACCGCTGGGCTCGGCTTGCAGGTAAGCCTGCATCTGGGCATAGGCTTTGTCGTAAGCTTCCTGGGCCAGATAGACGTCGGCGACTTTCACATGATCTTCGGGAGGAGGGGTGGGGTTGAAACTCAGGGCTTTCTGGTAGTCGAGGTCTGCCTTGTCGTACTGGCGCAAACCGAAATGGGCGACCCCAAGCTGGTAATAGAACTGCCACGAGGCGGGAGAGAGACGTAGCCCTTCCGTCAGGATCTTCTCGCTCTCCTCAAACTTCTTCTCCTGGTTGAAAAGCTGTCCCAGAACAAGGTGAGCCTCGTAGTATCCTGGATCGCACTCAATCGACTTGCGGAGGGGTGCTTCGGCCTGGCTGGATGAGCCCATGCCAATCAGCGTGAGGGCCAACTGTGTGTGGGCGCGGGCAAAACAGGGGTAATCAGTGATTGCTTTCTCGAGGTGGCCGCGAGCGCTGGCATACTCCCCCTTTGCGAATGCCCCCATCCCTATGCTGTATTCTTCACGCGCCTTCTTGGGTGCCTGTTGGTCGGTCAAACTCGGAGCGAGCCCTTTCTCGCTCTTCATCCCGCTCATCGGGGTCAGAAAGAAATTGACCAAAGCCCGGGCCGAGGGCGTCCTCAGGTCGAGGAATTCCTGCGCGGGTTGGAATCCCTCTGCCGTTGCCGACAGACGATAACGCATCTTGCGGAGGCCCCCGAACTCGAATTGTCCGTCCCGACTGGCCAACTGCGATTGCACCATCTCGCCGTCTTCAGTCTCCAACGTCATCGTCACACCGCTGGAAAGCGCACGCCCATCGGGGCCACGCACATATCCGCCGATCATCCCTATCTCCTGGCTCCATCCGGGCTGGGCCAAAAAGGCAGCGAGACCGAAGGTAAGGAGCAGCGTGATCCTGACCCAAGGCGATTCACACCAACGCTGTCCGGGATTTGGCATATCGCCCCCCAATGTATGCTCGCCTGAGGAGACCAACTGATTACCCGCTCACGCCATCCTAAACCGCCCTCCAAGGAATAGCAAGACACCCAGTGCAATCAGCCGCCGCGGGAACTGGAGCGCGGGCAAATGGCCCTGCACTACCATTCTTACGCGCTGGCGCCGCTGCTCTTTCTCGCGGAATTCGGCGAAACCATTGGTCTGCAGCTCTATGAGGCCCCAGGGCAACAGTCATCGCCAGCGTCATCACTACAAAAAACAATTTCGTCGTCATCATCCACACCTTTCTCTTCGGAACACCTCACGATGTACAGAGAAGCAGGCCCGAATGCTCGCGAGCACACACGGGCCTGCATTCAGGAGCCAGTTGGAATTAGAAATACTGAGACACCTTCTTTGCCAAATGAAAAATGAATTCTCCATAGGTGGCCGTCTAATTGAGCAACCTGCGGATCAACTCTGCTCAACAGTTTATTGACCGGCTTGTTGAAAGAGCCTTGGCGCGAAGTCTTTCAGATCGCGACGCCACGTCTGCCATTCGTGCGAGGTGCCGGGCGACTCGTAGAAGACGTGCTGAATATTCGCCTCCAGCAGCGATGTATGCAGCCTCAGGAGTCCTGCCCGCATTCTTTCAGGTTCCTCTGTGCCGACGCCCACCCATAGCAAATGCACTTTCTTCGCAAAGGCGGCCGGATCAGCAAGCGCCCCGTTGAAGGCTGTCTTCACATCCAGCTTCTCGTTGCCCAGAACCAGAGGCCCGGCCGCTCCACTGAATCCACCAATATAGGAAAACATATCCAAGTGATTGAACGTGACCTGGAATGTCTGCATCCCGCCCATCGAGAGGCCAGCCATGGCACGATGATCGCGATCCGGGATGGTTCGGAAGTTCGAATCGATGTATGGGATCAGGGCCTGTGTCAGATCGTCTTCAAAGGCCGCGGCCATCTCCTGCATCGCCCGCATCATTTCGGGTGAACCAAAGGGTTTCCCCGTCAGATCAGGAGCAGGCTGGCCAGCGCGCCTGGCGTAGCCATAGGCCATGACCAGGATCATTGGCCTGCAGCTGCCAGCCGCGATCAGGTTATCGAGTATGAAGTTTGCATGGCCCTGCTTTGTCCACCCGGTTTCGTCCTCACCGCCACCATGCTGCAGATAGAGCACCGGATAGCGAACGTTGGTTTGCACATCGTAGTTCGGCGGCGTATAGACCAGTGCGTGCCGCCACGTGCCCGTCACCATCGAGTGATACCAAATCTCGCGGACCTGCCCGTGGGGCACATCTTGAGCTGAATAGTATGTGCTCCCCGGTTCGGGTGTCTCGATTCCACTTGCGTCCTTACCTCCGCCAAAGAACGCATGGCTGTTGGGGTCGGAGACCTCCGCGCCATCAATGATCAGGGTGTAGTAGTGAAAGCCGGGAACAAGGGGCGGCGTCGTGACCGTCCAGAATCCGTCCGGCTGCTTCACCATATCCAGTTTCGGCCCGCTCCAGAAATTCAGCCGAACCTTGGTGGCATCGGGAGCTTTCACGCGAATCTCCACCCTACCGGCACCATCGATGCGGGGATATTCCGCTCCCCAAACGTTGGTCGCAGCGGGCTGAAAATCGCCCGACTCTTGTGCACAACAAAGACTCGCAAACAGCAGCATCGCCATTCCGACCGGCTTCATCCCTTCTCTCCTCCTTCACTTGGGTTTCAAGCACGCTGCCCGTCCGTGCATGGCTTGGTGGTAGCTTCTTGCCCGCCTCCGCAGAGACGGCTCGGTAGAAGTCGCTTTCTCCCTAGCCAGATCTCCACACAGCATCACGAGCCGATTGTATGAAGCGCCTCATCCAGCACGACGGGCTTGCCAGGTTCAATCTGAACGTCGGCTGAGCGATCGCCGTAGAGCACCCGGTACTTCATCGTATGATCGGATTGCAGCCTGAGTTCAGTGAGCCGGCCCTCTTTCCACGTAATGTCCACCTTGCCACCGCCCCGGA
>JAIQGH010000002.1 GCA_020072655.1 Terriglobia bacterium | reverse complement strand
TAGGCCGCGTTGTCGATAAAAGAACCGAATGTCATGAGTTCCCGCCTCGACACGCACCGCCCGAAAAAGGAGATTGGCCTGCAAGACTGGCACCTCGTGCCCGTCCGCAGTCGCATGCCAGTTTGCGTCGAAGCGATCGAGGAGCACCACATAACCAGGCCGAGAAAGCTGGGCCCGTAGGGTCGTTTCGTTGGGTTGCTGACTGAGCAATTCCACTCGGCCCGGGCTCCCCGGGCTATCCGGCTGCCGACCCGGCAGCCGCTCACCGGGCAGGATGACCTGACGCAGCGGCTCGAAATCGGGTGAGGAGAGGCGGGTCAACGTGTCGAGCGCGCTCGAGGACGGGTATGCCGAACCTACGGCGAACGCGCGAGGCACCGTGCAAATGTTCTCATAGAGAACGCTCGGGCGTGACGAGCCGTTAAAGATGGGGCCGACTTCCCGCAAAGTCGCGTTGGGGTAGGGAGTTCGAAAGATCTCATATTTGACGTTCGTTCGCCCCAGCAGGCAATCGCCGCGGGCGGGATTGGGAGCCTGATGGACAATAAATGTCCAGAACTCCGTCAGGGCGTAGGGGACGGTGCCTTCGACATCGGAGTTGAGGCTTCCCTCCAAACCTACTAGCATGGATCCCCGCGCCAGCAGCAGGCGGTCACGCAACGCGAATTGCGCCGAGAAGGGGAAGCCAGCCGCCTGCGGGACCGAGTCGAAGTTGATGAATTCCTGGGGCGGGCGTCGATCCAGATCGGACACCGCCGTCGCGCGGCGGACTCGGTTCAGATAGCAGAAGCGGTAAGGCTGGGCAGAATCTTCGAAATGCCCGAGGACCGGGGGACGATAAGTATAAAAGCTTTTGGGCACCGTCGGATTTGCCGCGTAATTTACCCTGACCAACTGGATTGCGCCGAAGATGGCTATGATCGGCAGGGCCCTGCCCGCCCAGGCCCGGCGCCTCTCGAGGGAAATAAACCATGCGATGCTGCCAAGGCCGAACCCCAACAGTCCTGGCAAATGGACCTTCAGCATGGTGACCAAATACTGCGTACCCTCGTCAATTCGATCCGGTTTCAAGTCCTGATCCAGCCACCAGAACACCCCAGAAGCCGGACGCGCAACCGCCCCGGGTGCAAGAAAACACATTGCCAGCAGCACCGAGACGAGGACGACCAAACATTCAAGAGGAAACAGGATACGCTCCCGGTGCTCTGAAAATGGGGCGCGCGCCTGGCGCAGCGCGTCATAACCCCACCCCGCTAGGAGCGCACAAAGCAGGGCGACCGGAACCAGGAGCTTGACGGGAAAACGCACGAGCCCCAGCAAGGGGTTGAGAAGATAAGCGAGCGGGAAGATCGGGGAAAATTTCCCAAAGGCAAGGAGCAACAAAATCAGAGCAGCAGCGGCAGCGAACACCCTGCGTCGGTCTGGGGCAAAGGCCCAGCCCGCTAAGGCCAGGAACAAGGGGACGAAGCCGATGAAGACCGACGGAAAGTATGGCCCGTGTACCCCGCTGAGCGCCCAGGTCCAGGGAGAGGCCGCTTCCAGCCCTCTTCCGTAAAAGTCCGGCATCACGACTTCCAATAGCGAAAGGGGGTGGAATGACCAAAACGCGGTTTCCTTGAAAGGGAGCCCTTGAGTGCCACGGCGGGAATTCGCCAGCAGGTCGATGGCGGGCAGCAACTGCATTGCAGAGAGTGCCACCATGAGGACCCCCACCAGCGCGAAAGCCGTCACGATCCGCCGGTTTTCGGTCGAGAAGAGTCGCTGCAGGCTTCCGTGCCGGTAGAACGCATAGGCCAGGGCCAAACCGAAGGTCGCGATCAGGGTGAAGGGTTCACCGGCCAGGAATTGGAGAGCAAGGATGAGTGTGAGCGCAGCCCAGGGACGTCCGGAGCGTGACCCCAGGGCGCGGTCTGTGGCCAAGAGGGCCCAGGGAATCCAGGCCGCAGCCGCGACGTGGTTGTAGAAATTTCCGAGAGACAAAACCGGCCCGCTGAAGGTGAAGAAGAATGCCGAGAGAAAAGCCGCCGTGCGCGTCTGCGTCCAGCACCTGGCGAGGAAGTAGGTCCCGACCCCCGCGAGCGCGAAGTGGGCGAGATAGTGCAAGGTGTAGGCAACATCGGTCGGAAGCACCACCAATAGCAGTGTGTCGGGATAGAAGAACAGGAAGTTGGGATTGGCCAGCACGGCCTGCCCGTAGTTCAGGTAGGGATTCCAATAAGGAAGTTGGCCCCGCCGACACATTTCGTGGATAAATCGGGCGTGAGGGTAGGAATAATTGAAGACGTCGCGGTAGAAAAACATTTGGGAGGTGAAAATCACCTTCCAGAACATGCCTGCGAGGCAAGCCAACAGGACAGCCATTAGAGTGGCATCGACACGGTCAGGTCTCGACTCAGGTCCCGCATCCGGTGGACGCGCAGTCCTTTCTTGGAACAGCGAACTAGCAGCCTCAGTCATGGACCTGCGCTCACCCCTGAGAGTGCCCCCGAGGTGCGGCGACGTAAGCAGCCGCCAAACCGGCCAGCGTGACAATCGAAAGAATCAGGCCTGCCCGCAAGCCCGGTTGTTGGTAATAGAAGCGAACGACATGCTCTCCTTCCCGGCAGTACACCGCACGAAAAAGCTGATGCACACGGAATACGCGGACTTCCTGGCCATCGATACGGGCGTGCCAGCCGGGATCGAATCGGTCGAGTAAGGTCACATATCCCGCTCGGGAAAGCCGGGCGCTCAACGTCACCTCGTTGGGCCTGTAGACGGCAATCTGCACGGTGCCTGCTGGCCCCGCGGGTGACGCGGTGGGCGCGCCGGCCGAGTCGGGAGAGAGAAAGACCTCGCCTGTGGCGTCAAAAGCCGGGTCGGCGAGCAGTCTCAGCGAATCGGCCACGCTGTCGAAGCGGACGGCACCCCCCGCGGCAAAGGCGCGCGGGACAAGGCAGAGGTCTTCGTACAAGTAGTTGGGCGCCGAGGAGCCGTTGAAGATGGGCGCGACTTCACGCAGCGTTGAAGTCGCTTCCCGGGAACGCTGGATCATGTAACGAACATTGGCTCGCCCCAGCAGGCACGCCGTGAGAGCGGGATCAGGAAGGTTGCGAATGGCATAGACCCAGAACGCGAAGAGATAGGGGGGATACGATCCTTCCACATCAATGTTGGTGGCCCCCTCGATGTCCAGCAGCATCGAGCCGCGCGAAAGGATCAGACGGTCGCGAAGAGCGATTTGAGCTGCGGGCGAATAGTCGGCCGCCTGGGGAATGGATTCGAAGTTGAGGAATCCTTGCACGTCCGGGGTCGTGACTGGGGCTTGGGCTTCCCGGAAAATGTAAGCAAAGCGATAAGGCTTGTGCGAGGGCTCGAAGTGGTCGAGGACGGGAGGACGATAGGTGTAAAAGCTTTTGGGAACTGTGGGGTTCGTCGGGTAGTTGGCGAGCGCCATCTGCCCGAGCGCGAGCGCCACGATTGCCGGAAGTATCCGCTGCGCCCGTCGCGATTCGCGTTCGAGTGCTCCGAGCCAGAGCAGCGCACCCAGCGCGAAGCCGCAAAGTCCGGGAAGCATGATCCGCAGCATGTTGAGGAAGTAGGCCGCGGCTTCCGCCGCCTGCGCGGAAGTAAGTTCCCCGGCCGGGGTCCGGACAAACATCTTGTTGGTTTTGATAAGCATCCATTGCGTCGGCGGATCGAGCAAACCCGGCACGAGCAAGGCCGCAAGCCAAGCGATGACCACGCACCCGAGCAACACCGCGAGCGGGCGCACCATCCGCCGCCGCAAATCCTTCCACGCCGGCGCAGGACCTCGCAGAATATCCAGTCCCATGCCTGCCAGAAGGGATACGAGGAGCAGCATGGGAATCAGCAGCTTGGCCGGAAAGCGCACGAGTGCCAGCGGCGGGAGCAGCAGATAAACAAACGCGAAGACAGGAGTAAACCGTCCAAAGGAGAGAACGAGCAGCACGAGCGCGGCGACTCCCGCGAAGGTGCGCCGACGATCCTTGCCGAGGGCCCATCCCGCCAGCGCCAAAAACAGCGGAATAAAGCCTACAAAGAGGGACGCGTAGTACGGCATGTTGCGGTTGCTGAGAACCAGGGACCAGATGGTTGCCGAGCTGATAGGCGAGCCAAAAAAGTTCGGGATGACCATTTCCAGCATGTGCAACGGGTGGAACGACCAGCTCGTGGTTTCATTGAAGGGAAGGCCCTCAATCCCGCGGCGCGACGTGCTCAAGAGGCTTAGGGAAGGAAGCAACTGAACCGCGGCCAGCGCCACCATCAAGACTCCCACGAAAAAGAAGGCAACCAAGACGCGCCGGACACTGCGCGTCGGCGTGGCTGCGTCCTGGAAAAGCGCGTAAGCGAGCGAGAGGGCGAAGGTGGCGATCAGCGTAAAGGGCTCGGCGGCGAGGAACTGCAAAGCGAAAACCACCGCAAGAAGAATCCACGGGCGCCGCGATGAGCTCCGCACTGCCTTATCCGTCAGCAACAGCGCCCAGGGAATCCAGGCGGCGGCAGCCATGTGGTTGTAAAGGTTGCCGAGCGAGAGCATGGGGCCGTTGAAGGCGAAGATGAACCCGGCAAAGAAAGCCGCGGCGCGGCTGAGGCCCCAGCGGCGCGCCAGTCCGTAGGCGCCCACGGCGGCGAGCATGTAGTGCAGGACGTAATGCAGGACATAACCCAAGTCGATCGGCAGTGCAATCAGCAACAGGGTAGAAGGATAGAAGAAGAGGAAGTTGGGATTGGCCAGAACGGGCTCGCCGAAGTTCAGATAAGGGTTCCAATAAGGAAGGAATCCCTGCCGGCAGGCCTGCTGGATAAATCGCGCGTGCGGATAGCTGTAGTTGAAGACATCCCGATAAAAGAACATGGCGGGAGTGAACACCGCCCTCCAAAACATGGCCAGTACGCAGCCGACGAGGAGAAGCAAAGGCCCGATGTCCGAGCGGTCAAAGGCGCGAGGGGCGAGGGCCTGCTCGCGAACGAGAGGTTTAGGATTGGCGTGGGTTTCCATCAGCGAAAAGGCAGGGACACCGTAACACAGGCGCAACGCGATGCCAAGCTCCGTAGCCAGACCAAGTCGCGGTTCAGGTTATTGGGGAGAGCCGTCTCTCGCCGCCCGGCCCGTCATGGCGGAGAGCAGATAGAATGCCATGGCCGCGAGCATCAGGTGTTGAAAGCCGAGCAGCATCGAGCTGTTCTCGGCGAGGCCTCCCAGCATGGCGCCGATGGTGTTCGCGCCGAAATCGCGATCCGGCTCCGGGCTGCCGCGGAAGGACGCGGCAAAGACAATCCCGGCAAAGAAGATCGGCGCGAAGACCAGCAGGCATGACCCCACGATTTGTGCCACGCGGTTCATGCCCAGGAAGAAATCCAGCGGGACGATGACGTTCAAGCCCAGCGCGACCAGCAAAGCCGCGTAGTGGAAGCGCAAATTCCGCGGGGGCCACTTCAGAACGAACAAGTTCGAGCCGAGAATCATCACCAGTACGGCAAAGAAGACCACCGAGTTGACCATCCACGTGCTGCCGAAGAGCAGCGCCATATGAACCACGGCCTTGGTCTCAATCAGCATGAATCCCGCGCCTAGAAACAGCATCCGACCCGAAAGTCGAAACCGGTGGGTGCTCTCCGCCGTGCGTGGCAGGAAAAGGAGAACCAGCAGCACGGCCAGCCCGCCCATGACCACCATCCCCCGCAGACTGAGGGCAGGGATGAAAGCCCGCCGGAGGTAGAGGAACGGCCAGTCATCGGTCGCCATCTGGATGTCGGCGGGAAGATCGACACGCGAGAGCGTGAACCTCTTCCAATGGCTGAGTTCGTCGGGAGGAGGATGGACGGTGAAACCATTCGATGATCCCGGCGAAGCCGCTTCGTCGTCGCGCAGCCAAAATTCCGGATTGCGCTCAAACGCGCTTCTCAGCCGTTGGATGTTGCCGGCGAAAAAGACCGTGAAACCACCCGCGCTTCCCGGTTCGACGACGGGCCGAGGAGGAAGGGTCAAGACCAGGGGCGGTCCGCCGAAGACGTCCTCGAGCCCGCGGAAAATGCGCGCCACGATCCAGCCCTGGCGGAAAAAGTTGTAAACCACAAATTGCCCTTCGGGCTTCAGGCAGCGGTGGACATCCTGGAAGGCTTGGCGCGTGAAGAGGTAACTTTCCAGCCGAATGTTGCTGTAGCTGCTGTGCAGGACCAACGAGTCGACGAGCGCGTAGATGATCAGGTCGTATTTCCGATTCGTGGAGTGAAGGAAGTTCCGCCCGTCGTCCACATAGGCAGTCGTGCGCGAGTCGGCGTAAGGGCCATCGTAATGGAAGGCTTTCCCCAGCCGCAGTATCACGGGATCAATCTCCACCGCATCCACGTGCTGGGCGCCCCACTGCAACGCGCGGCTTACATCGTTGCCGGTTCCCGCGCCGATGATCAGGACGTCCTGGAACAGCGCGCCGCCGGCATCGCGGTTCAAAATGTAGGGCAGCGGATAGGCATGGGAGGGCAGCGAATTGTTGTAGCGGGAGACCATGTCCTGATGCGTGATGAGATTGACGGTAATGGACCGGCGCAGGCAGTCATAGTCGATCCGGTAGTATGGCGACCACAGGTGCATTCCAGTCGGCAGGCCATAGATGGAGTAGCCGTCCGAGGTCAAGGCCGCCAGGTAAACCGAGGCCAGGAGAGGGACCGCGAGGACTCCGCGCAGCAGCCAACGTACCGCAGGCCGTCGCCCCGAACTGCGCACACGAATGAAATAGGCAAGGCCCGCCGCCACCGGCAGGAACCACCACAGCGGTGTCAGCTCCCACCACGAGCAGGCGGCGAACATGGCAATGCCGACGATGCTCCCCAGAATGTTCAGGCTATAGGCCCGTACGCGGTTGGGGATCTTCTGGAATGCCCGGCCGAGTTCCTGGCCAGGTCCCACCAGAGCCAGCGCCAGGATAAGGAAAAAGAAGCCACCCAAGACCTCGACCGGGACGAAGAAGCCGGCGGGGTCGGGCGTGACGTATTCGGTTCCGAAGAAGACCAGTTGCGGGGTGGCGGGATTGCCGACTCGCACGAGCCTCTCAAGGTCTGTCCGCATATGCTCGATCAGGTGCGCGGCAATCATGGCGACGATGAGAAGCGGGGGCGTCCAGTGGATGAAGTTCCATTTGCGCGCCGCGGCCAGGCACCCGACCGACATGCCGAGAAAGCTGGCCAACAGAACCGTATTCGTAAAAAAAGTCAGGAAGAGGACGTGAGCGGGAAACCAGCGGATGGAGGCAAGTTCGAGAAAGAGAATCAGTACGCTGGCCAGGAACAGCTCAGCTCCTGAGCGAAAGATGGAAGGGGAAGAAGGCGAAGGGCTGGAAATGGAGTCGACTTCGCTGGTCATGCCTCGGGGCCCACCCGGACCTGCGTCCTACGGGAGAAGCAAACCAATTCACTTCCTCCTTACTGCGCGGCGGTTATGATTCCCGGCCGCGTAACTATGGCATTCCGCGCGCGCGAAAAGCAAGCCTCGGTGGAACTTGGTAGTGTCTCTGTTTGACGTTGTACCGGCGAGTTTACCTCGCCCAATGGCGGCGTGAAGCCGCCTCTACGTGAAATTGACCCACTACCTGGAACTTCGCGATGGGGAATGGTCTAATGAGGCCATGAAAATCCTTGTACTCAATTCCGGTTCGAGTAGCCAGAAAAGCTGCCTCTATGAGGTTGGAGATACGCTTCCCGAGCATCCGCCGGCGCCCATCTGGCAAGCGGAGATGGAGTGGACGAAGCCGGACGCGCCCTCGGAACTGCGGGTCAGGAATGCTCTCGGGATCGTCGTCGAGGACCATCACAAGATTGATTCCCGCCGGGCGGCGACGGAGCGCCTGCTCGCAACCCTCTGGGAGGGCCGCGCGCGCGTTGTCGCGGGACCCAAAGAGATCGATATTGCGGGTCACCGGGTTGTGCACGGCGGCCAGGAGCACACCCAGCCGACGGTCGTCACCCCGCAGGTGAGGGCTGCCATTTCCCGACTCGCGGTCTTCGCTCCGCTTCACAACCCCGCGGAGGTCGAAGGGATTGAGACCGTGGAGCGGGTCGTCGGTTCCATCCCGCAGGTGGCGGTTTTCGACACGGCATTCCACAGTCGCCTGCCGTTGCCCGCCGCCGCGTATCCGGGACCTTACGAATGGCTGGAGCAGGGGATTCGCCGGTACGGATTTCACGGCATCAATCACCAGTACTGTGCCGAGCGCACGGCGCAGCTCCTCGCGAGGGACCTCAAGTCACTGCGATTGGTCACTTGCCACCTGGGCAACGGCTGTTCCTTGGCTGCGATTCGCGGCGGCTGGAGCGTCAATACCACCATGGGCTTCACTCCGTTGGATGGGCTCATGATGGGTAGCCGTTCAGGCTCGGTGGATCCCGGCATTCTCACTCACCTCCTTCGGCAGAACAACCTGAGCGCGGATGAGCTCGACGAGCTGCTCAACAAGAAGTCGGGCCTGCTGGGAATCTCGGGCGTTTCCAGTGACATGCGAGAGGTCCTGGCGGCCTTGGCGAGTGGCAACGCGAGGGCGAAGCTCGCTTTCGAGATGTTCGTCCACCGAGCTCGTTCCCTCGTGGGGGCCATGGTGGCGGCCCTCGATGGCATGGATGTTCTAGTGTTTACGGCGGGCATCGGCGAGAACTCGCCGGATGTGCGGAGCGCGGTGTGCGCTGGCTTTGGTTATCTGGGCCTGAAGCTCGACCCCGACAAGAATGTCCAACGGCTCGGAGATCGGGACATCGCCACGTCCGATTCGACCGTCCGCGTCTTGGTAGTTCGCGCTCAGGAGGACTGGGCCATCGCCCGGGAATGCTGGAAGCTGGCCAAAAAGGCCGCGCCGCAAGGCTTCGCTCTGTAAGCGCAAGGTGAATCCAGCGCTGAAACAACGGCATTGAATTAACAGCTTGATGAAAAAGCCTTCGGAGGATGTCATCCTGAGCGAAGCGAAGGATCTCCGCAGGACAAGGAGGCCGAGTGTTGGCTGGGAGGCAGGGATTCGCACCCCGATACGCAGATCCTGAGAAGGACGTCAACACCTTTTCCCGTCGTATATAGAGGTGTATATAAGTTAATATCTATTGGAAATGGGATTATTTATGCAAGATGTCTTTGGAAGAATCCTCGCGAGAAGTGCGGGCAGGAGACAGCGAGATTGCGGAGAGACCTTCTGCGGAAATTCCTCGTTCCCTCCGGCGAGTCGATCTCGTACTGCGTAGACTACCAGAAGTACGTTGCCACGACGCGCGGGGGGCCGGCCACTGCATCGGTCACCGTGGTCTGTACGAGCACCTGCAAGTCCTTCTTATGCCAGTCCGGGGGAGCGGCCCGCAGGCACTCTGCTAGGTAGTCCTTGCTGGAAATGAACTCTCCTGCCGCTCGGGTGCCATTCGCGTAGATTCCAGCCGCAGCGATCAGGACTTGGCCGGTTTTGGAGTCCAGCAGCCGGGTGACGACTCCATAGTCTTCCATGACCTCGCCTTGCGGGCCCAGACGCACCGACCAGACCCTTCCCGGGGAGCTTCGATCTTCGATCCGGAAGCGCCCATCCTCTTCAGCAAATACGAAACGGAGATTGGAGGTCATTTGCAGTGTCCAACGGTTATTGAAGGCGCCCACCAGCACGGCGGGAGAGTTGCGAAGGTCCTCAAATGAGTAATCGTTCCCGATCCTGACCTGGCTCGGTTTGTTAATCCGAGCGAACAGGGTAGAAAGCCGTGCCGCCACGTAGACGTCCCCCATGGCCACACCGAACTCAGGGTATTGAACCAGGTCCCCCCACGGCACCATCTCCTTGGGATCCAGGGGGAGCGGCCTGTTGTTTCTCTCGACCTCGCTCTGGAACGTCGCTGGATGGCTCTTTGAAAACCTCCGGTAGAGGTTCAGCGAGGGACGATAGACCACCGGTTTTGCCAGACAGATCAGGATAGGCTGCGAAGTGGCAAAGACCGGGGACCAGAATTGGTCGAGAGCGGACTCCGGGGGCCTTGCTGAGGGGCCGCGAGTCCTCGGCAGTAGTAAGGCAAGCAGAACGCCGAGTCCGACCACCGCCACCGTCACTAATCCGACCATGCTGCGATATACGCCGATGCGAGAAGTCTTCGGACCAATCGAAGGCGCCGTTGGATAGTGATGAAACTCCGGCACATAGGAGCCTACCGGAAGGCCGATCCGAACGGGTGAGGAATCGGTTTGCTGGTGATAGTACTGTTCCAGCCTCCTGCGCACCTCCCCGGCTTGGACTCGCACCACTCCGTCATCCCCAGTCGAGTAGCTAGCGGGACGATGAAACAGCTCCACGCCAATGCTTCGCTCTTTCAGAAGCCCACCGTGTCCTTCAAGAGTCCGCATGACGACATGGGAAAGGAACTGCTGAGACCGCCTACTGGCCTTAAAGGCGTGACTATTCAGGATGTTTTCCAGCTCGCGCAGGATTGACGCTCTTTGAGGTTCGCTGAGGGATGCGGTCTCTCGGTGGGAACCGGGGAACTCGCTTGATCCAAGCCCCACGTCCACGGCCCTTACCTCACTGCCACGGCTCGACCCTTCCGACAAATGCGCGCCACGGACTGCCACGCGGCGCCAAATAGTCCCTTCCTGGGAATAACGCCTGCCCGCTGACCCCCACTCTATGCCCGCTCACAGGGTAGAGGTCAACATCTTGGACCGGAACCGGTAGGGCTTTACTGTATCACACCGAAACCTACGTTGACAAGTCGCAAGCGGCCTTCCTACGCTGTGCCCCATGCTCTAGTACTCCTGAGCGACCTGGGAGGCAGGCCATCCTGGCTTACAGATCAGCGGGGATCAGTCCCTATGCCCATACCACCCCACCCTCCCAGGCGTTTTTCTTGGTTACGCGCGCACCCCAGGACCCGAAACATAGGGTCGGCGGACAGCACGCCCGGGTCCGAGCGTCGGGTAGAGGGAATTCTTCGATCTTGGAGGTTTCAACATGCGCAATGGATGGCTAAGGCTTTCAGTGTCTTTCCTGCTGCTTTCCTTGGCAATTTGCTGGCCCCACGCCACGCTCCAAGCGCAATCGCAGGTTTTTAGCGCTTCGCTGCGAGGCACAATCTACGACCACACCGGGGCCACCGTGCCCGGAGCTACTATTACCCTGTCGAACCCGGACAAGGGCTTCAGCAATGCCTTTACCAGTTCAAACGATGGCAGCTACGTGTTCACGCTGGTGCCTCCCGGCACCTACACCCTTAAGGTGGAGCACGCTGGCTTCCGGCCCTATACGCAAGTGGGAATTGTGTTGGCGGTGGGCCAATCGGCCAACCAGGACGTCACGCTGGAACTTGGCCAAGTCACGCAGGAGGTGACCGTCAGGGCCCAGGCGGCCATTCTGAATACCGGCAACGCGAACGTCGGGTCGGACGTTACCCAGAGGCAGGCGGTTGACCTGCCGCTCAACTGGCGCAACGTGTATGGACTGGTGCTGCTCAATTCCAGCGTCAACAACAACGTACAGAACCAAGCCTTGAATCCTCCTGGGACTCAGGGAAATGTTGACCAAGACATCGCTTTCTTCAACTTCGGTGGCAGCGTTTTCGGAACCACGGCCTTCCTCTTGGATGGCCACTGGGATGGCAGCGGCGATTGGGACGGGGTCATCTACGTGCCGGGCGTCGACGAGTTGGGCGAGTTCAAGATTCAGACGAACGCCTTTACCGCCCAGTACGGGTGGAGCATGGGCAACGTCCTGAATGCCATCACCAAATCGGGGACTCGCAGTTTCCATGGTGACGTATTCGAGTTTCTGCGCAACGACAATCTGGACGCCAACAACTTCTTCAACAATCGCAATGGCTTGACGAAACCCGACTTCAAGCGAAACCAGTTCGGTTTCTCGGCCGGCGGTCCGCTGTATTTTCCCAAGATCTACCGTCAGCGGGACAAGACCTTCATCTTCGGCTACTACGAGGGCCTGCGGCAGAAAACCCCGGCCACTCTCATTGCTACCACACCTACGAGCGACTTCCGCACTGGCAACTTCTCTGCCTTGCTCGGCCCTCAGATCGGGATTGACGCTTTAGGCCGGCCCATTCTTTCGGGGCAGCTTTATGATCCGGTCAGCACGCGAAAGATCACGGCGGGACAGGAGGATGCAGTCACGGGACTCATGGCGACGCAAACCGGGTTCATTCGCGATCCCTTTCCGGGGAACATGATCTCCTCCGCAATCGATCCTGTGGCCAAGAACATTGCCTCAGGCTCGTATTGGCCCAAACCCACCAACTCAGCGCTGGTGAATAACTTTGCCGCGACGGGAGGCCTCCCGACCGCCCTGGACAAGTACTCGATCCGCGTCGATCACAATATCAGTGATAAGGCGCGCATGTTCGTGCGCTGGTCGCAGCAACGCCAGTACAAGCAACTGGTCGGCCCGTACTTCGGCGAGAGCGACCCCGCGGGACCCCGCACGAAGAATCCCAACAACCGCTGGGATTACGGCTTCAACTACAACCGTTCGTTCAGTCCCACCTTCCTGATGAGCTTGACGTGGGGATGGAATCGGTGGGTGGAGGGTCGGGCTGTCCAGAATTTCCCCTTCAAGCCCTCCACCTTGGGCCTGCCCGCATTTCTTGATGCGGTTGCTCCCGCCTTCCCGCCCATCGGCTTTGACGATGGCACCGTCGGCTTGGCGGGTGCTGGCTTCACGGGCGGCACCGGGACCAACAACTCACAGCCGCGGGAGGTCCGAACCTACGCCGTGGACTTCACCAAGATCAAAGGTCCACATACGATGACGATGGGGTTCATGATGATCGATCATCAGTTGAGAGCGCAATATACCGATCCTGTGCGCATAAACTTCACCAAAAGCATGACGCAGGGGCCCGACCCCACCGCGGCTCTGCCCGCGACAGGCCTGGGCTTTGCCTCTTTCCTTCTGGGCGCCGGTCATGACGGGAACCTCAACAATGCAGCCCGTACCGCGTATCAAAAGGGACTCTACGGCTGGTACTTCCAGGACGACTGGAAAGCATCCCGAAAGCTCACGCTCAACCTTGGCCTGCGCTACGATTTCCAGACCGCCCCCACGGACCGCTTCAATCGGCTTTCCTATTTTGACTATAACGCAGCCAATCCGGTTGGTGACGCGGCGGGGTATCCCGTCAAGGGCGAACTGGTTTACGTCGGCAACGGACACCGGCGAGGCGTCTATGAACCACAGTTCACCAACTTTGCGCCGCGCCTGGGTTTAACCTATAGTGCGACGCACCGGATGGTAATGCGAGCCGGATTCGGGATGTTCTACACCCCGACCATGGAATTCGGTGACTACCAAGGGCTTCAGATGTATGGGTTCTCGCAATCGACGCCATACGTGGGGACCATCGATGGCATTACGCCCAACAACCTGTTGAGCGATCCTTTTCCGAACGGGTTGCTCGTCCCCGTGGGAAACGCTAAGGGTACTTTGACCCAAGTCGGCCTAAGCACGAACGCAATACCGTCCCAAAAGCCGACCCCTTACGTGGAACAGTGGACGCTGGGCCTGCAGTACGAGCTCACCCCTAACATGAACTTCGATGTTACCTATGTGGGGAATCATGGGGTGAAGCTGTCGTACTCGTCCGTTCAGAGGAATGTGCTGCCCACCGCCGATCTCGCGATAGGAAGTGCGCTGCTGGACCCGGTTCCGAACCCGTTCTATGGGCATATTACGGCCAGTAGCTGTGGCCTCGACCAACCCACCGTGCCTCGGGGCCAGTTGCTACGCCCATACCCCGAGTTCTGCGATGTCACGGACCCACAATCCCTCGGAGCTTCCTCCTATTACAACGGGGTGACGCTCTCGGTCACCCACCGCTGGAGTAATGGGCTCCACTTCCTCGCCTCCTACACCATCTCCAAGTACTTGTCCGGCGGAGAAGGGAACGAGTCTTGGGCTGCCGGTAATTCGGCCACAATGAGGGACTACCACAACCTGGCCGCCGAAAAATCGCTCAATCCCAACGACATTCCTCAGGCCCTTGTGTTGAACTACCTTTACGAGCTGCCGATCGGCCGCGGCAAACGTTGGGGAGGCAGCATGAGCGGCCCGGTGGATGCCGTTATTGGTGGATGGCAAGTCTCCGGCGTAACCACGTTCAAGAAAGGCTTTCCCTTGTCCATCGTTGCGGCCAGCAATAACACCAACTCGCTCGGCGGAGGCCAACGTCCCAACATCGTCGCCGACCCGAAGCTTTCCAATCCGACCGTGGATGAGTGGTTCAACACGGCAGCGTTCGCGCAGCCGCCCGCCTTTACGTTCGGCGACACCCCCCGCGAGATGCCCAACTTGCGCGCCCCGGGCATTAACAACTGGGACTTGGCCCTCCAGAAGTGGTGGACTGCACCCAAAGAGCGGCTTCGGGTTCAGTTTCGGGCTGAGACGTACAACACCTTTAACCACGCTAACTTCTACGCGCCTAACCAGACGTTCGGGGATCCAAGCTTCGGCAGAATCACGGGTGCACTTCCCGCGCGAAGCATCCAGATAGGCCTGAAGATCTACTGGTGATCTGCCTCGGGCCCAGGCCTGCACCCTGAAACAGCCTTGCGGCTCTCCTGTTGGGGCCGCAAGGCTGTTTCTCCTTTGACTGGATCCGGCCCGGCGAATCCGCTAAGGCCTCCACGGCAGTCTTGAGCGACTCCCGTGCGGGCCTCAAGGCCAGGCAAGAGGCAAGAGAAGGCCGGACCTATGATGGGGCAAGAGAGAAGGACTTCTGCAATGTTTTTTCAGTCAAGGCTTGCGGGGCTTCTTCTTCCGCTTGTGCTCACAGCGGTCTTCTCGCGTGCCACCGGACGAGTCCCGCCGAGCTCCACTTCCGAGGCGAAACTACAGGACCTCTTCGTGCAAGCCCGGGAAGCTCAAAGGCGCGGCGATTTCCAAAGGTCTGCCGGCATCTATGAGGAGATTTTGAGGCTCCGACCAGGCCTTGCTGAGGCGCAGGCCAATCTCGGCCTCATGCGCCATCTCCTGGGGGAATACGAGCAAGCCATCCAGGGTTTTGAGGCCGCACTTCGAGTCAACCCCCAGCTCTTTGTCCCCAACCTATTTCTTGGCCTCGACTTGCTGCGACTGCAGCGGCCACAACGCGCCCTCCGTTATCTCCAGCGTGCGCAGCGACTGAATCCGCGCGATGCCCAAGCGGCGTTGGCTTTGGGCCAAGCGTATGTTGCGTTGCAGGAATCCGAGCAAGCCAATGACTGGTATCGTCTCGCTAGTGAGATCACCCCGACAAGTTCGGAGGCTTGGTATGGACTGGGATTGACGTATCTGGCTCTCGAGAGGTCGGCGGCGGAGCGACTTCGCAAGGTGGGACCGAATTCTCCATATGCCGACACCCTTCTGGCCGAATCGTTGGAAGGACAGGACCGCACTTTGGACGCAATCAGGCTCTACGAAAAAGTCCTGGCCTCAAATCCTACCCTGGAGTGCGGGCACGCGGCTCTTGGCTTCGCCTACATCCGTCAAGCCGCACTGGCCGCCGCCGAAACCGAATTCCGGACCGAGATCGATAACAACTCTGGCTGCATGCTGGCTCGACTGGGGCTCGCGCATGTTGCCGTTGAACGGGGAAAGACCGGTGAAGCGCTGGATCAACTGCGAGAGTCCTGGAAGGCAGACCGCAACTTTGTGCAAGCCAACCTAGCCTGCTTTCTGGCGGGCCTCCAGCCGGAGAGAGTCCACGAGCTAGGAGCGCAAGCGCAGCAGTTTGCGACCGGGGAGGGCAATGAAGAATCAGCATTAGGCAAATTCCTGACCAGCGCCCTCGAAACCTGGCAGCAGGGCCCGACCAGTGGGTTGCCCCGGCAGGGGGACCAACCCGGCACCGGTCCAGCCAGCGAAAACCCCTCTTCCCGGTTGACGGCAGGGCCCGCGGGCGACCCGAGGCAGCTTTTTCGGCGAGGGCGCTATAGCCAGTGCGCGGAGAGGCTGCAGCCTACGCTCCCGCGATTGGTTGTTAAAGACCTCTCACTCCTGGCCCGATGTGCTTACTACTCGGGAGACTATCGGGCAACTTACTTGGCCAGCGGGCGCTGGCTGAAAGTCCATCCCCGCGACCCCGAGGCGCTATACTGGCGGGCCCGATCCAGCGCGAGACTGGCCGTGATCGCGCTGACACGCGCAGGACAAGCCGATCCGAACTCCGTGAGAGTCCACCTGCTGTTGGGCGACGCATTTCGCGCGCAGCAGAACTATAAAGAGGCTGAGCAGGAATACCGGAAGGCGCTCCAACTCGACCCGGAGAGCTTCGCTGCTCGCCTGGGGTTGGCGACCACTTTCTTTCAGGCCTTCGAGTTTGATGATGCTCTTCCAGAGCTTCGGACGGCCCTCCGGCTGAACTCGAAGGATCCTGAGGCGAACTACATGATGGGGGAGATTCTGGTGGACAGGCACCAATCCGAAGAGGCCTTCCACTATCTCAGCCGGGCACTCAATGGGCAGGCGGCCAGCCTGGCCCGCGTCCACGCCTTGCTCGGCAAGGTCTATGCCGCGCAGGGACGGACTGCGGAAGCGGTCGCAGAGTTGAAAGAATCCTTACAGGGTGACAGCGACGGAAGCTATCATTACCAGCTTTACCAGCTTTACAGGAAGCTCGGCGATCACAAAGCTGCCGCAGCGGCCCTGGAACAATCAGAAAACATCAGAAGACAAAGACAAGCTGAAGGGGCGGCGAGGGTACTTGGCCCGCTTCCTTCGCCGGCATCCGTAGCACAATGAGACGTTCGATGGGACCGCGACCTCGAATCCCGAAATGCCTGTTGGCCCTTCTTGTTGGCATGGCATTATCGATTTCTAATAATGTCATCGCCGGCATCGCATCGGCCAATCAGTCTCCTGGACCAAAAGACGAGGTTGAGAGCTTTTCCCGGCAGGCCCAAAGCGATTTTGTGAAAGGCGATTATGCGGCAGCGGCGACGAAGTACGAACGGGTTCTGGCACTCCGGCCAAATTCGCCGGAGGCCCTGAGCAATCTGGGGATTTGCTATCATTTTCAGGGGCGCACGCGAGAAGCGATCGCGACTCTGGAAAAGGCTCTGAATCTCAACCCCGACCTACTGCCCGCCAATCTGGTACTCGGCATTGATCTGGTGAAGCTGCTGAAGCCGCAGATGGCCATCCCTCCGTTGCGACGTGTGCTACGACAAGACCCAACCAATCGCGACGCACTCTTGGCCTTGGCGGGCGCCTACTTCGGGCTGGAAGAATACGAGAAGGCGGCCGAAGCCTATCAAAATGAGGTTGGGGCTCGCCCCACAGATGCTGACGCGTGGTATGGCATGGGTCTTTGTTTTGAGAACATTGCGGAGGACACCTCGCGCCTGCTGGCGAAGACGGGCGAAGCCTCCGCTTACTACCACAGGTTAGTGGGCGAATTTCTCACCGAGCAGGGATCGGGAATTGACGCGGAGGAAGCCTTCCGCCGAGCTCTGGCGTTGGCGCCGCAGGGCATGGAAGGGTTGCATGCCTCGCTAGGATTTGCTCTCTTGCGCCTCAAAGAGATTTCTCAAGCGCGAAGTGAATTCGAATCGGAGTTGCGGCGCTATCCGGGCAGCCAGGAGGCAAAGCTCGGTCTGGCGGCTGTGGCTTTGGAGGAGCGCGATTCTGCGACCGGGGCCAAGCACCTGTGCGCTGTCTTTGAAACCGATCCGGGCTATTACATCTCCCGACTCGGCTTTCTCATTGCGTCTTTGAGTGAAACGGCGCAAGCGAAGGCGAGCGAGAGCGGGGGCAGATTTGCGCCTTCGGAAAGCTGCAGCCGGGCTTTCAAGCTGCTTCAGCAAGAACTACACTCGCCACAGTCGGCCGGGGGGCCAGCGAATTTTTTCGAGCGAGCGGCAAGAACTCCAACGCATCCACCCCTGGCAGGTGCACCGACGATCGAGGGGGCCCGGGATGCCAACAGGCAGGGAAGATACCATGAGTGCGCACAAAGGTTGCAGCAGACACCGACTCTAAAGGTGGAAGACACACTGCTGTTGGCTCGTTGCGCTTGTCTTTCCGGGAGCCTTCTGGTAGGTTTCGAGGCCGCCCGACGCATCGTTCGTGCTGAGCCGCAAAACGTGGCAGCACTTTACTGGCAGGCAGAAGCTGCCAGGAACATGGCGCGAGCCTCCTTTCAGCGCGCCGTCACGCTGAATCCGAATTCCTGGCAGGGTCAAGTCCTGACAGGAGACCTTTATCGCCAGCGCAAGCAGTGGGACTTCGCCAAGTCTCATTATCAGGAGGCTGCCCGTCTCAAGCGCGACAGCCCGGCCCCCTTCCTCGGGCTGGCCACCATTTACTGGGAGACCGGCCAGAACCAGGAAGCGCGGGCGCAGCTCGAGCGGGTGCTGACGCTCCAGCCCGACAACTCTCTGGCGAATTTCGTACTGGGTGACATCAACGTCCGCGAGCACCGCTTCGAAGAGGCGGTCGCTTATCTTCAAAAGAGTCGCAGCGGTCTGCTCGCTGTCCATGCTGACCTCGGCAAAGCCTTCGCCGCGCTTGGCAAGACGGAGGAGGCCATCGCCGAACTTACGCGAGCAATGCCCATGGACCGGTATGGTGATATCCACTATCAGTTGTCTCTGCTTTACAGGAAGCAGAACAAGCCAGACCTTGCTGACCATATGCTGGCTGAGTCTGAGAGATTACGGGCTGGCGAGCGCCGCCTGCATGAGCAGCGGCTCGAGCGTGCAACTGAGCTCTCTAAACAGAGCTCGGGTCGCCACCCGTGACTTTCGATCGGAGGGAATCCGCATCGCGCAGGGCGATAGCCCTGATGCCGGGCGGCCTATTTCCGAACCACAGCGAAGGAGAGCTCCTTATGGCGCGCATTTCAAGAATTCGCGTAATTCTGGTCCTCTGCACGTTGAGCTTGGCGACCCTTGTGCCGCGCTTCACAGGCGCCGCCGAGGCGCCGGCGGCAACAGCGCGCAAGCAAGCAGATGGCGTTGTGTTCCAGTTTGCCAGTACCGTCACGAAATTGCAGGTCTACTCTGACCGCATCATTCGCGTTGTGTGCGCCCCAGGCACAACGCTCCCCGAGACGACGAGCCTGAGTGTCATCGCCAAGCCTGGCACAGTGCACTGGACATTCCAGGAAACTTCCGATGACTTTGCTTTGGTGACCGCCGCGATCCGAGCGCGCGTCGACCGCAGGACAGGCGCTGTCGCGTTCTATGACGCCTCCGGCGATCCCTACCTGGCTGAAGTGGAAGGGGGCGGGAAGAGCTTCGGGCCGACCCCTGTCAAGAATCTGGCCGCGTATCAGGTGCGTCAGGAGTTCAAGCTCGCACCGAGTGAATCCATCTTTGGCCTCGGACAGCATCAGAGCGGCGCGTGGGACTACCGGGGAAGCACTGTGCATTTGATGCAATCAAACATGAATATCGCAATTCCCGTCTTGATCTCCAGCCGTGGCTACGGCCTGCTGTGGGACAACCCTGCGATCACGGACGTCGAAGTTGGCGTCGGCGGAAAAGAGAACGTGCTCGCCTGGACGTCGGAAGCTGGCCGGGCAATTGACTACTACTTCCTGGCTGGACCCAGCATGGACGACGTCGTGGCCGACTACCGACAGTTAACGGGGGAGGCGCCGATGTTTGGCAAATGGGCCTTTGGGTTCTGGCAGTGCCGCGAGCGCTACAAAACCCAGGAGGAGTTGCTCGGTGTTGCTGACGAATATCGCCGACTCCAAATACCCATCGACGGCATTATTCAAGACTGGCAATACTGGTCGCCCGAGCCCTGGGGTTCCCACGCTTTTGACCCGAGCCGATACCCTGACCCGGCGGGCATGGTCAAGCAGCTCCATGGGGAGAATTTCCACCTTATCATCTCGGTCTGGCCCAGGTTCGAGGTGGGCAGCGAGCACTACAGGCAACTGGAGGCGGTCAACGGACTCTTCGACCCGGTCTTCCCGAACGTATTCCCGGAAGGAAAGGGCAAGTGGTACGACCCCTTCAATCCCAAGGCCCGTCAGATCTACTGGCAGCAGATTTCGGATACGCTGTTCAAAATCGGCATCGATGGCTGGTGGCTCGACGCGACGGAGCCCGAACTCAGCGGCCAATGGGGAGAAATGCGTGACCTCAGGACCGCCGACGGGAGCGGGGCGCTAGTGGCGAATGCCTTCCCCTTGATGACGACTACCGCCGTATACCAGGGCGAGAGAGCTGAGTCGTCCGCGAAGCGCGTGTTCATCCTCACGCGCTCCGCCTATGCCGGCCAGCAGCGGAACGCCGCCGTTTCCTGGTCGGGCGATATCCGTGGCGATTGGGCCACATTCCAGAAACAACTTCCGGCGGGTTTGAATTTTTCCCTCAGCGGCATTCCGTACTGGAACACGGATATCGGCGGCTTTTTTGGCGGATCGCCGGACGACCCAAAGTATCGCGAGCTGTTCACCCGCTGGTTCCAATTCGGCGCCTTCTGCCCAATGTTTCGTGTCCATGGCACGGGACCCCCAAAAGAAATGTGGCGCTTTGGCCCCGAGACAGAGGCAATCCTTGTGAAGTTCGATCGGCTTCGCTACCGTCTGCTGCCTTATGTCTATTCGGTCGCCTGGCAGGTGACGACTGTCCGTGACACCATGATGCGACCACTAGTGATGGATTTTCGAACTGACGCACAGGCGGTCAAAGTGTCAGATCAGTTCATGTTCGGTCGGGCGATGCTCGTGAATCCTGTGGTGACTCCCGGCACCACGACTCGGAAGGTGTACTTGCCCGCCGGAGGGGACTGGTACGATTTCTGGACCGGGCGGTTGGTCCCGGGCGGTCGGACGATCGACGCCATGGCGCCCCTCGACACGATGCCAATTTTCATCAAGGCAGGGACGATTTTGCCGATGGGGCCCGAGGTCAAGTACGCAATGGAGTCCCAGGCCGCGCCTATGGAACTGCGAGTCTACCGCGGCAAGGACAGCACTTTTACGCTCTATGAGGATGCTGGCGATGACTACAACTACGAGAGGGGCGAGTATGCGGAGATTCCAATCACTTGGAGCGAAGCGATGGGAAAACTCAAGGTGGGGGCGCGCAAGGGCGCGTACCCGGGAATGCCGAAGGAGCGTGAGTTTCACGTGGTCTGGGTGCGTGAGGGCAAAGGTGTCGGCGTCCCGGAAGAAAAGACTGGCGACGCAACCGTGTCTTACAATGGCGCGGCGGTTGAAGTGCCAGCGCCGTGACCCCTCCGGACCCCTTAGGAGCTGCGGGCGGACAGAATATCGCGTGGTGCTCACGCCCGCAGCCATCCTGGCTTGGGGAGACAAGCAATTCCTGCTTCCGAGAAACGCCCAACGGTCAAATCGGGCGGGATGGCACCCCAAAGGGAGTGTGGCGACCTGAGGCAGAGACTTGAGTGGAAGTTGCCTATGATTTCTGGCCAAGGCAGAACTGAAAATGGGAACTCTGACAGAGGCGCGAAATTGATTGTCAGAGGATTGGACATGATGAATCTACGACGGTTGATTCCGAGGGCCGGATTGCGAAGCAGCGAGCAGAGGTGGCATGTCCGCGCATTCGTACGGAGAGTCACGGCGCGATGGGTCTCACGCGAGGCTGCGGCAGCGGCGGGGACGTTGGGGCGGCTCGGCTTGGCGGTCGCGCTGGCTGTTGAAGTCCTTTGCGCCGGTGTCGCCCATGCAACGGAAGAACCACGGGTCGTTCTGGATCGAGCGGGCAGCCAGATCGCGCTTGAGCCGTACGCCCCCAACATCATCCGCGTCAGTCTGAGCCTACTCAAAGACCAGGCCACCTCGCCGCCGGGCTACGGCTTCATTGCCACCCCGTCCGTTGAGGGCTGGACGCAGGAGCGGAGCGACGAAGGCGATATCTATCGCTCTTCGCGTTTGGTCGTTAGGGTCGCGAAGGAGCGCCCTGGCAAGCCGCTGCCGACGCAAGTGGACATTGCGAAGTTCTTCAGTGGTTCCACGCCCGGCGCACACATCACCATCGGCACGCCCCAGGGCAGGACTCTCTTGGAGCTAACCGGTTGGTCCATGTCCGTTCCCAATCACAAGGATGGCAATGCGGGCATCCTGAACGACAGGCGTCCGACGGATGCACCCTTCTACCAGGTCGGCGCGACCTTCACCTCGCCCGATGATGAACACTACTACGGTCTGGGTCAGAATCAGCAAGGCTTCCTCGACCTGCGTGGCCGCGTCGTCGAGTGCTGGCACAACTACGACGCCGCGGGCGGGCCCAGTGTCGGCGTGCCCTTTGTGATCACTAACCGAGGCTACGGCCTGATCTGGGACAATCCCTCCAAGACGACCTTCGAGCCGGGATTCAACGAGCAGACCCGGTGGACGTCGGAGGTGGGGGACCGCGTCTCCTTCTTCGTCATCGGCGGCGCCACCAGCGACGAGATCTACTCCGGCTATCGCCACCTGACCGGGGTCACGCCACTGCTGCCCAAAGCGGCTTATGGCTACATTCAATGTAAGCAGCGCTATGCCACACAGGATGAGGTGCTCGCCGTCGCCCGTGGCTATCGCGAGCGGCACCTCCCGGCTGACGTGCTCGTGGTTGATTGGTTCTACTACACCAAGATGGGCCAGATGGATATGGACCCCGCGAAATGGCCTGACCCGGCCGCCATGAACCGCCAGCTTCACGAGATGGGCTTTGAGACCATGATCAGCGTTTGGCCGCGCTTCGTGCCCGGCTCGCGCTACTACGACTTCCTTCTTCAAAAGGGCTGGTTCGAGCACCTCGCCGACGGCACGCCCACGGACGGCTTGCCTTATGATCGCGCCGGCTCCGACATCGACACCACCAACCCCGAAGCGGCGCGCTGGTTCTGGAACGTCATCCGCGACAACCTGCTGAGCAAGGGCTTTGATGCCCTGTGGGCGGACGAAACCGAACCCGACCTGCCGCCCAATGGCAGCTACTTCCAGATCGGGCCCGGCACGCGCTATTTCAACGTTTACCCCTTGCTGCACACCGCGGCCCTCTACGAGGGGTTCCGGCGCGACCTCGCCCATCGCGCGCTGATCCTCTCGCGGGACGCTTACCTCGGCGCACAGCGCAACGGCACGATGTTCTGGTCCTCGGACATCTATCCCACTTGGGATACGCTGAAGCGCCAGGTTCCGACGGGGCTCAACTTCACCGCTTCCGGCATGGCTTACTGGAGTAACGACATCGGCGGCTGGCAGTATCTGCCGGAAGAGCATCATCCCGCCCACCCCCCGCTGCTCGATCCCTCGGACGCGCGCGATAATGTCGGGGGGTACGACGACTACCCGGAGCTTTACACCCGCTGGTTCGAGTACGCCGCGTTTACGCCCGTCTTCCGGGCCCACGGCAGCCGCAAGTACAACGAGGTATGGTCCTACGGCAGGCAGGCCGAACCGATTCTGACCAAGTACCTCAAACTCCGTTACGAGTTGTTACACTACATATACTCGCTCGGCTACAACACCTACCTCACCGGCGCGCCCTTCATGCGCGCGCTGTTCATGGATTTTCCTCACGACCCGAAGGTGGCCGATCTCCGCGATGAATACATGTTCGGCCCGGCGTTCCTGGTGGCCCCGGTCACCGACCAGGGAGCCACGCACCGCACCGTTTACCTCCCCGCCGGTGTGGATTGGTACAACTATTGGACCAACGAGCGCGTGCGCGGAGGACAGACGATCGAAGTCGATGCGCCTATCGACACGCTACCGCTCTTCGTTCGCGCCGGCTCCATCCTGCCGCTTGGCGAGCCGATCGAGAGCACCCAGCAAGTCCAGGAGGTCGCCAAAGTGCGTGTTTATGCTGGGGCGAATGGCGACTTCACCCTTTACCGCGATGACGGCAAGACCCACGCCTACGAAAAGGGAGAAAGCCGCGTCACGCAGTTGCACTGGGACGACGCCGCGCAACACTTCAGCCACGAGGGGGCCGTAGTGTGGATCGTCCCCGACGAACGTATCCTGGAAGTCGTCGGCCGCTAGGGCGCGCTCATGCCCGCACCGACAACAGCCGAGGGCCCCGCAAGGCGGTTTTTCGAGGAAGGGCTCTCAGCATCTACACGTCGGTTTCAAATCGACAATGAGTTAGCTGGAAGGACTTGCGAGGTCTGGCCCTCGACCACTTGGGATTCATGCAAGTGGTATCGAAATGGTGCTCGCTATTCGGCCTCTTGGCGAAGACGAGGTCCACTCTTGGGCGCAGAGGCAGAGGATGATGTCAGTGACCGAGTGTCATGTCTGCCCGGCCCTCGACGAGGCGGTTGGGCCGATGTCGTAGGTGCACATCCTTAAAGTTGACAACGGTCTCCGGCCGTATCAATGTTGAGACGAAAGGGGGGTCCTTCGAGCCCTGGTTTCAAAGAGGGAGGAGCCTTTTCTATTCGAGAGTTGCTGGGAAATCTCCCATGAGGGGTCTCTGCCAGTCGGGAGAAGGTAAGGCAAGAGAGCGGGCATGACCGGTCGGAAGATCGTGACGCAACGGTGCGTGAATGCTGCAATTAACCGACATCGAACTCGTTTTGGGCAGCAGGAAGATCCTGCATGACGTGGACCTGGAGCTAGGCGAAAGCGAAGTCCACAGCATTATCGGGATGAACGGAACCGGAAAGTCGACCCTGGCCTCCGTCATCATGGGCTTGAATGGATATGCGCCGACTGCCGGGAGAGTCTTCTTTTGTGAAGAAGATATCACCGCGCTTTCCATTTCCGAACGAGCACAACGAGGTATAACGCTTGCCTGGCAAGAGCCGGCACGGTTTGAAGGGTTGACCGTGGCCGAATACCTTGAGACCGGACGTCAGGTCGCGCGGAGCAGTCCGCTGACCCCGCAGGAATGCTTGGGAAAAGTCGGGCTCCGTCCCCAGATGTATCTGAACCGCGCGGTGGATACCACGTTAAGCGGCGGCGAGCGGCGACGAATCGAACTCGCCGCAGT
Organism: Terriglobia bacterium; assembly: GCA_020072655.1. Taxonomy (GTDB): domain Bacteria; phylum Acidobacteriota; class Terriglobia; order UBA7540; family UBA7540; genus JAIQGB01. The sequence goes on along the minus strand of JAIQGH010000002.1, from coordinate 40,296 downwards.
GCTGGGCATGAGTCCGAGGCTTGCCATTCTCGATGAACCTGATTCTGGCATCGATCCCCCGTCGATCGACAATATCGTCGACGTCATCCGCACACTCTCCCGCCGGGGGGCGGCCGTGCTGCTGATTACGCATCATGGAGAGGTCGCCGCTATCGCCGACCGGGCATCGGCGCTGTGTGGCGGCACCATCCTGAAAACCGGTAATCCCTTGATGATCACGCGCTTTTTCCGCGACTACTGCCAAGAGTGTCTCCATGTAAACGAGCCGATCGGGAAGGAACTCAATAATGCTTGATTCCTCAAAAGAGCTTGTTGTCATCACGGAAGCGTATGAATCGGCCGGGGGCGACCCTGCTGCGCTCTGCAATAAGAATTTCGCGGGGCTGGTTGTCAGTCACAACCGAATCCTCTTCAGAAACAATGCTCCGGGGGTACATATCGAAGGTGCAGAGACGTCGACCGGCGCCAGGGCGAAAATCAGTGTCGAGGCAGGCGCCATTGTAAAGGACCCTGTGCATCTGTGTTTCGGCGTCATCCCTCAAGAGGGACTCCAGGAAATCGTCTCCGACTTTGAAATCGGCGAGCGAGCAAAGGTGAAGTTCGTCGCCCATTGCTTCTTCCCCAACGCTGTCAAGGTGAAGCACGTAATGGATGCCAAGATTCACGTGGGCAAAGATGCGGAGATGACTTACTCGGAGACGCATTATCACGGCGAAGTCGGCGGAGTTGAGGTCCTTCCGGTGGCCAAGGTTGTGGTGGAGGAAGGTGGTATTTTCAAGAATGAATTCAAACTGATAAAAGGTGCTGCCGGCGAAGTCCATCTGGATTACTTTGCCGACCTGAAAAAGGACGCGGTTGGCGAACTGAACGCCAAAATTTACGGAAAGAAGCAGGATAAGATCGTGGTCAAGGAATCCATCATCTTGAGCGGCGAGAACGCACGAGGGTTGGCCAGGAGCCGTATCGTTGCCTCCGACCATTGCACGAGCGAAGTCATTGGAGAGGCGGTTGGCAACGCACCGAACTCTCGAGGACACGTGGATTGTGTCGAAATTATTCGCGGCAAGGATGCCCGGGCCAGTGCTGTCCCCAGGCTTCTGGTAATTGACGAGCGGGCTAAATTGACGCACGAGGCCGCCATTGGAAGCGTGGACAAGAAGCAGGTCGAGACGCTCATGGCTCGCGGACTGACGGAAGAGAAGGCCGTGGATGTCGTGGTGAAAGGAATGCTCGGCTAGTGAAGCTGAGCCCTACAGCACTTCCGGGCTCCCGAGCATCATGACCATTCGTCAGACCCGGATGGAGGGGGGATGGCGGTGATAATCGAGAGCTATGACTTTGGGGTGTTGCGCATTGATGGAAAGGAGTATCACAGCGACGTAATGATCTATCCAGAGAGTTCCCGTGGTGGTGGTCGGGTAGATGGAGGCTGGTGGCGCAAGGAAGGCCACCGACTGGACAGAACGGACCTGGATGACGTAGTGAACGTGAAGCCTGAGGTGCTTGTGGTGGGGACGGGCTACTATGGCCGCATGGAAGTTCCGACAGAAACGAGGGAGTTTCTCAAGGACGCGGGGATTGAACTGTGCGCCGAGCCGACCCGACAGGCGTGCGAGAAATACAACCAGTTGAAAGGCGTCAGGAAAGTGGCGGCGGCTTTACACTTGACTTGCTAGGTCATAATCCTGCTTCGGCGCGACTGCCCTTTGACCTGTCCTTGTTAGGCCTTATGCACCATGTGAGGTTCCCTGAGCGATTCGTCCTCTGCGCTCTCCCCACACACCGGCGACCGGCCGCCGACATTGAGGACACTTCCCGGCGTCCAGCCTGTACTCCACTACATCGAAGCCCCATCGGCGAATCAGCAACGTGCCGCACACCGGGCAATACGTATTGTTATGCCGATGGCTAGGCTCGTTACCCATGTAAACGAATTCCAGTCCTGCCTCCTTGCCCATTTGCCAGGCGCGCTCCAAGGTTCGAATCGGGGTCGGCAGCGCAGTGAACCGGTACGCGGGAGAGTAGCTGGTAACGTGCCAGGGCACCTCGCAGCCCAAATCTCCTGCAATCCGCGCTGCGATTTCGTGGAGGACTGAGTCGGAATCGTTCACGGTGGGAATCACCAGCGTGGTGATTTCGAGATGCACGCCGCGCGAGCGTGCAAGCTTCGAGGCAGCCCAGACCTTCTCGACGTCGACCATCTTGCAGAACTTCTTCACGGACGCGCCATCACCTTTGAGATCGACGTTCATCGCCTCCAGGCCCGATTCAATCGCCAGGGCGAGCGCCGCGGGCGTCATATAGCCGTTGGTGACAAAGGTGTTGTAGAACCCGTGCTGCTTGGCCAGGCGAAATACATCCGCCGACCACTCCAGAGACAGCGTAGGTTCATTGAAGGAAATGGATGTTCCCTGGCAACCGCTCTTCTCCACCAAGTCAACGAAGCGCTGCGGAGAAACATAATCGCCTTTTGCGGGCGGGGGCGACTTGCTGATGTCCCAATTCTGGCACCACGGGCAACCGAAGTTGCATGACCAACTGCCTGCGGTGAGCGCCTTGGTACCCGGATGAAAGTGGTAGAAAGGCTTTTTCTCAATCGGATTCACCGCGAGCGAGGAGACCGAACCGTAAATCAGGGTGACTAATTTTCCATCGCGGTTCTGACGCGTTCGGCACCAACCCAAACCGCCCGGAATGAGCGTGCACCGGCGCTCGCAGGCATGGCAGCGGACTTTGCCGCCCGTTACCTCTTGCAGGAGCGCCTCACGCACGAAAATGCTCTCGACTTCTCCTGACCAAGAGCGTGCTGCACCCGGCTCTGACAAGGCCTTAGCCCTCTCAATCTGGTTTTCTTGCACGAGTATACCTTCCCAGCAAGCGCACAGGGCACGTGGAAGCCCTTGGCGAGTTCGCGGTAAAGCGAGAGGCTCTGCTTGAAGCGCTGCGCCACCAAGTCATCGTGCCATGGGTTCAGCGGTGCGTCGTCCGCTAACGGACGTCTCGCGCTGGCCCTGTGCCCGGTGCTCCATCTCCCCGTTCGTGGTCCGATTCACCGGGCGTTTCTTCATCCAGGAGTCCGACTCCCTCAATAGTCGCGCGACAACAGGTGGCGGTTGCCGATGCGGACGTTAGCGAGGCCAGCCGCGCGGGCCGCTTCCTCCGCAGCTTGTGCATGGCCAACCGAGGTCCGAGGCAGGTCCTGCATGTAAAAGTGTGGCCCGAATCCTAGCAGCGCGTAGGGGATGTTCGGATTGATGCTGGCGATGAATCTGGCGATCAGGGCGACCTCAGGAGGGTCCACGTATCCAGGCACTAGGAGGGTACTGGCGATGACCAGCGGTGGGTCTGGACGCTCGCTAAACCGCCGCGCTGCGCGCGCGAAATTCTCCAGCGTGCGCTGATTGGAGGCACCCGTCAGGGCAACATGCAGAGCCTCGTCGTAAGCCTTGAGGTCGAATTTGATGCAGCCGCCCGTCTCGAGTGAGAGAGCCACCGCGCAGTCAAGCAACTTGGGATTCGACGTCCCGGCCGTCTCCCAACAGATGACAACACCTTTCTTGGCCAACTTCGAGGCTGCTGCGACAGCGTGAAGCATTTGAGAAGCCGGGTCGCCACCGAAAAAACAAACGCAAAAAGTCCGTGGGTTAGCGGCGTCGGCAAGTTGAGCTGCGCTTGTGCCATTGGCGGCCGGTGGAGAAATATCACGAAAGTGCCAGTTTTGGCAGAACAGGCAATCGAGTGTGCAACTGGAATAGAAGACAGCCAGATTGTGATAGCCCGCCCGCCGGCTGCCCACACAGACCCAGTCAGCCACGCAGTTGGTCGGCAGAGGATCGCGGTACCATTCCAGGACGCCGCGTTGCGGAGTACCCGCAAGATGTGCCAGCCGACCTTGCCGTGCAGTCCTCAAACCGCAATATCCACGTTCACCTTCCCCGATCATGCACTCTCGAACGCACAAGGTGCATCGCACACCCTCAGGCGCGCGGGGAGGGGATACAGGCAGGTCGAAGGCCTTGCGCGCCTCACCATGAAGTGCCGAGGTAATGCTAATCGCCTTGCCGGGACAAGTGCGGATGCACTCGCGACACACTCCCAAAGTGGCACTGATCAGAAGCGACCTACGCCCGCAAACTGCGCACACTTGATCAGGAGGGCGCAAGTCAGAGTTCGCGTTCAAGAAACTTCGTCCTCCATACGCACCGTGGTCAGAGCGCCGGAGAAAGGGCGGATAGACCTTCCGCCAGGGCCCGGCCGATATTGGCCATGAGATCCACCTTTCCATTCACCGCGTAGAGATGGGCTGTCAGCGCCCAAAGCTCCCGTTCGATGCGGCGCGGGACGACCCCGGTTCTGCCCCGGCGGTTTTCCAGCTCTGCCACGAGCATGGGTAAAACTTTGTCGCTGAGGCGCAGCGCGGTGTCCACGACAAAGAGAGTCACATCGGGGCGGAGCATGCACACCCGGTCGAAGAAGGCGACCACCTCGCGGACCTCAAGGTTCTTGGGTGGAGACGACTTCAACTCGAGATAGGCCAGTTTACCTTCCGCCGCAGCGACTACATCAAGGTCGCCGCCTACGCCCCGAGCGTGGAACCGGACCCCTGCCGCCACGTCGAAAGCAAACCGCCGACCCAGTTCACGTGCCACGTACCACTCCAGCGTTCCACCAAAGCTCTTCGCAGTACAGAGCAATCGGTAGCGGCCTCGCGCGGTCCGTTCGGCGAGACCAAGGTTGACCAGTGACTCCGCATAAGCCCTTGACTGAGCTCGCTTCAAGTATTGCGTCGCCTCCTCCGGAGCAAACCCTTCAGGATGCAGGATAGCTCCGCGTAGAAAGAGGCGGAAGGGATAATGGCCAAGCAGTGCCGTAAGTCGCTCGGCGGTCTCCTCTTCGAGATTCTCTCGGAAGGGCACGTCGAGTCGGGCCTTGCCCGGACGTAATCCCCGGCGAGCCAGCATGGCCATCGCATCCCCGCAGGGCAGGAGTGCTTTCTGGGGCCTCGGCGGCCGGGCCGCCGCTGCTGCGATCTCGAGCTCACGAGCTGTGCGGGCTTTCTTCACACCATGGTCCTGTGTCAGCTATGATTCACCCGCAGCCGGGCCGGGACAAGATTGATCCGCTGAGCCCATGTAAGGCTCAGGCTCCTGCTCCGGCACGAACGATCGAGGGGAGGTTACTGCCATGACGAGGGTTGAAGCAAGCGTGGACATCGATGCGCCGCTCGCGGATGTGTTCGCATTTGCATCGGACTGGCGGCAATGGGAGGACTGGTGGGAAGGGGTCTCCGCTTTCAGGCCGACGACCCAGGTTACGCGAGGCAACGGTACACGATACGCCTACAAGGCCTGGGTGGCAGGCCTGACGCTAAATCTCGAGACGGAGATCCACGACTTCGTTGAGAACGCCGGCTGGAGGGGCGTGGCGACCAAGGGCCCCCCGCACAGGACCCAGTGGGTTTTTGAGGCCGTCGGTTACACGACGCGACTCACCTACATTCTCGAGTACAGCCTCCCCGTGCCGGTGCTGGGTCCCCTGCTGGACTTTCATCTCATGCGGCCGGGGTGGGCTCGACGTCTCGAGAAATCCCTCCGAAACGTCAAACTACATTTCGAGAAAGAGGGAAGTCGAGGGCCGGATCAGGCGAGCCCAGACGCTGCTTGACACCGGGGTCACGCTTGGCGACGACGGCGCTCAAGCTCTACTTGGCCTCGGGATCTGTTCGTAGAGTTGGCGATAGGCTTTCCTCACTCCCAACTGAGTGAAAAACGAGTCCTCTATAACATCCAGGGACGGACGATATCTGAAGGCTTGAATCGCCCGCTTGAGAATCCGACCCATGCTGTAACCATTTCTCATGACCTCGCCATTCAGGTCGAACATCTCCTCCGCGGACATGTTGGGATGCCGGTAGACAATACGCCCGGTACCGTAGTAATCCCAAGATCGATCCAAAAGGATCCGTCCTTGGTCCAGGTACTCTCGATAGATTTGACTGCCGGGCATGGGGGTCAGGGTGAAGATGAACGGCGTGATGCCGCCTTCGTCGCAGAAGTCCAGGGTCCTGCGATATGTCTCCCGAGTGTCCTCGTCCCACCCAATAACAAAGAACCCTCGCACCTCGATTCCTAGGCTCTGGATTGTATGGATATTCTCCTTCATCTTCTGGATGTCGAAGCAATCGGGCGAAGTATAGTGCAGCTTCCTCCAGGCGCCGGATTGTTTCTGTCCCTGCGGGGATATGGATTCCAGGCCCGCGGCGATGCTGCAAAGGCCGCTCTCGGCCGCGAGCTCCAGGATCCTCCTTCCATCCTTGTAGTTCACCGCGGACAGCCCGCCCGCGCCGCTCCAGAGACGCTTCGGACGTAAACCAGCCAGTTCGCGGTAGAGGTCGACATAGTATTGATTCTCCTCGGGCCGATCGACGATCTGCGGATGGCCGAATACGCTGTCATCGACGTTGTAGTAACGCGGACCGAGGCTGGAGACCTCGGCGACCACGTCGTCAATCGGTCGATGCCGAATCTTGGCTCCGAAGATGTCGGTGACCGGGCAGAACCGGCAATGGTTGGGGCAGCCGCGTGTGGTGAAAATAGAGTCCATCATGTAGCGCCCGCGAGGCAACAGGTCACGTCTCATGATGGGGAGCTTTTCTAACGTGGGCCGCTGCTTAACGTGGTGGACCGTGCCGGGCAAGTTCTGGGCCGCCAACGGCCCGCAGAGATAGAACTGCCTCAGATCGTTCCGCTGGATGTCCTCGAGGATTCGCGGCCAGAGATCCTCACCTTCGCCGATGGCAACCGCGGTGGCGTGCCGCTTGGCCTCTTGGGGAAAGGCGAAGATGTGCGGCCCTCCCAGGACGACCTTCTTGCCACGCTGGAGAAAATTGTCGGCAATTTCGTAGGCCACTGTTGCCAGGGGTGTCCGCACGGTGATGGCGACGACATCAGCATCCGATTCGTAATCCACCCGGTCGCCCAGGAACATGTCAACCAAGGAAACGTCGTGTTCCTTGGGCGTCAGGGCCGCCAAGAGGCACGGAGCCAACGGCATGACAGCGCCCGCCGGCCTCGCGGTCTCAATGCTTCTTCCGGGGAAGATGATGGTGATCTTCACCGTCCGCCTCCTGAAGCAGGATTTGCGTTTTCGACCTTTGCTACCTCCAAGTGTACACCACACTTTTTCGCTTCGGACGGTTCCCACCTGGTTTTGAGTCCAGGGCGTTCATTTTGGTCCCGGAAAAGGCTCGAACCTCGCCTCCCGAGAACTCCGAAAGCCCGAACTTGCCTCTGCTCGAAGCGATTTCTCAGGTGCCACTCTCGCGTTACACCCTTGTTGATCGATCTACTTGTTGCTTGAGCTCCTCCGCGAGCGTTGGCTGTGCCGAATGCCTCGTTCACCGCGCTCCGAAGCCCAGTCTTCACATCCGACGGTCTCCCCAATCTTGTGCTAACGGCTTCGTCATATCGAGTGCAAGCAAATTGGGATTATGCTTTGGCTCATGCGAAAAGCTTCGAACGCCTTATTGATGTCGATCCTGCTCGGAACTATTCTGCTGGTACCGGGAAAGAGCATGCGATATACGGCTCCGACCCCCGCCCAGCGTCTTGCTGCCATCGGCCCGACGGCCGGGCTGCCGGAGGCGCTTCGCCGGGCACTCGAGCCTCGAGACGATTTTCAGCCCATGGCCGAGCCCGGACCCAGTGACTGGCTGGCGAACCATCCGGAGGCCGGGCAGACCTTTGACCGGTTCGTCCGCTCCCGGCCCAACCGGCCGGATAAGCACCGAAGTAAGATCTATCTCCAGCCGCTTGGCAGTTTTGATGAAGGTGAGGGCGCTTCACTCGAGCAAATGCGCCGCTTCACGGCCGCCTTCTTCATGATGGAGGTTGTTGTCCTGCCGCCCTCCGGCCAGGCCCAGCATCACCTTACGAGTCGGCGGAACCCCTACACGGGCCAGATTCAATTACTCACCAGCGACATCCTTAAGCTGCTTGTGACTCAGGTGCCCGAAGACGCCTTTGCCCTGCTGGGCATAACGATGAGCGATCTCTATCCCGACCCAAGTTGCAACTTCGTCTTCGGCCAAGCGTCGCCACGCGATCGCGTGGGTGTGTACAGCTTTGCCCGTTACGATCCGAGATTCTATGGGGAGGCGCTATCGGCGCGCTCCCACAAGCTGATGCTCCGGCGCAGCTGCAAAGTCCTGGCCCACGAGACCGGTCACATGTTCGGCATCGACCACTGCGTCTGGTTTCGGTGCCTGATGAACGGGTCGAATCACCTCGCCGAATCTGATGCCAGACCGCTGCACCTCTGCCCAGTGGATCTGCGCAAGCTTCAATGGAGTATTGGGTTTGATGTGGTCAAGCGCTACCGACGCCTTTTGCACTTCAACCGGCAAGAGGGCTTTGAGGACGAGGCCCAGTGGTTGGACAAGCGGCTTCGATTCATCGCGCCACCCGAGCGTGACAGCCATACACGATGAACAAGCCCCGGGCGACCTTACGGCGGGAAATTCCCGCGGCGCAGGAGGGATCAGAACCGCAGGTTAGGAGGTGAGCCAGGGCAAAAACTATAGCTTAGCCAACCTCTCTCAACGGTCTCATTTTCGCTGAAGTCGGACAGTCAGCTTCCGACTGGGTTGTCAGATCCTATAAACGCCCCCGGTACGGCGGGTCCTGACCAGAGAGGTCGGTCAAATACCCGTGCCGCTTCCTGTACCGACCTACTCGACAGCGGACGTGGCCGCGGGCTGAAGATCCAAGCGCTTCAGAGCTTCCATTGCTTGCGTGGCAGTGACATCAAGCACCATCGGCGTCAGCGTGATATATCCGCGCACCAGCGCCCAGACGTCGGTGCCTTCATCGTCATCCTTCAGTTGTTCCCACACCGGCCAGAAGTAGAGACGGCCTCCCGGGCTGACTCGACGCTCAAAGCTCTCGGGGCGCGGAGTCATGCTCAGGCGCGTTATGCGCAAACCCTTCCATTCGCCCCCCGGAAAGTTCACGTTGAGGAAGAATCCAGGCTTCAGAAGGCGTGCCGTGCGGAGCTCTTCAACAGCCTGTCGAATGTAGGCCGCCGCCGCTGCGTAGTCCTTTTGATCATCGCCTCGCAGCGACACGGCGATCGCCGGCACCCCCACCAGAGCCGCCTCGCGCGCCGCTCCTAAAGTCCCTGCGTGGTAAACGGTCGTACCGAGATTGTCTCCGCGGTTAATCCCGCTGATAACCAGATCGGGCCGGTGAGTCGACAGCGATTCCAGCGCCAGCCGTACGCAAGTTGCCGGCGGGCCTTCGATGGCATACCAGACGGTTCCGTTGGGCTGCTTCCTTTCATTCACCATGATGGGGGCGCGGAGAATGAGCGCATGACCGATGCCGCTCTGCTCGGTGGCCGGAGCAGCCACGATGATCTCACCCACTGGCTGCAGCGCGGTGATCAGCGCCTTCAGACCCGGCGCGTCGTAGCCGTCGTCATTGGACAGCAAGATCGTAAAACGAGCCGAAGGTGCCTGAGCACTCAGCGAGGTGGCACACCAAAGCGCGCTCAACACGAGAAGCAGCGTTCGCCCATATTTTTTCATAGTGCCCTCCCTAAGCGTGGACATACCGCAGGTAGCGTCAGCAGATCATTTGCCTGCGATATTCCGCAATGCCGGCCCTCGCGCCATCGAGGAGCCCAGAGACTTCGGCCATGACCGCGCGGGCGATCGAGGAGGGGATCCTCGGCCTTGTACACGACGCCCATGCCACCGCCCCCGAGTTTCTCCAAAATGCGGTAATGGGAAACCGTCTGGCCAATCATGAGGCGATTGCCTCACAGCAAGATGCAGGTGAACTCTGGAATGACGCCAGCGTACGCCCCGTATATCGATAAGTCAACGACCGCAGGTCTAACGGGAGGGGTTCAAGGAGGGGAGAGGGTTCGTAGAAGCGCCGTCTGCAGCAACACCTCTCCGTGCTGGATCGACCGCAAAGTGGTCCCGGCAGCAGACCAAGTTTTCCCCAGGGGCTCCTATGCGCATTGCGGGTGCTGGGCGCACACAAAATGGATCGGGAACGAAAAGTCGGCTTTTCGGAAACTGAGCCGAAGAGATTCCCTTTTCGCCCACCCGCAGGATCCCGTTGGGAAGTTGATGAGATCTGTGATTCTTAGCGGTGTTCCAAAAACAGTCGTGGGGAATTGCGCACACGATTTCGATCGCTCGGGACTGAACTCTGCAATTGCGCCGGGAATCCGAGTTCATCTCTTGTTGCTCCAGGCGAGGAAGATCTTCACGCGCCTAACCGGAGGGATTTTCTCAAGTATCCTGCATCTCTCTTATAAATCGTGCACGGTCACAACAAAAGTCGCTTCGGATGATTTCCCTCAAACCTTTCGCTGGAGCTTTGGCGCGATGTGCAAAGGCAAATCATTTAACACGGAAGCCCTCCTTTTGCAGGGAAGAGCGGTAGCACGGGGTCGCTTTTCGGATTTCCGGTAGCACCCAGGGTCCTACATGCTACCTTTTTCGCGGGGTGTCTGTGATGGAAGCCGCATGAATGTTGGCTGGGAGGCAGGGATTCGAACCCCGATACGCAGATCCAGAGTCTGCAGTCCTACCGTTAGACGACCTCCCAGCAGTAGAGCTTAGTAAACTGGACGGGCGCCGACCTGTCAAGGGTTTGTTTTCTTGATGGCGTGCGCTGGGCGCACAGGGATTGCGGGCAAAGTCAGAAGAGCCGGAAGCTGACTTCCACCATCACGCGCACAGGCACAGGAGTACCATTGCGCAGGCCGGGCTTGAACTTCCACGTGCGCACGGTCTCGAGGGCTTTCTCATCCAGGCCGAGGCCCAGAGGCTTCACAACGCGCTCGTCGGTCACGTTTCCCGCCGCATCCACAACGATCCAAAGGACCACCGTACCCTGATATTTGGCCTTGCGCGCTTCTTCGGAGTAGGGAGGCTCGGGCTTATAGATGGGTATCGGCGCGCTGACGTTGCCGCCGACGCTATAGGCGCCACCGCCAAAGCCGCCGCCTTCGCCCGGTCCAAGGCCCCCGCCCCGGCCGGAGCCGATGCCGGTTCCCTCACCGCTGCCGATGCCGCCGCCAAAGCCCGGCCCGTTGGAGGGCGGCCCATTCACGCCCTGCGGATCGCCCCAAGGCATGTTCATCGCCATCTGGGGGAGCTTCAGCTCGGGCGGTCCGAGCAGGCTCGGCGGCATGGGGAGCTTGGGCGTCAGGTTAGGAAGCACCGCCATGGGAGGTGTGAATTGCGTCTTGGAGAACTTGGGTATCGCGCCCTTTGATGCTGGCGTCGGTGACCGATCGCCGCCGCCCCCACCACCGCCCATCTTCTTGTAGGGTCCCTCGATCTGCGCCAGATAGGGAGAAATGTCCGTGATTTCGTACTTCGCCGCAGCCTTGACCGGCGTCGTCATCCGGCCAATGACGAAAGGCAACACCATGGCGGCGATCATCAGGGCGTGGACGAGCAGGGAATTCACCCACGAAGCTTTTTGCGGTCGGTAGTCCCCCCAGATGTCCGGGGGGTATTCGCGCTTCTTGAAAAGGGCCACCCCAATCAATTCGCCCACGACGATGCCGGCGAGGCTAGCCAGCAGTACGCCCGCCGGATGGGTGATCAGGATCCATCCTGCCACCGCGCCCACGACTCCTGCTACGGCGGCGCAGGTCGCCCGTTTGCTATTCTGCCGGCTATTGTAAATGTCGATGGGATGCGTCGGCTTCTCGAAGAGTATCCGGAGCTGATTCGGCAGGTCCCGATACCAGGGACGCATTTCGCTGATGGGCAGCCTTGCCTCACCGCGATAGTATTGCCGCGGCACCGTAATCTTGGGCTCGCGCAGCGTCGCGCGAATCTGCCTCAGCACCGAGACAAGAAGATTCGGCGATTCGACAAAGGTGAACTGATATTCAGGCTCTTTCCGCCTAGCCTCGGTCGCCAACGGTTCTTCCAACCCAATACCCGCACGCATTTCTTTGATTTCCATGCCGTATCTTTCTTGGTCTCACGGCAGCCTCACCGCAGCCAAGTTTGTGCCTACCCTTAATGCAGATGTGCGTTCCTTGCACAGAGTTGCCTTGGAACGCAAACGGGCTTTTCCGCCCCGTCGGTCCTTGCTGCGCCGAACTTGCTTCAGTCTACCACAGGCGAAGTTCGCCGCATAAGGTCAAAATCCGTTCGCTCCTTGCCCACCGTCAGATGCTTCCTTATTCATTTGACGCGCCGAAAGTCTTCGAAGTTGCGAAAAAAAAGGCCGTCTTCTCCCGCCTGGTCCCCCCGCTCGCTGAGCGGTAGCTTGCCGGGCGGCCAGATTGGCCCGGATGGCTTACTGGACACCCCTGCGGATTGTTCTCTATAATGCGTTGTTTTAACTTCCTCCGGAGGATTCATGCAGAAGGCGCTGGACCTGAAGAGCACACTCAACCTGCCGCAAACCAGTTTTCCGATGAAAGCAAACCTGCCGCAAAACGAGCCCAAATGGCTTGAGAAGTGGGTAAAGGAGGATCTCTACGGACAAATCCGGAGGGCGCGACGCGAGGCCCCGATTTTCACCCTCCACGACGGGCCACCGTACGCCAACGGCAGGATTCACCTGGGGACCGCTCTCAACAAGATTCTCAAGGACTTCATTGTTAAGTCCCGGACGCTTATGGGCTTCAACGCTCCTTACCTGCCCGGATGGGATTGCCATGGGCTGCCCATTGAAATCAACATTGACAAAGAACTAGGCCCGCGCAAAGCGACGATGAGCGTCGTGGAGGTCCGCCAGGAGTGTCGGCGCTACGCGGAAAAGTTCGTCGAGATCCAGCGCGAGGATTTCCGGCGGCTGGGCGTCCTCGGGGAATGGGAGCGGCCTTACCTGACGATGGATTATGAGTACGAGGCGGTGATTGCCGAGGCCTTTCTCCAGTACCTCGAACAGGGTTACGTCTATCGCGGGCGCAAGCCGGTTTATTGGTGCATCAAGGACAAGACAGCGCTGGCCGAGGCCGAGGTGGAGTACGAAGACCACCGCAGCCCCTCCATCTACGTTCGCTATGCACTGCTAAGCGATCCTGGCCGTTTGGATCCCGCCCTCGCCGGCCGAAAAGTCTGGGTCGTTATCTGGACGACCACCCCGTGGACCCTCCCAGCCAGCATGGCGGTGGCGTTTCACCCGGACTTTGAATACGTGGCGGCCGCTGACGATCACGGTGATGTCTACATCCTCGAGAGCCGCCGCTATGAGCCGACGCTCCATGAGACCGGTCTTAAGGCAACATCAATCCTCGCCCGAATTCCCGGCAGACGCTTTGACCGCAGCGAGATGCAGCATCCCTTCCTGGAGCGAAAGGTGCTGGGAGTTCTCGCCGACTACGTCACCGCCGAGGACGGAACGGGGTGCGTCCATACCGCTCCCGGCCACGGTCGCGAGGACTACGAGACGGGGATAAAGTACGGGCTCGAGGTCTACAGTCCCGTCGGCGACGCGGGCGAATTTACGGAGGGCCTGCCCGAATTCAACGGCAAGACGGTTTTCGAGGCGAACGAGCCAATCACGGAATTGCTCAAGGCTCGCGGCGCGCTCGTGGGATCGCTGGGCTGGTTGTCGCACTCTTACCCGCACTGCTGGCGATGCCACAATCCTGTCATCTTCCGCGCCAACGAGCAGTGGTTCGTGAATATCGATCACCGCCGGTTAAGGCAACGCGCGCTGGAAGAGATCAAGAAAGTGCGTTGGCTGCCCGAGTGGGGTGAAGAGCGCATCTCCAATATGATTGCTACGCGGCCCGATTGGTGCATCTCGCGGCAGCGGGTGTGGGGCGTGCCCATCACGGTCTTTCATTGTGAAACCTGCCGGAAACCCCTGGTCGACCCCCCCGAACTCGGCGCCCGGCTGGCCCGGCCGGCGATCGACTTGTTCCGCCAAGAGGGCGCCGACGCCTGGTACACGCACGCCATCGCGGATCTCCTGCCGCCGGGGACACAATGTCCCTCCTGCGGCGGGAACAACCTCCGCAAGGAGACCGACATCCTTGACGTCTGGTTCGATTCTGGAGCAAGCCACCATGCCGTGCTGGGACACCGCCCAGATCTTCCTTGGCCCGCCGACGTCTACCTGGAGGCGGGCGACCAGTACCGCGGCTGGTTTCACAGCTCGCTTCTGGTGGGCATCTGCACCCACGACGCCGCCCCGTATCGTCAGGTGCTGACGCACGGATGGGTTCTCGACGCGCAGGGGCGCGCCATGTCGAAGTCGCTCGGCAACGTCATCGAGCCGACGGAAATCATCAAGACGCATGGCGCCGAAGTGCTGCGCCTCTGGGCCGCCTCGTTGGTCCTTGGTGAGGACGCCGGCATCTCCGAGGAGATGCTCGTCCGGCTTTCCGAAGCGTATCGCAAGCTGCGCAACACCTTCCGCTACTGCCTGGCGAATCTTTACGATTTCAATCCCAAACGCGACATGGTTCGGGGTGACCAGCTTCAGGAAATCGATTCCTGGGCGCTTGCGAAGACCGCGGAAGTGCTCGAACGAGTCAAGGGGGCGTACGAGGAGTACGCTTTTCACAAGGTGTACCGCGCGGTCTGTGACTTCGCGACCGTGGATCTGAGCGCTTTTTACTTTGACATTTTGAAGGACCGGCTTTACACGGCCCCCACCGCTTCGCCCCGACGGCGCGCGGCGCAATCGACGATCTATCGGATCGCGGATGCGCTCGTGCGGGCGCTCGCGCCGCTGATGTGCTTCACGGCGGAAGAGGTCTGGTGTCAGTTGCCGCCCTCTGGAGAGAGTGGCCGGCGCGAGCCGAGCGTCCACTTTTCGACCTTTGTCCCTCCCCAGCGACTGCGTGAGGCGATTCCGAATGCGCATCTGAGCTCGCTGGGGAATTGGCCGCAACTCATCGCCGTCCGCAGCGAAGTCCTCAAGGCCCTCGAAGCGGCGCGCCAAAGCAAGTTCATCGGAGGCTCACTGGAGGCCAAAATCGTGCTCGCGGCCTCGGGCGGTCTCGCGACCCTTCTGAGCCAGTACCGGGCGTTCCTGCCCACCCTGTTCATCGTCTCGCAGGTGGAACTTGCTCCGTCCCACGCCGACGCTTCGCCCACTGAACTCCCCGAGCTTGGGGTGCGCGTCGAGAAGGCGGCGGGGCGCAAGTGCGAGCGCTGCTGGAACTATTCGGAACGAGTCGGCGAAGATGCCCGCTATCCTACCGTCTGCGAGCGTTGTTCGGCAGCGTTGAAGGAGATGGGTCACTGATCCGCTCTCTGCGCCCGCTCCCCGGATGCTGATATGTCGCAGAACCTTGCCGCGCGAGTCCGGAAGTCCTCGAAGGCTTTATACGGATCTCTCGCTCTGGCGATTCTCGCTGGCGATCAAGCCACCAAAGCACTGGTAGAACGCTCGGTCCCATCACACACGGTCATCCCCGTCATTCCCCATTTCCTGAACCTCGTTTACAGTCGGAATCCCGGGGCAGCGTTCGGACTCTTTTCCGATTCACCGGCCCGGTGGAAGACAGCTTTGCTCGTGGTGGCCTCGATCGCGCTGTTGGTTTTTGTCGTTTCGCTCGTCTGGAAATCGAAGCCGCTGGCCTGGCAGTCGGGCGTGGGCGTGGCGCTGATTCTGGGCGGGGCGGTGAGCAATCTCGCCGACCGCATCCGCTTCGGACAGGTTCTGGATTTCATTGACGCTTACATTGGGAGCTATCACTGGCCTTCCTTCAACTTGGCGGATAGCGCCATCGTGGCTGGCGCCGGCTTTTTGATTTTTCATCTGATTTCGTCGGAATAGGCCTAGGCGAGCGACGCCATGCCCGCTGCTGCATGGCCAGAGGGTTGGTGTGTTCGTGGCGAGCGGACGAGTATGCACGAAGTGCGCGAATTTATCGTTGCTGAAGAGGACGCTGGAGCGCGTTGCGACGTGTATCTGGCAGGCCTGATCCCTGAGATCAGCCGCAGCCAGATTCAGCGTCTGATTCGTTCGGGCTTGGTAACGACGGGCGGCAGAGTGGTCCGCAAGCCGGGCGAAGCCGTGGTGTCAGGTGATTGTCTCCGGGTCGAAATCGAACGCGAAGAATTGCGCGCCACGCCCGAGGCGCTTCCGCTCGAGATCATTTACGAGGATGACGACCTCGTGGTGGTTAACAAGCCCGCCGGCATGGTCGTGCACGTCGGCGCAGGCGTCAGGAGCGGAACGCTCGTCAACGCGCTTCTTCATCACATCCGGACGCTCTCCAAAGTCAGCGGAGAATTGCGGCCCGGTATTGTGCATCGCTTGGACCGCCTGACCTCCGGTCTGGTGGTTGTCGCGAAGAACGATTTCACCCACCGCGCGCTGGCCTCGCAATTCAAGGGAAGGGAAGTGCGCAAGACCTACCTGGTTCTCGTCCACGGCCGCGTCGCGCAGGACGCCGGCGAGATTTCTAAGCCCGTGGGCCGAGACCCCGTTCGCCGCACGCGCATGAAGGTGGGAGGCATCCGGCCGCGCGAGGCGCTGACACGCTATCGGGTCCAGCGCCGCTTCCCGCACTTCACCTTGCTCGAAGCTGCGCCGCGCACCGGACGCACGCACCAGATTCGCGTGCACTTCGCATCCCTCGGCCATCCGATCGTCGGCGACACGCTCTATGGCGCTCCTGGCAAACTATGCTTTGGAGGCCGGGAACTGCCGACGCTCACACGAACCTTCCTCCATGCGGCCACCCTCGAATTCCGCCACCCAACGAAGGGAGAAATAATTGAAGTGAGGGCTCCCCTACCGGTCGAGCTGGACGAGTTCGCGAAGCACTTGGCGCAAGCGGATTGGTGAGAGCGCCTCACTTCTCGGGAGGGCCAGCAGCCAGTGGCCCAGGCGGTGGCCTGTATCCCCGGAGTCCTTCCCGTAACTGCCGCATGAAATAAACCCACATGCCTAAGAGAAGAACAAAAGGCAAGTAGTAGATAAACCACGCCTGCCAAGTGCGACCAGAGTCCGCATCCAGAATCACCTCAACCTTTTTCTCCCGAAGGGTCCTGTACAGGTCGGGATAATCCGAGGGCACTGTGGAACGGACGAGCTCATTGTTCTTCCTAAGGATCCCAAGCGCATCGAGCATTCCCGAACCATTGCTCGCTGTCAAAGTGACCTGGCGAATGTTGTCACCTTCGAGTTCGTCCATGAACTGGGTGAGAGTGACATCTCGGGTTCGCTCGCGGGTGTTCGATCTGACGACAGCCCACATGAGCAAAGCAAACCCTACGAGCACGATCCAGAAGATCGGTTGTCTTGCAGGACGGCGTGAGGCCATGACCTTCACTCCATGATGTTTTCGTGCTGACAAACACCCCGAGTATATGCTACTGCTCGATAACTCCGTGTCAACAGGTTTACCGGGCGCACCGATGGGTCTGCAATGTCTTGAGTCGGCTGGCGAGCCATTATGCGAGGGCGGGCCGTTGGCAATGATCAGCGACTATGCGACGTTTTCGGGCCGGCGCGATGCCGGAGATTGGCACGGCGCGCCCGAGGGTGCCACGGTGTGAGTGAAACAGTCGAAGCGTCCGCTCATGCGGGGAATCGAATAGTCGCCAAATCCCATCCTTCACGGTTATAATCGCATCGCTCCGAATAAGAGCGGCAAGGTCGTGGCCACGGTCAGGCGGACGGGCGATCTGGCAATTGTTGTCCGGACATTCGGCGAGGGCCGCGCCGTGGCATTTGTTTTGGACATTGCCCCTCAGTGGGGCACGGGCTTTCGAAACCGGACACATTAGGAGCAGTCTTCGAATCAGGCCTCGTACCGACGCGGCATACGTCAGGTGCCGGCGGCAGAGGAATCTTCAAAATCTCAGGAGGCGACGATGAAGCGACTGTCTTGCGTTTTCGGGTTGACGGCGATGCTCGCCCTTTCGGCCGCGCTGGCGTGCGCACAGGGTCAGGCTCGCGGAACGGCCAAGCTGGAGTTGAACGGGCAGACCGTCTCGGTGGAGTACGGGCGGCCGGCGCTTAATGGACGCACCGTGCAGCAATTGATCGGCGAGCTGAAGCCCGGTGACTTCTGGCGGCTGGGCTCGAATAAATCTACAACTTTCTCGACAGGCCTCGATCTGGCCTTTGGTGACGTGACCGTCCCGAAAGGGGAGTATAGCCTCTGGGCGCGCAGGGAGGCGGGCGGAGGTTGGAGCCTGGTTTTCAACAAGCAGCATGGCCAGTGGGGCACCCAGCACGATCCCGCGCAAGACCTCGCTGCTACGCCCCTGACGGAGGCCAAGGCTGATAAGAGCGCCGAGCAGGTCACGATCTCGCTGGAGAAAGAGGGAAGCGGAGGGGGGATCATCATCCAGTGGGGCGAAATGGTGCTCGCCACGAAATTCGCTCCCAAGTGAGCCCTGCGTGATCCGGTTTCGGCACAGGGGGAGATCGGCGGTAGCGGGTCGGATCACCTTCCCACGCGCAGGCGCGATCGCGAGGCGCGGCCCTGCGGCTCTTCGCCGGGCGCTCCTGATCGCGGCGTTGCTCTTGGGCGCCGGGCCGGCGCGCGCCCAGGAGCCTAGCCCAACTCCTGCCGCCGCCGTCCCCACGTCCAACGCTCAACCTGCGCCCGATGCCGGGCGCGCGGTTTCCTGGAAGCTTCTCGTTCCCAACATCCTTCACGATCAGAAGCCCGTCTGGCTATTCCCACTGCACGCGGCAGAGGGACAACACACCAAGCCCACGCTGGCTTTCATTCTCGCCACGGCGGGGTTGGTGGCGCTGGACCCGCACGATACTCCTTATTTCCGCCGCACGACCAGTTTCGACGGCTTCAACCGCACGTTCAGCGGACGCAACACGGCGCTTGCCACCGCCGTGGTTCCACTTTCGTTCTACGCGGTAGGCCTCGCGCGTCGCGACTCCTACGTGCAGCAGACGGCGCTGCTCGTCGGAGAGGCGGTGGCGGACGCGGAAATTCTCACCTTGGTGATGAAGAATGTCGACCGGCGCCTGCGGCCTTACGACATTCCTCCCGACGGCGACTTCGCGCACACCTGGTTCAAGTCGAAGGGGCGCTTTCTGAGCGGCCGCGGATCTTTTCCCTCCGGGCACACGATCGCCGCCTTTTCAGTCGCCACGGTTTTTGCCAACCGTTACCGTCAGCATCGCTGGGTTCCTTGGGCGGCTTATGGGTTGGCGGGCCTGGTGGGATTCTCGCGCGTTCCGCTGCAGTCGCATTTCCCGTCGGACGTCTTCGCGGGCGCCGTGCTCGGTTACGTGTTGAGTCACGACGTGGTCCTGGCGCGGCGCTGAGCCCGAGTCAAGGCGATGTCTGGGAAATTATCACTGGCCGCTTGAAGGCGGCGCAGTCGAGGCGGGAGCCCGGGGCGCGTAATACCCCGTGCGCGTGCGGACCTGCAGGCGGTCGCGGGAGCGCGGCGACGTGGCATCCACGCGCACCGTCCGATAGGTGCCGTCCTTCTTGGGATTGCTCGGATAATAGGCCAGCGTGTACTGGTCGCGGATATCGCGCGCGATACCCACACAGGTCGTTTCCACTTCGTCCAAGGATTTTGGCAAGTAGGCCTGCCCACCCGTGACTTCCGCCAGCTTCTGGAGGATTTTCGCGGCACGGTGAGGGGACCCTCCTTTGATCTTGAACAAGCCGCCCGGCTCCTCCGAACCCAGCAGGCCGATTGTGTAGACGACGGCATTGGATTTCTGCGCGTAGCGGAAGAGCTCCTCGAGGGTGTAGCGGCTGGCGTTGTCTTCCCCGTCGGTAATGACGAGCAGCACCTTCTTGTCGCGGTTGCCGAGCTTGAGGTGGTCGAGCGAGGCGTAAACGGCGTCGTAGAGAGCCGTGCCCCCGCGCGAGTCAATCTTATCGAGGGCGGACTTGAGTTCCTCCAGGTTGGCAGCGAAGTCGCCCGGTGTATCGAGGTAGTACACGTCGTTGAAGTTGACGACGAAGACCTGGTCTTGCGGGTTCGACGTCCGGACGAACGCCAGCGCCGCGGCGTTCACCGCCGTCCGCTTCTCGCGCATGCTTCCGCTGTCGTCGATCACGATGCCCATCGTGACCGGGATGTCGGCGTGCGAGAAAACGGCGAGCTTTTGCGGCACGCCGTCCTCGTAAACCCGGAAATTGTCCTGGCGGAGATCTTCCACCTGGCGCCCTCGCTTGTCGAGCACCGTGGCGTGGAGGACCACCATGTTGACGTCCACATTGATCGTGTACTCGCGAGGTTTCTGCTCTGCGGAGGGGGCCGGGGAGGGGGCGGGCGGGTCCTGAGCGCCCCAAGCGGCCGGCGCGATGATCAGCCAGGCGACCATCGCCAGCCGCGGGAAGTTCCTTGGGGACGTTCGTCTACTGGGTCGGAGCATAGTATCCAGTGCGTGCATAAACTTGCAGCGGGGGCAGGCCCCGGGGCGGATTGAGCTTCACGCGAATGCGCCGCCAACGGCCGTCCCGCACGAGGTTCGAAGGCCGGTAACCGATGACGTACTGGTTGCGGAGCTCGATCGAGATTTTCTCCGTGATGTCGGGCAGTTCGCTGGCGTCTTCCACGCTGAACATCCTTCCCCCGGAAACGTCGGCGAGTTCGGACAGCAGGCTTGGGCCGCGGGCTTCCTCCGGCGTGCGGGCCCGCCCGCTGAGCGGCTCGAAGATTCCCACGGCGTACACTTGCACGTCGGATTCCCTCACCGCACGCTTAATGTCGTTTTCCGTGTAACGGCTGTGGTTGTCACCTCCGTCGGAAATGACGAGGAGCGCCTTACGGCTCGTCGAGGCCCTCTTGGCTTCACTCAGGCCCAGGTAAATCGCGTCGAGCAGCGCCGTCCTGCCGCTGGACTTAACGGTAAGCAGGCGGTCCTGGATGTTTTCAAACTTTGACGTGAAGCTGCTGACCAAGTCCGGACTGTCGCTAAAGCTGACGAGCATGAACTCGTCCTGAGGGTTCGATGTCCTGAAGAACTGCAGGGCTGCTTCCTTGGACTTCTGGATTTTGTCCCCCATGGACCCGCTGCAGTCGAAGATGAGACCGACCGAGATCGGCGCGTCCTCAGTGGAAAAAGAAACAATCTGCTGCTCGACTTTCTCATCGTAAACCTGGAAGTTCGTCTGGTCGAGGCCCGTCACGATGCGGTCGTAGGGGTCGGTCACGGTGACATTGACGACCACCATGTTCACGTCCACCTGGATGGGGGCCGGATGGATGGCGCCTTGCCGCACGGTCGCCTGGGGGACTTCCTTGTGGGGAGCAGGTATCGCGGCGTTCTCGTCGCCCGCCGGCGCGAGCCCCGCGGACCCCAGGAAGCAGCACACCACAGCAAGTAGGGTCCTACCTCCAAGCCCCAACGCCGGACGGTGGAGACGCAATCTCATGGGCGACCCTCTTCCTGCGAGCCGTTGGGCAGTTGAGAGGCGGCTGCGCCCTATGTTCGTCGCAGATGCAGAGACACCCACGGCTAATTTTAGCACAGTCCTTGGAGTCCTCGCCTGCGCCGAGCCACGGTGACAGAATTTTTACATTCTCGCTTGCGCGGCGGCGGGCAGTGGAAATTCAAAATGCGGTTGACAGCCCGCGAGGAGGGAAGGATAATTGCCCGTACCGAATCCTGCCGGGCATCAATTCTTTCGGTACATTCCGAAAAGCGCGACTTCCAGGAACGTCGAGTAAGCGATGACATCCAGCCATTAATCCCGCGGTCTCAAACGGCCAGGACCGTCTCAGGAGGAATATGGGCGCCAAATACATCTTCGTAACCGGAGGTGTAGTCAGCTCGCTGGGGAAGGGTCTGGCTTCGGCGTCGATCGGTTGCCTGCTCGAGGCGCGGGGACTCAAGGTCTCGCTGCTCAAGTTCGACCCGTATCTGAACGTCGATCCGGGCACGATGAGCCCCTTCCAACATGGCGAAGTCTTCGTCACCGACGACGGCGCGGAGACGGACCTGGACCTGGGGCATTACGAGCGCTTTACCCACGCGCGGATGCTGCGCGACAACAACTGCACGGCCGGGCGCATTTATGAGACCATCATCACGAAGGAGCGGCGCGGCGACTATCTGGGGAAAACCGTGCAGGTGATCCCGCACGTTACGAACGAGATCAAGGCCGCGGTCCGCAAAGTTGCGAATGACGTGGACGTGGTGATCGTGGAGGTCGGCGGCACCGTGGGCGATATCGAATCGCTGCCCTTCCTCGAGGCCATCCGCCAGATGCGCCAGGAGCAGGGCCGCGAGAACGTCGTGTTCGTCCACCTGACGCTCGTGCCCTTCATCGGAACTTCGGGAGAACTCAAGACCAAACCCACCCAGCACTCCGTGCGCGCGCTGCGCGAGATCGGCATCCAGCCGGATATTCTGCTGTGCCGCACCGACCGCTTCCTGTCGCCGGAAATCAAGGCGAAGATTGCGCTGTTTTGCAGCGTGCCGGAGGAAGCCGTTATCACGGCCAAGGATGTTGAGAACATTTATGAAGTGCCGCTGGTTCTGGGAGGGGAAGGCCTCGATGCGCAGATCCTTCGCTGCCTCAATCTCCAGACGCCCGAGCGCAACATGCAGCGCTGGGCCGACCTGGTGGAGCGCCTGCGCCATCCTGCCGACGAGGTTTCGATCGGCATCGTGGGGAAGTATGTGGGTTACCAGGATTCCTACAAAAGCCTCAATGAGGCGCTGGCGCACGGCGGCATCGCGCACAGCGTGAAAGTGAATCTGATCTGGGTCGAAGCCGAGGGCTTGGAAGGGGAACATTGGGAAGAGCAGTTGGAAGGGCTGGACGGGATTCTGGTTCCGGGGGGTTTCGGCAAGCGCGGGATCTTCGGCATGTTGCGCGGCATCGAGTTCGCGCGCACGCACCGGGTGCCCTATTTCGGCATCTGTCTGGGAATGCAATGCGCCGTCATCGAGTATGCGCGCAATGTCTGCGGGCTCGGGGGCGCTCACAGCTCGGAGTTCGACCCGGCGACGCCGCACCGCGTCATCTATAAGCTGCGGGAGCTCCGCGGCATCGACGAGCTCGGGGGCACCATGCGCCTCGGCGCCTGGACGGCGCGCCTGAAGCCCGGTTCCTTTGCCCAGCAGGCTTACGGAGCGCTCGAAATCTCCGAACGGCACCGGCACCGCTACGAATTCAACCGGGAGTACGAGGAAGTCCTCGTCGCGCACGGTCTGGATATCACGGGCATCACACCCGACGGCACTTATGTGGAAGTCGTCGAGATTCGGAACCACCCCTGGTTTCTGGGGTGCCAGTTCCATCCCGAATTCAAGTCGCGCCCGCTCGAGCCCCATCCGCTTTTCCGCGCCTTCATCGGAGCGTCTTATCAGTACCGCCGGGAGCGCCTGGGCAAGGGAGAGCAGAGCGCGGAGGCGCGACGCCCGGTTCGTACAGCAGAGGCTGTGGCCCCTGGCCACGCCGCCGTCCAGGCCGCGGGCGAGAGCCTGGAGACTTAGGACCTTCTCCGCGAGGTCGTGCCAAGCCATGCAGCACCGGATCCGGATCGGGAACTTCCGTATCGGCGGAGGGCAGCCACTCTTCCTGATCGCAGGGCCGTGCGTCATCGAAAGCGAGCAGCACGCGACGAAGATGGCCCGCCGGCTTTCCGCGGTGGCGAAGGCCCTGGGCGTCCCGTACATTTTCAAAGCCTCCTACGACAAGGCCAACCGCACCTCGCTCGATTCCTACCGCGGGCCGGGGCTGGAGCGGGGTCTCGAGATTCTGGCGCGCATCAAGCTGAAGTTCGGAATCCCGGTGTTGACGGACGTGCATGATGTGCGGCAGGTCGCTCCCGCTGCGGAGGTTTGCGACGTGATTCAGATTCCGGCCTTTCTCTCCCGTCAGACGGACCTGCTCGTCGAGGCGGGCCGCTCGGGCGCCGTGGTCAACATCAAGAAGGGGCAGTTCCTCTCGCCCTGGGATATCCGCCACGTGATCGAGAAGGTTGCACGGGCGGGAAATCATAAGATTATTATCACTGAGAGGGGAGCGTCTTTTGGATATAATAACCTCGTCGTGGATATCCGTGGATTGGCCGTGCTGAAGGAGTACGGATATCCGGTGGTTCTGGATGTGACTCACTCCCTGCAGTTGCCGGGAGGGCAGGGCGTTCGCAGCGGAGGGCAGCCGGAGTTCATCGAGCCCCTGGCGCGGGCGGGGGTGGGGGCGGGCGTGGACGGCCTTTTCATGGAGGTGCACGACCACCGCGCCCAGGCCCTTTCCGATGGCGCCAACGCCCTCGATCTCCGCCGCTTCCGGCCGGTGCTCGCAGGGTTGCGCGATCTGGCAGGATTCATTCGCAAGCTAGCGTGATCCTCCGCCGCTGGCTGTGGTTCTGCCCGGCGCTGGTGCACCCATAAGGGCCTCGGACCCTCGGACGAGCGGAGCCAAGCCACTGGAATGACGGGGCCGGCAAGACACTTGTAGGGTTCGGAATGGCTGGCCTGGATGCTCGCAAAGAACTCGCTCTGCTGGTGAATTCCCACTATCCGATTATCTACCTGGAAACCTGGGAGGAAGGCCGCGCCACGGAAATTCTGGCCCAAGTGGCGCAGGATCTCCTCGTGCCGTTTTATGTCTGGACCCTCACTGCCGGCCTGGCGCGCGCGGGCGGCGCGCCAATTTACAATACGGGTGAACCCATTCAGGTTCTCGCCGAACTCAACGGCATGGAAGCCGACGGGCTGTTCCTACTGAAGGATTTCCACAAGCACCTCGACGACCTGGTGATCGTGCGCAAACTCCGTGATCTGACGCAACAGTTCCGGCGGGCGCGACGCTCGATCATTATCTCTGCGCCGGTGGTCAATATTCCGATTGAGCTGGAGAAAGATGTGGCGCGGTTTGCCCTAGGCTTTCCGGACGATGCGGAACTCACCCAGCTTGTCCAAACGAGCGTACACGAGCTCGAGGAAACGTACCGCATACGTAATCAGCTCCCGTGCGAACAGATGCCGGAAGTGGTCCGCAGCCTCTCCGGGCTCACGCGCGAAGAGGCCCGGCGGGTCCTGGCTCAGTCGGTATTGGAAAGCGGGCGCTTCGACCAGGCAACCGTCAGCAGCATTCGGGCCGCCAAAGGCAAGCTTATCAAGGCACAAGGTGTACTGGAATTCCTCAACTGGGAATCGGGGCTCGATGCCATCGGGGGGGTGGAGCGTCTCAAGGACTGGTTGGCCAAGCGCCGCGACGCCCTGACTCCCGAGGCGGCGCGCTACGGCGTCGAGCCACCGCGCGGCATCCTCGTCATGGGAGTCCAGGGCTGCGGGAAGAGCTTGTGCGCCAAGGCCGTGGCGCGTGAATGGAATATGCAACTCCTCAAGTTCGACTGCGGCAGCCTCTTCGACAAGTTCGTCGGCGAATCCGAAAAGAACCTGCGTAAGTCCCTGCGAGTGGCGGAAGCCGTGGCCCCCGCTGTCCTGTGGATCGACGAGATCGAAAAGATGTTCCCGCGGTCGAGTCTGACGACAGAGGCTGACGGAGGCGTCTCGATGCGCATCTTCGGGAGTTTCCTGACCTGGCTGCAGGAAAAAAAGGCCCCCGTCTTCGTCGTCGCCACGTCTAACGACATCGCGTGCCTCCCCGCCGAGTTGCTGCGCAAGGGGCGTTTCGATGAGATCTTCTTCGTCGACCTGCCCCGCGCAGAGGAACGGCAGGGGATTTTCGGCATTCATCTCGCGTGCCGCAAACAGGCCGTCGCCAAGTTCGACCTGGCAACGCTCGCGGCCGCCACGGAGGGTTTCAGCGGTGCCGAGATAGAGCAGGTCGTGAAGTCCGCGCTGTATTCGGCATTTTCGGTGAAGACGGATCTCAGCACGGATTTGATCTTGAAGGAAGTGGAGGCCACGCACCCGCTTTCGCAAACGATGAGGGAACGCGTGAACGAGTTGCGAGAATGGGCGCGGGGGCGGACCGTCCCGGCGAACTGAAGGCGCATGCGGCTTTGCTCGCCTCCCAGTTGACGACGGCGCCATAGTGCGGTAGGGTTCAGGCTAGCAGCGCGGGCTGAGTGCACTCCCATGGCCTTCTCTATCCACCATCTGCGCATCCGCCAGCAGATCCTGCTGGTCACGCTTCCACCGCTTTTCGTTTTATTGTGCGCCGTCGCGCTGCTCTTCTACGCCTACTGGATGGCGGAGCATTCCAACCGTGCAACGCGCCGGTCCCTGGAGAGTGTCGCGCAGAGCGAACAAATCCTGCGGCACGTCACCGAGATGCGATTGGCGGTGCGCGGGTACCTCATTACCCGCGACCCGGCGACCCTGGGCCCCTACGAGGACAACTCGGCCACCATCCTGAGCGAATTCGCGACGCTGCGCGAGCTCCATTCCGACAGACCGGACGAAGTGGCCACCGTGGACACCCTGCAACACGAGGTCAGCCGCTGGCAGACCGAATGGGCGAGCCCCGCCATCAGCGCGCTTGCCCGCGGCGGAACCCCCGACATTCCCCAGCTTCTCGCCGAAAGTGACCGGCGGTTGGCCCCGACTCGTCGCCGGATGCTCGATCTGCTCGATGCCGACCGGGCCGGGAACGTCGTCGCCCTGCGCGAAATGGAACAGCAGATGCGCCGCATGCTCGTCGTCGCGCTGGGCGTGGCCGCCCTCGTGGCCGTGGTGATTTTCTTTGTGAGTCGGGAAGTGACCCATCTCCTGGAGCAGCCCATCCGGGAGTTGATCGAAGCCTCGGAGCGGGTGAGCCGGGGCGACTTCCAGCTCCTGCTCCCGCCCCCGGCGGACAACGAGTTCGGTGTCCTCTCGCAGAGCTTTTCGCACATGACGACCGCGCTGCGCAAGGAACGCGAGGAGCTGGCTGCCCTCAATAAATTCTCCGAGGCGGTGACCCAGTGCACCTCGGAAACGGAAATCTACGAACACATCCTCTATTACATTCGCGAGCGCTTCAGGCCGCGGCAGGTCATCATCTTTCGCCTCAACACCGCGGAGAATTTCCTGGAGGCGGCTGCCTCGCTCCAGCCCCTGCCTACGGAAGTGCGGGATTGGCCGGTGATCCCCGAGCCGCACAACTGCAAGGCGGTGCGCATGGGACGCCGCTTCCGGGTCAACGATGTGGTTGCTGAGCCGCTCTGCCCGGCGAAGTTCGTGCCGCCCTCGGAGGGGAGCTACTACTGCGGACCCCTGATTGCCGGCGGCGTCATCATCGGCGCCGTGCGCGTGGAGGGAATCAAAGACTTCTGGACGCCGGAGCGCGAGAGCCTGCTGGAAAGCTACTTGAGCGGCGCGGCAACCGGCCTCTCCAACCTGCGCTTGCTGGAAGCGACCAAACAGCAGGCGAACGTCGACGAACTCACGGGCCTCTATAATCGCCGCTTCCTGGAGGAATATGCCCGCAAGCTCCTCGCCATGGCCCGGCGCAAGGTTCAGCCGCTGGGTATTCTGATGATGGATCTTGACCATTTCAAGGAGTTCAACGATATATACGGTCACGAGACCGGCGACCGCATCCTTCGCCACTTCGCCAAGACCGCGAGCCGCGCGATCCGGGAGGCCAACTTGGCGGCCCGCTATGGGGGCGAGGAGTTCGTCGTCGTGCTCCCCGAAACCGGCGCCCAGGCGTGCCTGCTGGTGGCGGAGCGCATCCGCCTGACCGTCGAGCGCATGGTCATCCCCTCGGGCACCGAAAAGCCCCTGCCGCAACTGACCGTCAGCGTCGGCATTGCCGTCTACCCCGAGCACGGTCAGGGTCTCGAGGAGATCCTCCAGGCGGCTGACAAAGCCCTTTACGAGTCCAAGCGCGCCGGCCGCAACCGCACGACCCTCTACGTCCCGCAGGAAGAGGCCGCCTCGTAGCGCGCAGCGCCGCCCATCAGGGCGGCATCGTCGGAAGACATCCATGCCAGGCTACAACCCGGCGCTACGATTTCCTATGTTATCATTCATGGCTTTCCATCAGCACCGATGAGTCTCAACACCGCACGAAAGGTCCTGGAAATCGAGGCGCAGACGCTGCGCGAGCTGGTCGGGCGGCTGGACGAGCGCTTCGCCCGCGCCGTGGAGATCCTTTTCTCCTGCCGAGGGCGTGTGGTCGTGACGGGCATGGGGAAATCCGGCATCATCGGCCAGAAGATTTCGGCCACCTTTTCGAGCACGGGAACGCCGTCGTTCTTCTTGCACGCTGCGGAGGCTGTGCACGGCGATCTGGGCCGGCTCGTTCCTAACGACGTGGTCGTCGCCCTCTCCTACAGCGGTGAGACCGACGAGTTACTCCGCCTGCTCGACACCCTGAAGCGCCTCGCCATCCCCCTCATCACCTTGACGGGAAATGCCGCCTCGACGCTCGGGCAAGCGAGCGATGTAGTGATCGACGTGGGCATCCGGGAGGAGGCCTGCCCGCTCGGGCTCGCGCCTACGGCCTCGACGACCGCGATGCTGGCGATGGGGGATGCGCTGGCGATGGCCCTGCTCGAAAAGCGCGGCTTCGGTGAGGATGACTATGCGGCGCTACATCCGGGTGGCGGTCTGGGAATCCGCCTGCGCCGCGTCGAGAACGTCATGCACACGGGCGACCAGGTGCCGCGCGTGCGCGCCACCACGCCCATTCCCGACGTCATCTACGAGATGAGCAAGAAGGGCCTGGGCCACACGACCGTCGTCGGTGAGAATGACTGTCTGCTGGGCTTCATCTCGGACGGCGACTTGCGCCGCTTCTTTCAGCGGGAAGGGAATCGCGCCCTGGGGATGACGGCCGCCGATTGTATGACGCGGCTTCCCGTCACCATTGGACGAAGAGAGCTTGCCACCCAGGCCTTGAACCTGATGGAGGCGCGCAAGATCACGGCGCTTCCCGTCGTGGATGCGGACGCCGGGCTCGTCGGCGTGGTCCACATCCACGACCTGTGGCGAACGCAGATGTTCTAAGAGCAGAAATCAGGAGTCAGAAGCCAGAAGTCAGAATAGGACCGGATGCGGAAGGAGCCGAGTTATTTGCGGCTCCATTCTGACTTCTGAATTCTGGATTCTGAATTCTGACTCCTGTCTTCCAGGAATGGCCATGCCTCTCGCACTTAGAGATCTACGCCGCCGCGCCCGCCGGATCAAGCTGCTGCTGATGGATGTGGACGGCGTCATGACTGATGGCCGCATCTACTACGTCCCGAACCCGAAAGGCGGCCTGCTCGAGACCAAGGCGTTTCATTCCCGGGACGGGCTGGGGATTCGGTTCGCTCACGCCGCGGGGCTCAAGACGGGAGTCATTTCAGGCCGCAGTTCGCCGGCTGTGGAGCATCGCGCCAAGGAACTTGGCATCGACTTCGTCCATTTGCACGCCCTCGACAAGATCGGCCCCTACGAGAAGATTCTCCGCGCCGCCGGCTGCGCGGATTCGCAAGTCGCTTTTATCGGTGACGACATCGTGGATTTACCGATTCTCAAACGGGTAGGCCTGGCGGTCGGCGTTTGCGACGGGCATCCCGCACTTCGCCGCCACGTCCACTACTGGACGCGCAATCCCGGCGGCCTCGGCGCGGTGCGCGAGACCATTGAGCTCATCCTCGCCGCACAGGGAAAGCTTGCGGGCATCCTCGAAAGCCTTCTGAAAGGGCTAAGGTGAATCAAACCGCTGCGTCATGAACTCGACCTGAAATCGCAGATCCAGGATTCCAGATCGTCACCACCCTCCTCCCCCGCCTCCACCACCCCCGCCGCCGGAAGACCCTCCACCTCCCGAACTCGAGCCCGGCGCCGTGGACGAAGAGGAGATGGCGCTCGAGAATGACCCACCCAGCGACGAAGCAAAGCCGGCCGCTCCCAGCGCGCCCCAGGCTGTGCCGGAATACCATGCTGGCGAATAGCCAGCGCCTTTTTCGCCGGCTTTGGCGAGGACCTCCGCGAACTGCTCCGACCACTGCTGCTCGACATCCAGCGCCAGCGCGAAAGGCAGATATTTCTCGAAGAGCTCGGGCGTCTTCGACGCCGGATAGAGCACGTTCATCCGGTCGCCTTCCACGGCCGAGAGAAACATCTTGAAGCCTTCGATCTTGTCAAGCAGGGCGCGGCCGGCGCGCGTGGGGGCCTTGAGGAAGATGTGGAAGAGGTAATTGACCAGGGCGATCAAGATGAGCAGGACGATGACCGCCGCCGAAGTGGCGACAGCGAGGAAATACAAAGCCGCCACTTCACCGGCCAGGAAAGGAAGAGAGAAAAGAGTGATGAATCCTGCGAAAACGGTCGCCGCGATCTTATGACCTCTTCCGCCGAGAACCTCCCGCCAGCCATGGACAACCTGTGAGAGCAGGAACAGAACTCCGACGCTCCATCCCGTGAGCCAGATGGTCAAGAAACCGGCAAAGAACTTCTGCTCTCCCGGAGCGGAGAGCGCCACGAATAACAGAACCAAAGCGGAGAAGATCAGTCCGGGGATCAAGTAGCGCTGGTTGGTCAGGAAGTAGACCTTCTCCAGCTTGAGGCGCAGCGTCGTTTTCAGAGCTTGCAGAGCCTCGCCGATGCGGGAATGGTTCGCCTGCTTGAGCTCGATGCTGGTCTCATTGCGGAGGAGCTTGTCCGCCACGGTCTTCTCGTCGCCCGAGAGAACCGAGCGATCCGCCTGAGCCCGCGCCACGGTGTAAACGCCCTCGTCTTCCTTGAGGGTTACATATCGCTTGACCGCCATATCAATGACGGCCGCCGCGAACGTCCTGTGATCAAAACCCATCTGGGTGACGAAACGCACGGCGCCAGGGGAGAAATCGGAGGGGGGAGAGTAGAGGGGCACGATGACGCCGCGAGCGGGATCCTTCCCGACCAAGACCCAAACTACCAGGTAGTAGCCGAGCAGCACCACCAGACCGGCCGCGCCGACCAGCGTGCTGCGGTTGTCTTCGAGGAACCAACGGATTTCCTGCTCGCGCGTGGGCGGCGTGACGAACCCCTTGGGCCACGAGACCACGATCGTCAGCCCTTCGCCCGGCCCCAGCGGCTTGGTGGTGGTGAAGCTGGGGCGCCCCGCGGAGTCGAATGTAGTCTCGAATGCCTGCCCGAGCGACCCCTGCGGGCCCGTGTAGCCGTCCAGCAAGACCGCTTGGCGGTGGATCCCTGCGGGGAGTACGACGGTGGCGGAGGCCTGGTCGATGGCGAATCCCCAGCCGTTTCCCGTGACGTTCCAATAGAGCTCATCGTGGTCGGGGAAGAACCCAAGCTCGCGCGTGGCTCGGTAGGCCAGCTCGTAAGTGTATTCGCCGGGGTTCAGGAGCACGCTCTTCTCGCCGATGTAAATCCGAACGCCGTTGCCGAGGCCCTCGGTGTGGTAAGGCTCGGGGTTGCCGTCACGTTTTACGCTCAGGATTTCGAACCCCACCACGTAACGGTTGCCAGCGCGGTCGCGGTAGCGGGTAGGGAAGTCCCGGTAGATGCCGCGCTTGATTTGCTCGCCCAGGGCGCGCACCTTGATCGTCTCGCGGACCTCGATCGAGGCGTCGGGGTTCACGGTGATGTCGCTGTGATAGCTGAGGATGCGTTCGTCGTTCTGGCTGGCCGCCGCTTCGTCGTTCCCGGCCTCCTCCTGCGCCCGGAGTGGGGCGGGACGAGTGCTTACCAAGAGCAAAAGTGCCACAAACAACCCGGAGAGAATGGATAACCGGTGATCCCTTAGCAGCATGATCCCCTCGCGGTGGCTGGAGTGGAGGGAAGTCGAAATCCTCCCGAGACTTCACCTAAGAATAAGCCGAGCGTCAAGAGGCCCCGGTCGCTTCGCGCGCCTGGCCGCGACGGCGAGGGGGCGGGGGCCCGCCGGGCCGTGACGAGCCGTGCCAGGTCTGACTGGCCGAGGTCAAGATATGTAGACTCCACACCTACGTTACATATGGAGCTTACATTTCTTGCCAGATCGTCAAGTTTCTCCCGCGACGGAAAGAAACGCTTCGCTGCCGCGGCTGGTCAAGGGGCAAACGGACGACGTCACGTGGCCTTGCCTCCCGACAGGGCAGGGAACCGCCCTAGTCTCTTCTGGCGCGATCTGGCGCGAGCGGCTGTCGCGTAGGCGCGCTCGACGTGCCGTTTGCCGGTTTTCATCAGCCGCTCTGCCTCGGCGCGCGTGGCGATGCCACCCCGCACGCCCAGCGCCGTGCAATTCAGCCCAGCCATGGCGTTTGAGAAGTCGAGGATCCGATCCATCTCCCACCCGGCCAGCAGGCCGTGAATGAAGGCTCCATGGAATACGTCTCCCGCGCCTGTGGTGTCCACGGTCTCAACCACGAATCCGGGGGAGTAGTAGAACTGCCCCTGCGCATAGACCAGCGCGCCGTCGCGGCCCAGGGTCATGCCCGGGGCGTGCACACCGTACTCGACCGCCATGCATTCCAAGGCCCGGAAGGGATCATCCTGGCCCGTCACGGCGGGGAGAAAGCTGGCCGAGGCGATCAAGAAATCAATGTAAGGGAAGAGCCGCTCGATTTTCTTATAGGGCGTGTCCAGGTCGGCAGTTACGGGGATCCCCGCGTCCCGCGCCCAGCGCGCCGCCTGCAATGCCACCTCGACATCGCAGCCGTCGATGTGGAGGAGCCGTGCTGAGCAGATCGCTTCCCGTGGAACCTCCGAGGGGCGCAAAGCGAGGTGGGGGTCCCGGCCCCAGAAGACCGTTCGCTCGCCGGTGCTCTGGTCGACAATGATGTGGCCAATCTGATTGGGCGTCCCACGCGCCACCCGCACATAGCGCGTGTCCAGCCCCTCCCGCTTGAGGCTGGCGAGCTGGATTTCCCCCCCTTCATCGTCGCCGACCTTGCCAATGTAGCGAGCCCGCAGACCGAGCCGGCGACAGGTCACGACAGCCGTCGCCGTCTGCCCGCCTGCGTGTTGGCTGACCGAAACAATGCGCTCCTTCCCGCCCAGCGAAGGGAACTTCCGAACCGTAAGAACGGTGTCTGTGGCATTCAGTCCGAGTCCGACGACATCAACGGGTTGGTGCGGCAATGTCCGACTCCTCAGCCCAAGCGGAAAGGCAATTTAACTCGCCCCCTTTCAGCCTGCAACTAGTTTGTCGTTC
This sequence comes from Terriglobia bacterium, assembly GCA_020072655.1. Classification (GTDB taxonomy): domain Bacteria; phylum Acidobacteriota; class Terriglobia; order UBA7540; family UBA7540; genus JAIQGB01. The sequence goes on along the minus strand of JAIQGH010000002.1, from coordinate 7,362 downwards.
TCGTCCTCAACCCTGAGCTGAGGGCTGCTCGGGACACACTTCGAACCCGGCGGCGCGGATATGCGGAGTGAAGGCTGGGCTTTCCACAGCCGCGTCTGATAATTTTCCACCGGTTGACCGCTTGTTAACATAACCTGTTTTCCACAAAACCCTGCGATTTTCCAACAGCGTCGGCGGGCACCGACGCGAGCGTTTGTTCGGAAACCGCACACCGGTGGAGGGCCTCTTCTTCGAGCGCTCCGATGAACTGAATCCGGGCGGAGCAGACCCCGCCTCTGCGCATTCCTCCTCGGTGAAGTCCCGGGCTGCGGACGTGCATCATGGCGGGCTACTTTTCACTTCACGCTTTGCCATCATTGTGTTAACGTTTTTGACTTGTCGGCGCGTCGACATCGGGCATGCCCCTGCGGGAAACAGAAGCGCTCGTCCTGCGGACCTACCGCCTCGGAGAAGCTGACAAGATCGCGTCGCTTTTTACGCGGCAATTGGGACGGCTGAGGGCTGTGGCGGCGGGGGCGCAGCGGCCTAAGAGCCGCTACGGCGGAATGCTGGAGCCGCTGAGCTATATCCGGCTGTGGATTTTTGAGCGAGAGAATCGCGACCTGCTGCGCATCAACTCCGCCGAACTGCTCGAGTCCTTCTTCGACATGCAGAAGGATTACCGGCTGCAGGTCGCCGCGCAGTTCGTGGCGGAGGTGGCCGACCGGTTCCTGCCCGAGCGCGAGGTGAACGACCGCGCCTTCCGGCTGGTACTCGCCGTCCTGCGCACCATGAAGCAGTCGGGCGAGACCAACCGGCCGCTGGTTTATTTCGATTACTGGCTGCTCCGCCTGGGCGGGTTCCTGCCAGATTTTGGGCATTGCACGAGCTGTGGCCGGGGGCTCGCGGATGCTCCGGTATATTACGCGGCAGGTTTCGAGGGGCTTCTTTGCGAAGATTGTCGGCCCCCGCAGGCCATGCTCTTCACGGCACGTGAACGGCTGGCGCGCGTTGTCGAGCGCTGCCAGGCGACTCTCAGCCACTGGACCGGGGAAGAAGAGTCGGCGGGGGATCTGCGGGAGGTGCGGCACTTCTTCGAGGAGCTAATCGAAGCGCACCTCGAAAGGAAGCTCGTGACCCGGCCGCTCCTCGATGAAGTCTAGGATTTGTCAGTTGTGGGTAGTCGGGAGTTCGTGGTGTTGATTCGGTGGGAGTCTCCCCCGCGTAGTCAACGAACCACCAACAACGAACAACTTACGGTTCTTGGTGATGGCGAAGCTAAAGAAGCACTTTAAGGTTACATCTTCACGCAAAAACTTAAGTTTCCAGGACATGTGCCTGCGTTTGAGCGAGTTCTGGGCTCGGCAGGGATGCGTGATCGCCCTGCCTTACGACCTGGAAGTCGGCGCCGGCACGATGACCCCGGAAACTTTCCTGCGGGTGCTGGGGCCGGAGCCTTGGCGAGTGGCTTACCTTCAACCCTCGCGCCGCCCGGCGGATGGCCGCTACGGGGACATCCAGGACGTTTACCTCGCCAGCTTGGCCGACCTGGGCATCGACTTGCGTCACCACGACATCCGCTTCGAGGAAGACAACTGGGAGGCGCCCACGCTTGGCGCCTGGGGCATCGGCTGGCAGGTGATGCTGGACGGCCTGGAGATCACCCAGTTCACCTACTTCCAGCAATCGGGCGGAGTGGACCTGGAACCCATCAGCGTCGAGCTGACTTACGGAATGGAGCGCATTGCGGCATTCCTGCAAGGCGTGGACAACGTTTACGACGTAAGCTGGAACGATGCGGTCACCTATGGCGAGATGCGGCAGGAGGAAGAGCGCGAGCTTTCCGTCTACGATTTCGAAGCGGCCGCACCCGAGACCTGCCGGACGCTTTTCGAGCTTTACGAAGGCGAGGCCGAGCGCTTGCTGGCATCCTATTCCCTTGAGGTCGCCGAGCGTTTTCCCCTCCGCCAGGTCTACGATCTGACGCTCAAGTGTTCTCACCTTTTCAACATCCTCGACGCCCGTGGCGCCATCAGCGTCACGGAGCGCGTGACGCTGATCGGGCGGGTGCGGAAGCTTGCCTGCGAGGTGGCGAGGGTTTATCTCGACCGCAAATCCGCGATGGTGGAGGCGCAACCCGCGTGAAAGAGCCGCAAGCGCTGCCGCTTCTGGTGGAAATCGGGTGCGAGGAGATCCCCGCTCGCTTCCTGGACGGCGCGCGCGACGATTTGGGTAAGGCCCTTCTTGCGGCTCTGGAAGAGGCTCACCTGCTTCCCCCGCAGGGCAGAGCGGGGAAGTGGTATTCGACGCCGCGGCGGCTGACGGTTTGGGTCCCGAGCGTCCTTGAACGCCAGGCGGACCAAGTGAAAGAAACCGTGGGGCCGCCAGTCAGGGTCGCCTTCGACGACGCGGGGAATCCCACGCGCGCCGCGGAGAGCTTTGCGGCCAAGGGTAACGTGCCGGTCCGGGCACTCGTGCGCGTGACCACCCCCAAGGGTGAATACCTGGCTGTGCGCAAGACGCAACGAGGGCGGCAGGCGATTGACCTGCTCGCGCAAATCGTCCCCAGCGTGGTGACCGGCCTCAGCTTCCCGAAGAGCATGTACTGGGTGGCCAAGGCCGGGCCCCGGTTCGTCCGCCCGATTCGCTGGATCGTGGCGGTCCTGGGGGAAGGTCCCAAGGCGCGAGTGGTTCCGTTCGCGCTAGCCAGCGTCAAGTCGTCTGACGTGACTTATGGCCATCGGGCTTATGGCCAGCGGCCTCAGCGCGTCCGAAGCTTCAAGGAATATCAGGGGAAGTTGCGCCAAGCGCGCGTGGAGTTTGATCCCCAGCGCCGCTTGGCCACGGTTCGCCAGAAATCTAATGTTTTACTTGAAGGCGGCCTGAAGCTTGTTGAAGACCCTTGGCTTGAGCGATGGATCGTGAATTCCACCGAGTGGCCGACTGCCATCTGTGGCGGCTTCGACAAGCGCTTCCTACGCCTCCCACGCGAGATCCTGATTACCGTGATGCGCGACCATCAGAAGTACTTTGCGGTCGAGGATCGCGCCGGCTCGCTCCAACCCCGTTTTGTCGCCCTCCTCAACCTGGACCGCGACACCCGCGGGTTGATCCGCCAGGGGCACGAGCGCGTGCTGGCGGCGCGATTCGCGGACGCAGAATTCTTCTGGGACTCCGACCAAAAGGTGCCCCTTGCGGAGCGCGCCGAGCGTCTCGCGCGCGTAACCTTTCAGGCCGAGCTGGGCAGTTACGCGGACAAGGTGGAGCGAACGCGGGCCCTGGCCCGCGAGATCTGCGCGGCGCTCGAAGGGCAGGGCAGGCTGACGCCCGCCGATACCGGCCACGCGTTGCGCGCCGTGGACCTCGCCAAATGTGACTTGACCACGCAGATGGTGCAGGAGTTCACGGAACTGCAGGGAATCGTGGGCGGGCTTTATGCCGCCGCGCAGGGGGAGGCAAGCGAGGTTGCGGAGGCGATTTACGATCATTACAGGCCGGAGGGACTGGAGGACCGCTCGCCGCGCAGCCTTGTCGGCGCGGTGGCCTCGCTCGCCGACAAACTGGACAGCGTGGCAGGGGGTTTTGCGGCGGGGCAGGAGCCGACGGGTTCGAGTGACCCCTTTGCCCTTCGCCGCCAGGGGAATGGAATAGTTAAAGTATTGGTTGAACATTCCATCCAGATCTCTATCAAGCCGTTGGTGCAGTCGGCGCTCAACAGCTTGCGCCTTGACTGGAAGAAGCCCTTGCATGAGGTTTTCGGCGCGGTTGTGAGCTTCCTGGAAGAGCGCCTGCGGTTCTATCTGGAGTCGGCGCAGAAGGCGCGGTACGACACTGTACGCGCCGTGTTGGCTGCCGGCTGGGACATTCCGCTGGACGCCGTCCGCCGGGCGGAGGCGCTCGAGAAGTTGCGTGGCAGCGATAATTTTGAGGCCTTGTGCGCTGCCGCCAAGCGCATCAAGAACATTCTCGCCAAGTCGGCGACCGCCAGCGATTGGGCGCCGGGGGAAGTGGATCGAGGGTTGCTCGATGCCGGGCCGGAGCGCAAGCTCGCGGACGCCTACGAGCGGGCCGCCAATCAGGTTGGCCAATTGAATAGCGCCGGGGAGTATCGGAAGGCTCTAGAAACAATCGCCAGCCTGCGGCCGGCGGTGGACAAGTTCTTCGACAAGGTGCTGGTGATGGCCGAGGACCGTGCGGTTCGGCAGAACCGGCTGCGCTTGCTGGGGAAGCTGGATGGGCTGTTTTCCGGCATCGCGCTTTTCGCCGAGATCGCTACCATCCCCGGCCATGTCGACGCGTCGACATCCCCGGGGAGTAACGAGTAACGAGTGAGAAACAGAATTCGGAATCCAGAAGTCAGAATTCAGAATAAAGGTGAACACGCCCCGCCCATGCGGACGCTTGGGGCATGCGGTGGCCGCACGAAGCGGGAGCAACTTCGCGCCGAACCAGCCGAGACTCCGTTTGGCGTGTCGGTATTCTGGATTCTGACTTCTGGCTTCTGAATTCCTCATTCACAAAGGAGCATTTATGGAAAAGTACGTCTATTTCTTCGGTGGCGGAAAAGCCGACGGCCACGGTGAGATGAAAGATGTCCTGGGCGGCAAAGGTGCCGGGCTCGCCGAGATGACCAATGCCGGCCTTCCCGTCCCGCCAGGCTTCACCATTGCCACCTCAGGGTGCCGGCTCTACTTCCAGAACGGCAACAAGACGCCGGAGAACATTAACGCTGAGGCCTTCCAGGCGCTGGAAAAACTCGAGGCGCTGCTCGGGCAGAAGCTGGGCGATGCCGAGAAAACGCTACTAGTGTCGGTGCGCTCAGGCGCCAAGTTCTCCATGCCCGGCATGATGGATACCATCCTTAACCTCGGGATGAATGACCGGGTGGCGGAGGCCATCGCCCGCAAGACTCAGAACCCGCGCTTCGCCTACGACAGCTACCGGCGTTTTATCCAGATGTTCGGCAACGTCGTAATGGAAATCCCCAAGGCGAAGTTCGAGCACGTCTTCGACGGCCAGAAAAAGAAGAAGGGCGCCAAGCTCGACACCGAGCTGACCGCGGAAGACCTGAAGCAGGTGATTGCGGATTACAAGAAGGTGGTTAAGAAGGAGACGGGCAAGGACTTCCCGCAGGAACCCAAAATACAACTTGAAATGGCCATCGAGGCCGTGTTCCGCTCCTGGTACAACCCTCGGGCGCAGACCTATCGGCGGCTGAACAAGATCTCCGACGATCTGGGAACCGCCGTCAACGTCCAGACCATGGTCTTCGGCAACATGGGCGAGACCTCCGGAACCGGCGTGGGCTTTACGCGCGACCCGGCGACAGGCGCCAAGGAGTTCTATGGCGAGTTTCTGATGAACGCGCAAGGCGAGGACGTGGTGGCCGGAGTGCGCACGCCGGTCCCCATCCGAGAACTCGATAAGATCATGCCCGACGTTTACCACCAACTTCGCGAGATCACCACCCGCCTCGAGAAACATTACAAGGACGTCCAAGACTTCGAGTTCACCATCCAGGAAGGCAAGCTCTACATGCTGCAGACGCGCAATGGCAAGCGGACGGGCCCAGCCGCCGTGCGCATCGCCGTGGAGATGGCGAACGAAGGCCTGCTCACGCCCCAGGAGGCGTTACTGCGCGTTGAGCCGGAACAATTGAATCAGTTGCTGCACCCGGTGCTCGATGAATCGAAGCCGCTCAAGGTGGTGGCCAAAGGGCTTCCGGCTTCGCCCGGTGCGGCGGTCGGACGCGTGGTGTTCACGGCGGACGAAGCGGTTGTAGAAGGCAAAAAGCATCCCGTTATCCTGGCGCGGGCGGAGACCGTGCCCGATGACATTCACGGCATGGAGGTGGCCGTGGGCATCCTCACTTCGCGGGGCGGCATGACGTCGCACGCCGCGGTCGTGACCCGCGGCATGGGCAAACCCTGCGTTGCGGGCTGTGGGGACGCCGACGTGGATGAGAAGAAGAAGCAGATTCGCATCGGCCCACACGTCGTCAAGGAAGGCGACTGGCTGAGTCTCGACGGCTCGACGGGCCGCGTCATCCTGGGAAAAGCCGGGCTGGTGGAGCCCGATCCGCACTCGGGCGTGTTCGCCGACTTCATGAAGTGGGCGGATGAGTTCCGCACCCTGGGTGTCCGGGCCAACGCCGATATCCCGCGCGACGCCACGGTGGCGCGGAATTTCGGGGCGGAGGGAATCGGGCTTTGCCGGACCGAGCACATGTTCTTCGCCCAGGACCGGCTACCGCACATGCAGCGCATGATCATGGCGTGCAAGGACACTCAGGACCCGAAGGAAGCGGCGAAGTACGAGAAGGAGCGGCGCGCCGCGCTGGCCAAGCTCCTGCCCATGCAGCGCAAGGATTTCTTCGGGCTCTTCAAGGCGATGGACGGCCTTCCGGTCACCATCCGCACGCTCGACCCGCCGTTGCACGAGTTTCTGCCCAAGCGGGAAGAGCTGATGGTGGAGATTGCCACCCTTGAAGTGAAGGGCAAGAAGGGAGCTAAGCTCAATCATCTCAGGAAGGTGCTGGCGGTAGTTGAAGGATTACATGAATTCAATCCCATGCTCGGATTGCGCGGCTGCCGGCTAGGGATCATGTATCCGGAGATTTCCGAGATGCAAGCGCGGGGGATTTTCGAGGCCGCCTGCGACTGCAAGAAGCAGGGCATCGAGGCCAAGCCGGAGGTGATGATTCCGCTGGTTGGCGACGTGAGGGAGCTGGCGCTGCAGAAAGAGATCGTCAATCGGGTCGCTAAGGAAGTCTTCAAGAGGAAGGGTGTGGAAGTGGAGTACCTGGTGGGCACGATGATCGAGTTGCCGGCGGCGGCGCTTTCGGCAGGCGAGATTGCCCAGGAAGCTGAGTTCTTCAGTTTCGGGACCAACGACCTGACGCAAACCACCTTTGGCTTGTCGCGCGACGACTGCGGGAAGATTATCAATGCTTACACCAAACAGAAGATCTGGCCTGCCGACCCCTTTGCGCAGCTCGACCCGAAGCGCGTGGGACGGCTGCTGAAGATTGGCACCTCCGAGGGCAGGGGAACGCGCTCGAACCTCAAGGTGGGTATCTGCGGCGAGCACGGCGGCGACCCGTCCTCGATCGAGGTTTGCGCCGAGGCCGGGTTGAACTACGTAAGCTGCTCGCCTTACCGCGTGCCGATCGCGCGCTTGGCGGCGGCACAGGCAGCGGTGAAGAAGGCCGCCGCCAAGGTGTACACCACGGCGTAAGAGCCGTGACTAGTGTTCTGTTACATAAATAAGTGTAACATGGACCGATGTATGGTATAAGGGCTCATGTTCACTTCGACAGAACCTTTGCGCCTGCAGCCGCGAGAGCGGGAGGGCCTGCAGGCGGTCATCCGTTCCACCCGCTCG
>JAIQGH010000123.1:10387-11207 GCA_020072655.1 Terriglobia bacterium | reverse complement strand
GACCGCGAGGGGCTCGGCATGGGCGAGGCGGTTGGCCGGTTTCTGGTCAGATATCGGGGCGCGAGTTTTCGCCGCTACAGCCTCCTCGCCGCCGCGTATCGGGCAGGTGTTCCCGTTGCCGTCCATGTAGCGATCGGGACGGACATCATTCACAACCATCCGGCCATGGACCCGTGCGCGACAGGTGCGACGACACACCGCGATTTCCGCTTGCTCGCGGCGCTCGTCAAGCAGATGGATGGCGGTGGGGTTTACTTGAACGTGGGCTCCGCCGTGATCCTGCCGGAGGTCTTCCTGAAGTGCCTGAGCTTGGTAGCGAATCTGGGGCACGCGCCGCGCGGGATCACGACCGTGAACCTGGATTTCATCCAGCATTACCGGCCGCAGCAGAACGTCGTCCTGCGCCCCGCGGCCACGCCCGGCAGCCGGGGCTTGGCGCTGACCGGCCATCATGAACTGATGATTCCGCTGCTCGCCGCAGTCCTTCGGGAGCGCCATCGGTAACTGAGACAATGTCCTTCGATCCCGATCTCATCCCCCCCGTCGCCCCCTCTTTCGAACCGGAGCCGCCATCGTCGGCGCTCCCCTCACCTTGGACGGTCCGTAATCTCGTCATTCTGATCGTCTCGGGCGCCATCGCTCTGGTTGCCGCCAACATCTTGACGTTGACGGGCTATTCCGCGCTGCACACGCTGCTCGGTTGGCGCCGACCGTCGAAGGACTTGGGCAACAATGCTCTCTTCCTGCTCTCGCTGCAAACGGTATTTCACGCGCTCCTACTGGGGATTTGCTACCTCTTCATCGTCGTGAACCAGCGGCA
>JAIQGH010000123.1:0-10378 GCA_020072655.1 Terriglobia bacterium | reverse complement strand
TCCTGCCGGGGTCGCGCTCGCCCTGGTCGTCCAATTGGCGCCACCACTGCTCCCCGATCGGGACGATTTCCCCCTCACCCGTCTGTTCACTTCTCCGCTCGCGGGTTACGCGATCACGGCTTTTGCCATCCTGATCGCTCCTTTCATGGAGGAACTCATTTTTCGCGGCATCGTTTTCCTCTTCTTCGAGAACCTGGTGGGGCCGCGGTTCGCGATTGTTGGCACGGCACTCCTCTTCGCTTCGCTGCATGTGCCTGAATACTGGGGCGCCTGGAACCACATGCTGCTGATTCTGTTTGTCGGGCTGGTTTTCTCACTCGCCCGGGGCCTGACGGGATTTCTGACTCCCAGCGTCCTTCTCCACGTCGCTTACAACGCGGCTTTGATGGTGGGCCTGTACTATCAGACCGCGGGATTTCGAAACCTGGGAATCCTGGGCCAGCCGTAGGCAGGGTCTGCTGCAACCCGTTTACCGAGGCGAGCGCAGACCGCTGGGTCTGCGGTTCTGCCCTTGCGGCTGTCGCCGCGCGGAGCCGAAGCTCTGCGCCAGCTGGCGGCACTGTGGAAGACACCACAACGCTGCAGAGCCTCGCACCCGTGGCCGGGCTCAGGCTTCCCGACGGCGTTTGATGTCGATTTGCAGGCGTTTGATTTTCTGATTGAGGGTGGAGAGCGGAATCTTGAACCGTTCGGCGGCCTCGGTCTGGCTCCAGTTGGTGCGCGAAAGCATGTCGAGGATGATGCGGCGCTCGTAGGTCTCGACGATTTCAAACAGTGAGTGCCCCTCCAGGTCCTCGACCAGCAAGGCGCGCCCGCCGTGCGAGCCGTTGGGTGAAAGCTGTTCGGGGAGCACGTCCGGCGCCAGATCCGCGCCGGAGGAGAGGACGACGGCGCGCTCCACGGCGTTTTCGAGCTCGCGGACGTTACCCGGCCAATCATGATCCATCATCATCCGCAGGGCCTCGGGTGTGAAGCGCAAACCCTTCTTGACGTTTTCCTCCGCGAATTTTTCCAGGAAATGATCGACCAGGAGGGGGATATCCTCCTTCCGCTCGCGCAGCGGAGGGAGCGGGACGGTGATGACGTTCAGGCGATAGTAGAGGTCTTCCCGGAACCTGTTTTCCTGCACCAGCCGGCGGAGGTCGGCGTTGGTGGCGGCGAGGATACGCACGTCCACCTTGATCGTCTCCGTCCCGCCCAGGCGCATGAATTCCCGTTCCTGGATGACCCGCAGCAGCTTCGTCTGGGTCTCCACGCCGACGGTCCCAATCTCGTCGAAGAAGATCGTGCCCTGATCCGCCACCTCGAAGAGCCCACGCTTCGTAGCGATGGCAGAGGTAAATGCTCCCTTCACGTGTCCGAAGAGCGTGCTCTCCAGCAAATCTACAGGCATCGAGCCGGTGTTCACGGGAACGAAGGGGCGATCCACGCGCGGACTCGTGGCGTGGATCGTTTTGGCAACGAGTTCTTTGCCGGTGCCACTTTCTCCCGTAATGAGCACTGTGGCGCGGCTGGGGGCGATCTGGGTGATGAGGTCGAAGACTCTCTGCATCCGTTCGCTCTTGCCCACGATGTTGGGCAGGCCAAAGCGCTTGAGCGCGCGGCGGAGCTGGACGTTCTCGACTTGTAGCCGCGACTTGTCGAGGGCATTCCGGATTTCCAGCAGCAGCTTGTCGTTGTCCCAAGGCTTGGTGATGTAGCTTTCCGCGCCTTCCCTCGACGCCTGGAACGCCATCTGGCTGGAATCGTAAGCGGTGATCATGATGACGCCGACATCCGGGGCCTCGTGCCGCAGGGTCTTCAGGATTTCGAGGCCGTTCCGGCCCGGGAGATTGATATCGAGGAGGACTAGGTCGAAAACGCCTTCCTCGACATTCCTCAGTCCTTCTTCGCCGGTGGCGGCGCTCGCAACGCGATAGCCTTCCAGCCCCAGGATCTCCTCGAGGCTTTCCCGGATCTCTAACTCGTCATCAACAATGAGGATGGAACCCTTAGCCGACATTGACTGCTTTCCTTGCCGCGGGGAATTCGAGCCGGAACGTTGTGCCCTTCCCGACCACACTCTCCACGGCGATCTTGCCGGCATGCTCGCGGATGATCCCGTAAGTCACCGCGAGGCCGAGGCCCGTGCCCCGGCTCTTGGCCTTGGTGGTGAAGAACGGGTCAAAAATCTTGCTCAAGTGGTCCGGTGGGATACCCGTTCCGTTGTCGGAGACCTCGACGTGGATGGAGGAGTTCTCGGCCTCCGAGGCGAGCGTAAGTTCGCCTCCGCGGGGCATGGCGTCGCGGGCGTTCATAATGAGGTTCATGAACACCTGCTGGAGCTTGCCGGCGTTACCGTAAACCGGCGGCACGGATGGGGAGAGCTGGGTATTGAGAGTGATGTTCGAGGCCCGCAGCATGGGCTCCACCAGCGAGGCGGTTTCGCGGATCAGGCGGTTCAAATCCAACTCGGCGTGCTCGCTGCCGCTGACACGTGAAAACTTCAGAAGGTTATTGACGATCTCCGAAGCACGGAATGATTGCTTGATGATCTTCTCAACCGTCCGCGCACGCTGATCATCCGCCGGCATCTGCCGGGATAAAACCTGGGCTTGGGAGGAAATCACGGCCAGAGGCGTGTTAACCTCGTGCGCCACGCCCGCCGCCAGCAGGCCAATGGAGGAGAGTTTTTCGGCCTGGACGAGCTGGTCCTCCAAGTTCACGCGTTCCGTGATGTCGTTCAATATCAGCAATCGGCCGATGACCTGCTCGTCCTTGCCGATCAGCGGCGTGGTGGAGACGTTGACGATTAGCCGGCGGTCGTCCGGGGTGCGCAGGCCGAACTTGTAAAGGCTCATCGTGCGATGCGGTTCGTTCGGGGAAGGAAGCTCCGCCAGCAACTCGGGCGGGAAAATGGCCTGCAGCTTCGCCCCCACCGCCTCGGCGCGTGGGAGACCGTAAAGCTTCTCGAGAGGGGAGTTCCAACTGGTCACCCGATGCTCCAGGTCGCATGCCAGGACACCGACGCTGATCGATTCGATGATGCTCTCGTTGAAGTCGCGGAGTTCCTGATACTGAAGCGCTTTCTGCTCTAGGGACTCGTAGAGGCGGGCGTTCTCGAGGGCCACGGCCAGGTAGCTAGCGATGGTCTGCAGCAGATCGATGTCCTCGGTGGAAAGGAAGTCGCCCTTGCTCGTCCGTCCCAGCGCGAGGTAGCCGAGCGTTTGATCCTTCATGTTGAAAGGCAGGTAGTAATGCAGATCCAGGCGCTCGAGGGTGGACTGGATTTCGGGGGGGTAGCCCCAAACGTGCTTCACGCTCTCGAAGAAGAGGTAGCCTTTCTCCAACTCCTGCCGGCCGGCGTTAAGAAAGCTCAGGTCAAACGGACCAGCCGCGGAGATACCGCGGGACTTCGCCAAGCGGAACCCGTTCCCCTCCGCCTGAAGAAAGATCGCGACCCGGTCCACGCCCAGGGTCTCCGTGAGGCGGCTGGCGACCTGATCGAGGAGGCGGCCGACCCGTCGCTCCGAGGTCAACTCGCGCGCAAAGACCAGGAGGGTGCGGCGATAGTCGTACCGTTCGCGGTTGAGCAGCTTGTCCAGGCGCGCCTGAATCCAGTTGACGATGGGTTGAAAGAGAAAGGCGGCCGTCACGATAGTGAGAATCCATCCCCAGCGGCTCGTCGTCGGGAAGGTTGTCCGGAAGACGTCCGCAAAAACCGCAATCAGCCCGAAAGAGAGGCCAACAATGGTGGCCGTGGCCAGCGTGTAGGCGATGCCTCGCTGGAAAATGATATCCACGTCCATCAGCCGGTAGCGCACAATCGCGTAACCGAAGGTGAGAGGCAGAAAGATGAGCGCCAGCGCCGAAAACTTCATCCACGCAGCGGGAATGAAGCCGAGGAAGTAGGGCAGAAGGTAGAGAGCGGCGAAAGGCCCGATGGCCAGAAATGTTCCCCGCGTCAGCCATTTGAGTTGTTGTTTAATGAGCGGGACATCGGCGCGCCGGTAGTTGCGCTGCATCCACCAGGCGCCGGCCAGGAAGTAAACCGCCAGGTAACCCAGCTCCACCCGATCCATCACCCAGCGAGTGACCTGGAGCGGCAGCGACCACACCAGAACGCCCGTGGCGACCATGACGTGCACGACCAGAAGAAGAACCGCCGGGAGGTAAAGGAACACGGCGCGCACCGGCCGCGCCCGCAGGAATTCCGGGCGCTCCGGAAAACTCATGCAGAAATGTAGGAATAGCGCGGGCTGCAGGATGAGCGCGATGACGTTGAGCCAATAAATCGTCCAGTCGAAGAGATTCAGTTTGCCAGTATAGGAGAACGTGTAGAGAACAAAAGATGTCAAACAGAAGACGTAAAAGTGGAGTGCCTTGGGCGCCGTCCATCGCCGCACCAGAATGAACGTCCCGATGACGAGGTAGATGAGCCCAACGAGTTCAAGGTAGTGGCGGAGCGAGCGCGGATCGTACTGTGGGGCGATGATGAGCTCGGTCTGAAACTTCTGGCCCTGGCGGCCCAGTTGGTACGTGGCATTAGACCAGATGCCGCTCTGGAAGACCTGCCGGGCGGCGTCGGTGGCGTGCCGGATGGCCACGCCGTTGATCGTTTGCACGATGTCGCCCTGTTTGATGCCCGCGCGTTCGGCGGGACTGTCCGGAGCCACAATCCACGCAGCAACACCTTCCGCAGTATCCACCCACGAGACGCCGTCATCCGGTAGCTGGAAGACCCGCCGCTGCTCGAAGTTCAAGATTCCGAACACCACCAGCGCCAGACTCAGCAGAGTCAGAAAGACCGTCGTGAACCGGAATGGGAGTGTCGTCCTCATCCTAACTGTTTCACCCAGGAAGCGCTAGACACACAACTCCCCCCTGGTTAGAGCAAGTTGCCTTCCATTATGTGAAGCAAACCCTGAGGCTAAGCCTAATATTTTCAAGCAATTAGATTGGTAACCCTGGCCAAAACTCGTCCCATACTTAATTCCGGATACGACATCCCAATTTCCGTATCCACCCCACTGACCCTGCCATCTTATAAGCAACTCAACGGCGCGTGGTTCGGTCTTCGCGGAACTGTGCCTCGACCGCCTCACGATGGCGCCTCCCGCGTCGCTAAAACTGGACCGAGAACCCGCCCCGGAAGCTGCGGTACATGGGCGTCAGGAGGAGCGTGTCATCACCTGATTGGGATACCGGGGTGTAGCCTTGGGCGAGGAGATTGCGAAAATCGGCCAAGGCTTCGATTTTTGCCGGGAGAAAGGCCAGGTTAGGGAGGGGCTGCCGGATCTGTATCCCCAGGTAGGGTTGGAGCTGCGAGCTGGCCTGTCCGTAAGGGTCAACTTCGGTCACCCGGCCAGCCGGCATCCACTCGTAGGACGTGGTGATGCGGGTCCCGGTGACCGGCAAACGAGCCGAAACGCGGCCGCCGACGATCTGAGTTTCCCGCTTCGAGAGAACTGATCGGAGGTCGGTGACAGGGGCCGCAACTGGACGTTCTCTGTGCTCCATGGCCAAGGCATCACCCATGGCATAGAGAACCGCCAACTGGACATTGCTGCCCGCCGAGTGCGTGAGCGCGGCGCGCACGCCCGAGGAACTAAAGTTGCCCACATTCAGCGTCACACCATTCGCGGAGGGGTTCGGCAAGAAGCTCCCAGCCAGGCCGCCCAGGACCTCCGTGCCCCCGAATCCCCAGACCGCCGCGTTCTCAAGCGCATCGTGATAGGCGGCGAGTTCGAAGCCCGAGTCCTTGCTCAGGCGCCGCAGATAGCTGAGCTCCGTGTGGTTGAACTGTTCAAGCTGGGGGCGATATCCTCTCATCGTCACGCGCGGAAAGGCCGTCAGAACCCCGATTCTCTCGAGCAGGGATCCGTTGGCATCGACACGGACAGCCCCGTAGCGAACCGTGAGCACGTTGGAGGGGGTCGGCTTGTACTCCAGCTTGGCGCTGGGCCGGGAGGAAAGGGCATCCCGGCCGGCGTTGAGGTAATCGACCTCGAAGCCTGCTGAAACGGAAAGTGAACCCGAGAGTCTTCGCGTCTGCCCGTAGCTGGCAAGCACGCCCTGGGCGTGAGTGAACCCTCCCCGCCCATCCGCCATGGGCAGCACGATCCCGTCGGCAAAATTCAGCTGGTGAACCACGACGGCCAATTCCTGGGGATCGCCTTTCAGAACGTCCCTGCGCAGCATGGTGGCGAGAGAGGAACTTCCCATCCCGCCGGTTCCCATTGAGCCGGCAACCAGCAGATCCGTGTCGGCGCCGAGCGGCCGCAGATAGGCGAGTACGCTGCCCATCCCGAGGTCACCGGCCAGGGCCGTGCGGCGCGGCGAACCGGGGGTCATAGCCACCAGCCGCTGGCTGGAAGGCAACGGCGCCTTGGGGGTCTTCCGTCGTTTCGAAGTCTCCCGGTATCGCAACACCGGCCGCGTCGAAGCCGAAGTTCGCAGCACCCACTTCCAGTCTCCGCCCCAGTTCGACACATTGCCGCTCGGCAACCGAAACTGCAGCGGGGCCAGCAGGTCGCCCAAAACGAAGTTCTCCTGAACGCTCCTTCCCGCGTCGAGGCGAATCCCGTTGCGCATTGCAGGGAGGCGGGTCGGGGCCGTGACCTTGAGGGAATACCAGCCTGGAACCAGCCGCTCGACGGCGAAACGGCCATGGGCGTCCGTGATGACCCGTTCGACAGCACTCCCCGCGGGCTCCCAGGCGCCGAACAGTGGTCCGACGATGACCACCGTGGCGCCCATCAGCGGATTGCCCTGGGGGTCCGATACCGACCCGCTGATGCGGCCGTGATCGGCTCCCCAGGCGCCCGGCATCACAAGCAAGGGGATGAGAAGGCTCCCCATTCCAAGGACGCCGCGCATCCATTTTGGTGATCGAGACAGGTTCATGGTTTACCGAACCTCAGAGGCTGATTTTTCATCCCGGCCGTCCGGGATCACGGACGGGTCAGCTAGCGCAACTCAAAACTCGCCGTCGGCGAGAGCGTCTGCTTCTTGACGTTGTCCGTGACCTTGATCTGCACCGTGTACTTGCCCGGCTGGAGCGACTTGAGCGGCATCATCTTCTGCAGCGTCAACTGCTGCGCAGCATTGGGTATCTTCGCCGCAGGCTCAGTCTGTGTCAACAAGGCCTTGCCTTCTTTGAGGATCTCGTATTGAATATCCGCCGACGGCCGGTGCGTCTGTGCATCGATGCCCAGATTGTACACCTGCATGTAGATTCCCAGGTTTTGATCCCGCGTGAACTGCTGATTGACACTCGGCCGCACCTTCGTGCCGCCAATGACAAACGGCCCGGAGCCCACCTGCGAAGTGGGAAGCTGCTGGATCAGGTCCGCGAGAATCAGCGAGCTCGAGGCCAGTCGCTCCTCATCAAACCGCGGGACCCGCATGCCTAGCTCGATCGAACCCATATGACCATTAATATCATCTTTCAAGACGATGCTCAGCTTGTATTGTCCCGGCCGCAGGGGGAGCGCCTTCTGATAGACCGACTTGCGGTCCACATATCGCTGGAAGTCATTTTCCGGGACATCGAGCGCCAGGGAATCTTCGAACGTGCTGGCCATCCTTCCACTCAGGGTCGTAACCTGACCAAAGATATCCAGGACCGCATGCATCACCCCGCTTTTGTTGTCGAATTGGAGATCGCGGTTGGCAACCTGCACCGTGACAGGCGTGAGCACGCTGTCCTCGGTCACCCGGATGAAGTCGGTGCGCACGTCAAACGGAACGAGCTGAGCGCTCAGCCGCGAGGTGACCACGGCCTTCAAGTCCTTAAACTTGACGGCGGGAGGCTTGAAAATCTTGGCATAGAGGTCGAGGCGCGTGAACTCGTTCATGGTCTCGGGAGTGCCGGTCAAGGACTGGCCGACGGTCATGCCGTCGTTGCGCACGAAGCGGTCGGCCTTGCTGGCCATGCCCATTTGTTCCATCATCGTCAGACCAGCGTTGGGCACGTGCAGCAGCGCATCCTTCTCGCCCGGGTCCATGGTCAGGTGGAATTCTCCGGTCATCGTCGGGTCCACGAATTCCAGAATAATATTGGTCCCGATCCCGTCGATGTAGCGATATCGCCACGTCTCAAAGGGGTAGGTCGAGGTCTCGCCCCCACCCTCTTCCGGAGGCCGTTCGTAGCTACCGCCCGAGGGGTGCGACTCGATTTCATCCGCTGGGCCGTACATGATGTAAATCCGCCCGCGGTCGGTCTTCCACCCGGGAATCCCGGAGGCATAGTGTTCGTTGGTGTAGGCGATGCGGCGATAGTATTCCTCTTTGAATTCGTTTTCAGGGCTGCCGGGGTTGGGGTTGCGCCGCTCCCAGAACTGCTCGATAAACTGCTCGCGCTCGTCGTCCGTACTCAGCTTCTTGAAGGCCGCGCGCTCTTCGTCGGTGATGATGTAAGGGACTTCGTCCGAGAGCCACCTCTTGTAGGCGCTCTCCATTTCTTTCTGAATCGCCTTCTGACGCCTTTTCTCCTCTTTCGATGTCTTCTCTGCCTTCGGAGGGTTCTTCTCCTCCTTGGGAGGAGAAGCACGGAGGGAAACAGCGACCCCGGTGATGACAACGAACGCGGTCACCAGGGCCAGATACCCTGACCTTCCGGTGCCAGCGCGCACACCAACACTCCGCCGCTCGTCCCCTTGACCGAGCATATTCTCCTCCAATGCACGAGATTCTAGTTTTCGAGGCATGAGAAGTCAAGCGACTTCGTCCGCTCGTAAACGAGTATGGTTTCGACCCGACCGACAGCCGGTGAGATGCCTGGGCGGGAGAAAGGGTGGCTTCACCGCGCGCAAAAAAACCTCACCTTCAGCGTTCCTACGCGGTCCAATCTCAACGGACGAGGTGAGCCCGGAGGCGCAGGGCCGGCGTGTTCTTCCTTCGCCTTTTTCCCCGGGCGGGCGCCCAGGTCTTTATCTTCTCCCTTCGGCGCCCCGGTCGCATGGCCCCAAAACCCTTTCGCTGCCTTACCGGGCGAGATACAATAGCAGGGGGTCTGTGCCCTCCAGGTTGCGTGCGCCAAGTTGGCCACACGTGGCGTGGTCAATGACCTTGGCGCCCCGGTAGGGCGTGGGCGGAAAATGGTTCTGCTTTTGCACCAATTGTCCGCTGCGGGGAAAGGGGGAGGGAACTCTTTCGTCCCGACGCTCGTATAAGTACAATGTCGAGTGCGGGAAGGGAAGGACTACGTGCCTGTCATTACTTCACCAAGCGTCGAGGCGGCGAGGTTGGCCCGGGCGGAGGGCCGTCGTTGACGCGGTCGCTAATCCCGCCGGGGTAAGGAACAGAGGAACAAAATACAATGGGCCGAACAACTGAGATCGGAATAGGAAGAATCGAGGTGCAGGAGTTGGACAAGCTGGCAGCGCGCTCCGCCCCTCCCCTTCGAAATAATAAGAAGGGTGCAAAGCCCTGGAAGAAAGTGCTCTGGCTGAGCCTAGGCGCGGCGGTCCTGGTCGGCCTGATCGTGGGCGGAATCATCTGGGGCAAGCGGGGCGTGGTCACTGTCCAGACCGGCAAGGTGTTGAAACAGGACCTTGCCTCAGTTGTCAGCGCCTCCGGGGAGATCCGACCGCCGACGGCTAACTTCGCCAACGTGAATGCGAACACTTTCGGCAAGATTACGGACATTTACGTCAAGGAAGGCGACAAAGTCACAAAGGGCCAATTGCTGCTTCGGACAGAATCCATCCAGCAGGAGGCCGACGTGGATGCCCAGGAAGCCACGTTGAAAGTTGCCGATGCCGATGTCTTGGGAGCGGAAGCGGCGGTGCAATCCGCCGCGGCAAATCTGCGGACGGCGCAGGCTGACCTTCAGACGGCACAAGCCAATCTCAATCGCGCCCAAGAGGATTTCGCCCGCGCCAAGGAGCTTCTTAAGGACCAGCTTATCGCGCAACAGGTCTATGACCAGCGCCAGAACGACTTTGAAGTCGCCCGGGCCAATGTCCAGGCAGCGCAGGCCCGGGTGGCGCAGAGCCGAGCGCAGCTCCAGCAGACGACCTTCAACCGCGACATGGCGCGAGCGCGGGTGACCCAGAACCGCGCGGCCTTGGTGCGCGTGCGGGACCTGCGCGCCAAGACGCTCTATACTTCGCCGCTCGACGGCATCGTTACGAACCTTCCAGTTCACGCGGGCGAGAACGTGGTGCCGGGCATCCAGAACCAGGTGGGAAGCCTGTTGTTCCAGGTCTCCGACCTCTCCATCATCACCGCGGAGGTCAAGGTCGATGAAGCCGACATCGTCAACGTAAAGCTCGGCCAGCCGGCGGAAGTCACCATCGATGCCGTGCGCGGCAAAACTTTCAAGGGCAAGGTTACGGAAATCGGACAGAGCGCGATCGGCCGGACGTCCGGCCTGACAAGCGGCCAAAGCCAG
>JAIQGH010000122.1 GCA_020072655.1 Terriglobia bacterium | reverse complement strand
CGTCTCGTCGTACTTCTTCTCGCCCACGCCTTCCGGCGCCTCGGCTTTAAAAACTTCCCCGCACAGGTTGCAGCGCAGACGGTCCAGCTCATAGACCGTCGCCGCAATCGGCGCCTGGCCCACCACCCGGATGCGCAGCGCCGGGTCCTTCTGTTCGTAAACCTTACCCTTCAAACACTCCGGACATCGGTCTCCCGGCTTCAGCGAAGCGTGCGCAATCTTGATGCGACGAGCGCCCCCATACGATATGGCGCCGTTTCGGCCGTGCCCCCGCTTCGGTTTCTTAGGCTCGTTCGCGTGGGGAGGCGAACTGTTTTTCGGAGGGGTTTTGATCCCGGCTTGCTCCAACACCTTGCTCGTCTTCTCCGTGCTGGGCTTCGTCAGCAAGGCGCGCAGTTGGCTGATCGTCGTGTTCTTCTCGCCGATCTTCTCGATCAGATAGCTCAGCGCGTCGATCGCGGCCTCGAGCCTCTGACAATCCTCTTCGCCCAACGGCCCTTGGCGCGCCCGCTCCAGCAGCGCGGCCAGCTCCCCGAAGTTCACTTCGATCACCTCGCTCCCGGACTTCACTCTAAACCTCGGCCAGTAACTCGCGAAAGCGTGGCGTGAGTGGATAGCCCAGCACGTCCTTGATCGAACGGTTGGGCCGCTTCGTCGGGCAGTTCTTTCCCCGGCCCGTCGTCCGCCCTAGCACCCCCCAGTTCGCCGCCCGATAGCAGGTCCCCCGGTAACGTTCGGGATCGACGAAGGCCTCCAGAAAATAGATCGGGTGCCCGTAGGCCCGTTCCCAATCGGTCGAGATTCTTCGTGCCATCTCCCCCAGGATGTGCGAGGCCAAGTGTTTGACTTGCACCCAAGGGACAATGAGAAAGCGCGGATTGTAGGCGAGAAAACGGATGTTGCAGCGGCGCGCTTCCGCTGACCAGCCGATGTAGCGGTCGCGCGCGCCCAAGTGACGCGGGGCCGACGACCACGCCAGACACGTGATCGGACGGCCCGCTGCATACACGATGTACTTGAGGTGCTCGCCCACCGGCCGTGTGTAACCGAGCGGATGGTACTGCGCAAGGAGGTAGTTAAACAGCGGCTCCTCGGGCGTGCGCCGCACTTGCTGAAACTCTAACGGCCGGATCGCCCGCAGCGGGACCTCCAGGGGAGTGGTATCCAACAACCGCGGCGCAAGGGCCTTGGCCCCGTCCGCCGCGCGCCGGGTCGACGGGTTGCGGTGCACATGGCTGGCCGGCGGCAACTCCAGGTGTCCGGCCCGCTCCAGTTCCAGCAGCAGCCCTCGGCACACCATGTCACGCAGTGCGCCGTTGGCCTGTTTCCATCCCCAGGCTTCGCACAGTTGGAGCGAGAGTTGCCGCCGGTTGGCCCCCGGATGCTGCGCGATCAACTGCCGAATGAACTCCACTTCTGCGGCGGTAATCCCCCGGCCCCGATAGCGAAACTCTCCTTCCACGCCTCGGAGCGTAGCAGATACGAAGTTAGAACGCAAGCCTTGAGGTTTTTTCTCATCCCACCATGCCCACCGGCCGCCACACCGGCGCCGCCCGGGTCGCGGTCGGGTCGCCCGCCGCCAACAACACTTGCAGTTGATGCGCCGCCAGATTCCGTGCCACCTCGTGCGCACTCCGGCCTTCCGGCCACCAGCGAAAACGCCCTTTGGATAACCGCTTCTGCGCCAGCCAGAATCCCTGGCCATCGTAGACAAGTATGCGAATCGCTGTCCCGCGCCGGCTCCGAAAAACGAAGAGAGAGCCCGAGAAAGGATCCGCCTCCAGTTTCTCTTGGCACAGTCGCGCCAGCGAATCGATGCCCTTGCGGCCGTCCACCGCTTCGATCGCCACCAGGATGCGCATCTGCGGGGTGATCTGAATCATGCCTCGCCCTGATCGGTCGGTGCCGAACCGTCCCACAACGCCCGGCTCAACGCTACCAGTTCCGCTGTCGCGATACCCTTAAACTCGATCCTCATCCGGCCCCGTGGGCCTTCCAACTCCACTCGGCATTCGCGGGAACTGCCGGGCCGCGGCGTAATCAGCTCCACGAACGCCGGCGTTCGAGGCTGTGATCGGGTGCGGCGCGGCACCGTAGTTCGACGGCGTATACCGCCTTGAGTTTGTCGAACGGTGGTCGGCGCCTTCGCCACCCGCCCCTTCCATGCCGGAACCGCCCCGTCTGCCCGTTGCTTGAGCTTGCCATACTCCAGATGCAGAGCCTTCGCAGTGGCGAAAACCCCGTGCTCTCTCGCCAGTTCTGCCGCCGCAGCCCACAAGCGCTCCGGAATCGGCAAGCGTCCGGTGTGCGCGTTCCGCCACCGTTCGAAACGCCGGTAAAGTCTCCGCATGTTATGGGGAATATCAGGTAACTCGCTGGCCATCGTCCGTCCTCCTCGGCCCCGAAGGGCAAAAGACAGACGTTACCAACTTCGGTCAGGCGAAATCATGCAGGCTTGCCGAAACCTCACGATGAATCCATCTGTCACGATCGAAGTTCCTCCCTGATACTCCCTCGACAGGTGATCTCCGGTACATGCGCGGAGTGCGCATGTAGTAACCAACGACCGAGGTGTGGGATGCGCAGCGGAAAGGGTGCCGTGGAGAAGGCACGTTATTGGCAGAGGGCAATCAGTGAGGCGGTGCGGAGCGGGATATCGATTCGACAGTTTTGTCGCCAGCGCGGGGTGAACGAGGGCCAGTTCTACACGTGGCAGTTTCTTGCCTTCCTTTCGGCGTGTAATCTTATTTAGCTCCAGCAGCTACCATGCGTTCCCTGGAACGTTTGAATGGCAAGAAGCTGGTTCTGCACGTTTCCGAGAAGTGTCGCTTCACTGCAACCGGGAGATACAACGACATTGGCCTGGTAGGCAGTGAGCTCATTGAGGAGTTCGTTTTGAGCGCCGCCGCCAACAACGACAAGACGTTCGAGTTTCCTATTCGTTAGAGCGCGGAGCTCGTCAAGCGTCTGTGCGTAACTCTCCGCCAATCCCGAGAGTATCGCACGCGTGAACTCGCCCGGCGAGCGTGGCTCCGGCTGGGCAGTCTCCCGCATATAAGACGCAATCGCCTCCAGCATACTCTCGGGATAGACAAATCCCGGCCAGTGAGGATCTATACGGCCCGTAAAATTGATCCGCCGACGTGCTTCGTTAATCAACGCGTCGTAAGTACACTCGACGCCCCCTCGATTCCACTCGGCCCGACAACGCTCTAGCAACCACATCCCAGGAACGTTGTGGATGAGGCGTAATGAACCGTCTGCATTACCCTCATAGCCAAAACGCCGCGGGTCAATGCCGGCAGAAGGTAAAGTATGGGTCAGATTGACTCCGAGGATGGACCACGTACCCGAACTGAGGATCGCGCAGTCCTGGTCGGCAGAAGCTGCCATGAAGGCGGCCGCGGTATCATGAGAAGCGCCGGTTACTACGGGTACGGGTCCCAGGCCCGTTTCTTCTTGGAGCTGCCGATCCAAGCAGCCAAGCACGGTGCTGGCGTTAAACACCCTCGGGAGAATACGGCTAGGCAGATCGAGCAGAGCCAACAATTCCTCATCCCACGCCCGTTGCTGGAGATTGTACATCTGCGATGTCGTCGCCAATGTGAAGTCGGTTGCGCACTGGCCGCAAAGCCAGTGGCGCAGCAAGTCAGGTATGAAAAGCAGATTTGCTGCCTGCTCGAGCAATGCCGGCGTTTGCTTCCTGGTGGCCAGAAGCTGGCACAGCGTCGTGATGTCTTCGGCTAGAACGCCCGTCCGCGCAAACAGGGCATCAAGGCCGATGCTCGCCGTTAGCTCCCGGAGCATGCCATGGTTTCGCGGATCTCTATAGCACCTGGGGAGCTCGAGCAGAACGCCGGCCTTGTCCAGGAGCCCATAGTCGACGCTCCAGGAGTCGATGCCGATCGACAAAATACGGACCTTGTTACCGGCAACATTCCTCATAACTCGCTTTATTCCGCTGAAGATTTTGTCGATATCCCAAAACAGACCATCTGCCCGTTGTATCGGCGAGTTTTCCTCACGGTAAATCTCATTCAGACGCACGCCCGCTCCATCCTGGTATGCTAGAGCAGCACGCCAGCTCGATGCACCTAGATCAAATGCCAGGCAAGCGCTGGAATTCAGGATTGCCAAAGGTTCGCCTCACATAGCTTCCGGTTCTCGCTTGCGGGCCGATCCCGCCAAGTCGAAAATGCAAATCAACCCACGCCTTAACTCACGCTGGCTTCGATGCGATTCGGTTCATTTCAGCAGCTCCTCCCTCAAATACTCGGCAATGCCGACCGCATCGCTTTTCCTTTGAAGGTCAACAATACGGGTCCGGTCCACTCTACGCGCTGTGTTGATCAACTTCTTGACCATATCCAGATTGGCCCGAATTACCCTCAGGCTATCTTCTCGGTATGGAAATATGTCCAAGCTGTACCATCCCTGATACCCGACCTCCTCCAGCACCCAGAACATCTCGAACGTTTCCCAAAGATTCACCGAGCCCACAATCATGTCGTCGTCCCACAACCGGTAATTGTCGTTCAGGTGCATGTGGAACAGCTTGCCATAACGGCTTGCCAGCACAACAGACTCGGCCACATTCTCGTAAGCCATTAACGCATGACCGGCATCGATCATCACGCCGACATTTGAGGCGCCCAGCTCGAGTGTGACGAGTAATACCTTGCAAACCGTTGCCAGGTGGATATGCGTGCGCGGTTCCTTGATCTTGTACTCGATAGCGATTCTAATGTCCTGACGATGGGCAGCTATTTCGCGAATTGCATCGACTGTTCTTTCCCAAGCCTCCCGGTAGTCGACTTGCATGGGATAATCGAAGCCATCCTGCCCGGGCCACAGGCTGATCTGCTCACAGCCCAGGTCTGCGGCTGCGTCCATGCACCGACATGCAAGCCTGATCGCGTCACTTCGCACCGCGTCGTCACGGGAAGACAGGGCGCCGTATTTCCATTTGGAGGAGCCAAAGAGTTCTACCTCGAGATTACAAGCTTTCAAGCCCAGGCCCTTGAGGACTTTGGCTATGGGCACGGGATCCTCAAACTCCGCCGGGTAACTCAGCTCAACTCCTGCCACATCACCCAAACCTGCAATGACTGCGAGTTTTTGTTCCAAGGTGTGCGGATCTTCGCGATATCCGCGGGGAACAAAGCGATCTCCGCATGGATAAAACGGCACACATGCCAGTGCTAGCCCTTTGCCGTACATTTCCACTCCTCCTTATTCTTGATATTCAGGAACCCACATGATGCGTGCATGGCGAAATCAGCAAGCCACCCTCTACGCCCGATCCCGTGCTACAGAGTCAGACGACTCCGCTCGTATTGTGCCCGGGTTTACGAGTGGTGGCATGACAGAGCGTGGTAGACCAAAAGCCGCAGAATCTGTTCCGACGGGCCTTGGGCCTGCAGCCCACGGAGCCAGGACATAATTGTCGAACTTCTCTCGCCACTATTCACTCCAGTCAAGAAGTACCCCAAGATTGCGGGCGTCATCAGCAGGCCCGTGGGACAGGCGAGAGTAGGATCGCAACGTCCTGCAGGCTTTCACGGAATCGTTGAGAAAACAGTAGGTTTCCTTAGGGAAAACCCACTCTGGATCGAAGGTGGCCGGGCTTGACGGCCCACTTTCTGCGCCGGGCCCGAAATCAGAAAATCGGCGCACATTCATGGTTGAATAACACCCGTTACGTGTTGGCCTTGCTGTGAAAGAAATTGCTCGTCCTCGTCTGCAACGTTTGCGCTTATGTCTGTCACGCCGCGAGGACCCCGAGCAAGACTCCACGCAAGTTACTAAACTTACTTTCAATTGTCAATCGAATGTAAAAATTTATTTTCACAACCCCGTAGCTTCTGCACTGGCCCGCCCCCGTGACCCGCGGTAAATTGCCTGGTCCTTGAAGACATCGAACCATGACTGAAAAACGCGGCAGAAGAGAAGATTCGCACCCTGCTGGAAGGCAGCCAGGGAGAAATCCAGTGTCGGAACTCCCCCGACCGGAGGGTCTGCACCGGACGATCGCCGGGAGGCTGAAGGAGATCATGGAAGGGAGCAAGACCTGCATCACACGTCTTCCTGCCGCCACTGGTGAGCGGTTCGACGGCATTGGCAACTGTGCCCCGGCTGGCATGGATGTCGATAACACTCGCTTCGGGCTGGTAGCGGGACGCCTGACAGAAAGCGAGGATGCGATAACCACCCCGCGGCACCACAGAACCTTGATTGATCTCCGGCTAGAGCTGCGGCGAAATAAGGATTTTCAAATGTTTGGATTTGTTCCGAAGCAGTTCTTCGAGTCCCTCGTCGATGAGACCGTCAATGCCGACGCGGGACGTGATGAGAGGATCGGCTTGGATTTTGCCGGCGCCCAACAAGGCCACCGCTTCTGAGAAATCCACGTCGTAAATGTGCGAGAACGACCCTCTGATGACGATTTCCTTACACACTACGGGAAAGAGATTTACTCTCACCGGCTCATTGTGGAGACCAATAACCATAACGGTACCTTGAGGACGTGCCAGTTGCGGAGCCAGGCTCATGGTTTTTTCGTTCCCACCCGCTTCGATGACAACATCAGCTCCCCTGCCACCACTGATTTCCATAATGGCCTCAACCGGATCCATGGCGAGCGGGTCAACGGTTAGCCGGGCGCCCAGTTCGCGGGCAAGCTTTCGGCGAGTATCCTCAAGCTCAACTACGTAGACTGACGACGCGCCTGCGACCAATGCTACCTGCAGGCAAAGTAGTCCGATTGTTCCACCGCCGACGATTGCCACACTATCGCCTAAGCCGACGCCGGCAGTACGTACGGCGCGAACGGCGACGGCAGCAGGCTCGGCGAGCGCTCCCACCTCCGACGGTACGTTAGAGGGCAGCCTGAAACACATGTAGGTCGGTACATTCACGTACTGGGCGCAACCGCCATCGGTCATAAGACCTAGGATAGCGAGTTTCCGGCACTGATGAACCAGATGCTGTTTGCAGTACCAGCATTCCCCGCAGAATAGCAAGGTGTCTGGCGCAACGCGTTCACCAACTTTAAATTCGGTCACCTTGGGCCCGACTTTCGCCACCGTGCCGACAAATTCGTGCCCGATCACCATAGGAGCCTGACGACCGGTGAGTTCATCCGGCTTGTCGACCGGGATATAAAGCGGCCCATAAACGTATTCCTCCAGGTCGGTGCCGCAGATTCCGCACCACTCGACCTGGATCTGGATTTGATTCTCGCTTGGCGCTGGAGGGTCTGGAAAATCCTCAATGCGAATGTCCCGTCGAGCATGCCAAACGGCAGCTTTCATACTACACCCCCTTGGTTTTGGTTTCTGACGAGTCAGAATCCCGGGACCGCTTGATTGGCCATGAGAAACGGTGGTCTTTCAGAGGAAGCGACTGGTCCATAAACATATGGTTGCTTGCTCGGCCGAGACTAGAACGCATCTTGGTAAAGCCGTTGGCAAGCATCCAAGGTGATCTTGCGCGGATTGGTCAAGGAGCAGTGATCTTGGAGCGCGAGTTCTGCCATCCCTTCGAGCTCGTCCATTGATAGATTCAGGTCGCGGAGGCGGGATGGGATGCCGATTTCCGTATTCAAATTGGCAAAAACATCAGGCAGTTGCATACGAGTTGCAGCGCCAAGAGCACGGGCCAGCTTGTCCAACCTATCGAGACAAGCCTCCATGTTGAAACGCAGCACGTGCGGAAGGAAAATGGCGTTCAACGTACCGTGGTGGAGTCGTTTTCCTTTCAGCCCGCCGAGCGGGTGACTCAAGCTGTGGACGAAGCCGAGGCCTTTTTGGAAGGTCAGCCCGCCCTCCAACGCAGCCATCATCATTTCAGTGCGAACACCCAGGTGTGAACCATTGTGAACGGCTTCTCGGATGTTTACATAGGCGCGGTGCAGGCCATCGAGCGCGATAGCGTCCGCCACGGGATTGAACTTCGGACTACAGAAGGTTTCCACACAGTGCGCGATCGCGTCCATCCCCGTGCCCGCGGTCAAACCCTTGGGGAGCTCAAGGGTAAGCGTTGGATCGCAGATCACTGAGTTGGGAATTAGCTTGGGACTCAGGAATGCCATTTTTCTGCCGCTGTTCATAGTAATGAGCGCGGCGCGTCCCACCTCGCTCCCCGTACCTGCAGTCGTCGGGATAGCGATGAGAGGTGGTTTATTGGCGGTGATTCTGGGTAATCCTCCGTTCAAGAAGGCATAATGTGCGAGAGGCTCAGGGTGGTGAACGAGAAGGCCTATGCATTTGGCGCAGTCGATCGATGAACCGCCACCAATTGCCACGAGTCCGTCACAGATGTCTTCACGATACGTCGCCAAGCCGGCGACTACACTGGTTTCTGTTGGATTGGTTTCGATCTCGTCAAATACGGGCACACTACCGATCCCCAGGCGGGCGCTGAATCCGAGTGAGGTCAGCCCCTTATCAGTGACAACCAACGGTCTCTTTACGGAAAATCTATGAAGGAGATCGGGTAGCACGTTTAGTGCTCCCGGTTCAAAGTAAATGTCTGTCAAATATGCTATCGTGGGGGCGTTCATGACCCTCTCCTCTTTCAGAATTCGGTGCATGCAGGGCAGCGTTGTGGAGCGTACTCTGCTCTGGCGAGTAACCGTGCCAGCTCAGGATCACTGAGAAGTGCGGGCTTGACCACCGCGATCTCCAGGGTCAGCCTCTCATGCTCATTGACGATCAGCACGTCCCCTACACAAGAAAGCGGGGCTTGACGGAAAAAGTTCCAGCTTTCCCTACCAAGCAGTCGATTCCGCTGCCACGTAGCCACCACGACTCTGCTGTCCAGGTCAGGCGAGCCCATCGCCTGCGCCTGATGTCAAGCGATAGTTTCCTCGTGCACTTGGTCCCTCAGGCGCCCTTTAAAGTCCCTTGGCCACACACGGGGACGGGGCAATCTGCCGACGGCACCGTCTTAGACTGCTGAATGGACGACGTGCACGCTTTCCGAGCCGATTTAAAGAAGCCAGGCTTGCCTTTTCCAAGGGGGCATTTTACCACGACCCATCATCCTTCCAGATTGGTTGGGAGACAGCGGGCGGCTTCGAACGTAAGCCCAGGAGACCTGTCGTCCTCGGAGACTCTGTGTGACCGACACGTCGGTGAGAGAATCCTCCAGGGATCCGGCAAAAGACACTGCTTCAAGGTCAACTGAATCTTTAGACTGCCATGTATCCGCCTACTTTGTGGTTGCTGCGGCAAAAGATTGCACTGAGAATAAGGCGGCTGTACACTCTTAGCTCGGGATGAAATTTTGAATTACGTAGGGAACTTGGCCTCACCCTGTGGGAGTGTTGATATTCTGCGCGGACGAACCGCGACACCTACGTCCGTTTGCGCCGTAGGCCCTTTCCAGGAATAGCGCATGTTCTTATAGTAGTTCGGCTGGAGGAGCGGTTCGCCGAACAGCTGGTGCTTGCATCCGATGCGATGATCGATTTTGACTGAGATGTCGTGGCTGGTCTGGTTGCCAGCACCGGACCCAGAAAGTCAGTGCAGTGGATTCCGCAACCCGACGGCCCTTGCTGTAAGAGGTCGATGAAGTTCGTCTGGCAAAATCGAAAGATATCAGGCACGAGGGGGTCAACGATATTTGGAGAGATTGTCAAGCTGGGCAGGATTGTCTGAGCGTAGACTCCGTTGGCGTGCAGTCTCTTGTGACGGTCTTTCGCTTGACGATCCGCGATCAGGGGCTGGCCAAGGGCCCGCCGAGAGATGCACTGGCAGCGTTCCGGCAGTCCCGCTACCTCGAGCGCATCGATCGTGAACGAGGCGAGAAAGGGAAGACCTCCGTCTCGAGCTGCGCGTGGTCGCGTAGCCTCCCCCTGGGCGGGCCGTTCAAGTCTGATGCGCCTTTGTAGCGGCGCCTTTACCCTGGAATCGTAGCTGGCACAGTCCTTCGGGTATGCGATCCCGACGAGTATTTGTCTTGCGTATTGGTGCGGGGCGCCCCAGGCTTCCTGCGACCGTTACATCTCCCGAAGGCTGAAGACGACTCAGTACTCGATGACCCGCTTTTGTGTCGCAACAATGGTTGGAGGCAGTTTCTGGGCATCCTGAACCCAACGCAGAACCAAGGAAGTGTCCTATGAGATTTCTGCAAGATCTCTGGGATGAAGGGTTAGCCCGGCAATGGGCCGACGATCCACTGGAGCTGTTGCGCTACCGCTCCAACCTGCTCGGCCGCGACCTGCGCATCACCAACTTCGGCGGTGGTAGCACGAGCTCAAAATTCGAATTGCCCGATCCATTTACCGGCCAACCCATTCGCGTCCTGTGCGTGAAGGCAAGCGGGATCGACCTTGGCAGCGCCAAGAAAGATGGGTTTGCGCTCCTCTACCTCGACCG